>WFPA01000069.1 GCA_015487815.1 Albidovulum sp.
GCCGGCCCGCGAGCGATTCGCGGCCCGGCTGAAGCGTGCAGCCGACGGCAGTGCGTGATGTCCGCAGCCAGCGCCACTGCGCCGGCAGTCGCGTTCCGGTGCGCTTGCTCCCCGATTTCCGGCCGGGTTGACGATTTGTTCACGAATCGACGGCAAGATCAGCCCGATTCGAACAGGAACGGAGGCAGAAACACCAGCAATCATTCATAGACGACAGACGAGGTGGGAAACACCAGAGGACTGCCCGGTCCATCCGGTCGGGCCGGAAATGCATCCCGTTGCTGCCCGTCTCGGGCCTGGGTGCATGTGCAGGCGCTCGCCCCCGGAGCGCGACTCATGGCGCGAAGCGCATGGGCTGTCGGCTCACGAGGAGGGGGATTCGAGCAGCCGTCGGGCAATCACCTGCGCCTGGATCTCGGCAGCGCCCTCGAAGATGTTGAGAATCCGGGCGTCGCAGAGGATGCGCGAGACGGGGTATTCCATGGCAAAACCGTTGCCGCCGTGGATCTGCACGGCATTGTCGGCGGCGGCCCAGGCTACCCGTGCGCCGAGAAGCTTGGCCATGCCGGCCTCGAGATCGCAGCGCCGGCCCTGATCCTTCTCGCGTGCCGAGAAATAGGTCAGTTGCCGTGCGATCATGATCTCGACCGCCATCATCGCCAGTTTCGAGAACACGCGAGGAAAGGCGATCAGCGGCTGGCCGAACTGCTTGCGCTCCTGGGCGTAGCGCAGGGCGACGTCGAGCGCCGACTGGGCGACACCGATCGCCCGGCCGGCGGTCTGGATGCGTGCGCTCTCGAAGGTCCGCATCAGCTGCTTGAAGCCCTGCCCCTCGACCCCGCCGAGAAGGTTCTCCGCCGGCACCGGAAAATTGTCGAAGGCAAGCTCGTATTCCTTCATGCCGCGATAGCCGAGCACGGGGATCTCGCCACCGGTGATGCCCGGATCGGGGAAGGGATCGGCCTCGGTGCCGGGTGTCTTCTCGGCGAGGAACATCGAAAGACCGCGCCAGTCGCGGCTTTCGGGGTCGGTCCGCGCCAGCACCGTCATCAGCGAGGCTCGGGCGGCATGGGTGATCCAGGTCTTGTTGCCGGTGATGCGCCAGCCGTCACCCTCCCGCACGGCACGGGTGGAGAGGCTGCCGAGATCGGAACCTGTATTGGGTTCGGTGAAGACGGCGGTCGGCAGGATTTCCCCGGAGGCGATCCGCGGCAGCCATTTTTCCCTCTGCTCCTCGGTGCCGCCGCCCAGGATCAGCTCGGCGGCGATCTCGGAGCGCGTGCCGAGGGAACCCACCCCGATCCAGCCGCGCGAGAGCTCTTCCGAAACGACGCACATCGCCGCCTTCGAGAGCCCGAATCCGCCGTACTCCTCGGGGATGGTCAGCCCGAAGACGCCCATCTCGGCCATTTCGCCGATGAGCGTCATCGGGATCAGCTCGTCGGCCAGATGCCAGTCATGGGCATGGGGGGTGACCTTTTCCTCGGTGAAGCGGCGGAACTGGTCGCGGATCATCTCGAGCTCCTCGTCGAGACCGGTGCGCCCGAAGGTGGAGGCGCCCTCCTGCGCCTGCATCAGCTCGACAAGGCGGCGTCGCGCGCCGGGGGTGTTGCCGCTCCGGGTGAGGAGGGTGACGGCCGGCGTATCGAGCCCGTCCCCATCGCTCCCCAGATCGACGGGGCGAGCCAGCTCCCCTTGGCTCATGGGAATGCCGCCCTTGAGCTGGGCGAGATATTCGCCGAGGGCAATCTGATGAAGGAGCCGTTCGGTTTCGCCGAACTCGCCGGCCGCGTCCAGCCGTTCGGCCCAGCCCTGCATCTGCCGCAGGCTCTCGACCACGGTTGCTGACCAGGCCAGCGCATGAGCCGCAGTCTGTTCTCGCGAAAGCCGCGCCGGGTCGAGCTTCCCTTCGGGTGCGAGCGTGGCTCTCAGCCCTGCCGTGGCCCCGGCGAGCCAGTTCCCGGCATCCGCCACGGCCGTGCGGCCGGTTTCGATGAGGTTCGGCACGAGCGCTTCGGTCATTGTCTCTCCTCGCCAGCTCGGGTTGAAGGGAAGGCGCGCACGGGCGCGGGCCCGGATCGGATGCTGCATAGCGGCTTTGCAGATGCAGCGCAACAATGATGCGCACCGATCGGCATAGGGGAAAAGATTGTTGCTCGAAGGATTCCTGTCTCTGCTGCCCCCCGAGAGCCTGGCCCTAGCTCTCGCGATCGGCCTTCTGGCGGGGTTCGTCAAGGGGGTGGTCGGATTCGCCCTGCCGATGATCCTCGTCTCCGGCCTCGGTTCCTTCCTGCCGCCCGAGCTCGCTCTGGCCGGGCTGATCGTCCCTTCGGTGGCAACCAACCTTTTCCAGAGCCTGCGTCAGGGGACGGGCGCGGCGCTCCGCTCGCTCAGGGCCTTCCTGCCGTTCAATGCCGTGCTCTTTGCCGGGATCTATGTCAGTGCGTTGCTGATGCGCTCGATCCCGGCAGCGGCCTTCTTCCTCGGCCTTGGCGGTTTCATTGTCTTCTTCTGTGCCATTCAGCTTCTGGGCTGGCGACCGCGCCTCGCTGGCGGGCGCAACATCGCCCTCGAAATGATCCTTGGCGCGATCGGCGGGTTGATCGGCGGCATCTCCGGTGTCTGGGGGCCGCCGCTGATTCTCTATCTTCTCGCCCTCGATCTGCCGAAGGTCGAGCATGTGCGCGTGCAGGGGGTGACCTTCCTTCTCGGATCGATCGTGCTCCTCTTCGCCCATCTGCATTCGGGCGTTCTCGACCGGACGACGCTGCCCTTCTCGCTGCTGATGGTCGTGCCGATCCTCCTCGGTCAGCGGATCGGCCTCGGCTTTCATGACCGCATCGACCAGGGCGGCTTCCGCCGGCTGACGCTTCTGGTCCTGCTTGTCGTCGGGATCAACATCATGCGCCGTGGCCTTGCCCTGCTGCTCTGAGCGGTCAGCCGGCCGGGTTGCCCATAGCAGGGGCTGCAGTCTGCGAGGACATCAGGTCGAAAAGAAAGCGCCCCGCCGCGGGGCGGGGCGCTGGGTCGCCGAGGTGGGCTTCACTCAGCCAAGGGCGACTGCCCTCACCTCCTCGTCCACATGAGGCATGAACTGGGCGAAGTTGTCGGCAAACATCTTCACCAGCTTGCGGGCCTGTTCGTCATAGGCCGCGGGGTCGCTCCAGGTGGAGCGTGGATCGAGCAGGCTGTCATCGATACCGGGCACCGACACCGGCACCTCGAAGCCGAAATTCGGATCGATCCGGTATTCCGCATTGTCGAGCCTGCCTTCGAGAGCGGCGGAAAGCAGCGCCCGCGTGGCCTTGATCGGCATGCGGTGGCCGATACCGTAGGGTCCGCCGGTCCAGCCGGTATTGACCAGCCAGCAGCGGGCACCGCTTTCGTTGATCTTCCGGCGCAGCAGGTTGCCATAGACCTCGGGTCGGCGCGGCATGAAGGGAGCACCGAAACAGGTCGAGAAGGTGGGTTCGGGTTCGGTCACGCCCTGCTCGGTGCCGGCGACCTTGGCGGTGAAGCCCGAGAGGAAGTGATACATCGCCTGCGCCGGGCTCAGCCGCGCGATCGGCGGCAGGACGCCGAAGGCATCGGCCGTGAGCATCACCACGTTGCGCGGAATGCCGGCCATGCCGCTGGACGAGGCGTTCGAGATGTAGTGCAGCGGATAGGCCGCACGGGTGTTGGCGGTGATGCTGTCGTCGGAAAAGTCGATCTCCCGGGTTTCGGGATCGAACACCATGTTCTCGACGATGGTCGCGAACTTGCGGGTGGTGGCATAGATCTCGGGCTCGGCCTCGGGCGAGAGGTTGATGGTCTTGGCGTAGCAGCCCCCCTCGAAGTTGAAGGTGCCCTGATCCGACCAGCCATGCTCGTCATCGCCGATCAGAACCCGCGATGTGTCGGCCGAAAGCGTGGTCTTGCCGGTGCCCGAAAGGCCGAAGAAGATGGCAACGTCGTTCTCGTCTCCCGGGGCGTGGTTGGCCGAGCAGTGCATCGGCATCACGTTCTCCTCGGGCAGGAGATAGTTCATGAGGGTGAAGATCGACTTCTTGTTCTCCCCGGCATAGGCGGTGCCGCCGACGAGGATCAGCTTCCTGTCGAAATTGAGGGCAATCACCGTTTCCGAACGGCAGCCATGTCTTGCGGGGTCGGCGCGGAAGGACGGCAGGTTGATGAGGGTGTATTCGGCGGTGAAGGTATCGAGCTCCTCACGCGCCGGCCGTCGCAGCAGGTGGCGGTTGAAGAGCGCGTGCCAGGCAAGTTCGCTCAGCATCCGCACATTGACGCGATAGCGCGGGTCGGCGCCGGCATGGAGATCCTCGACGAAGATCTCGCCCCCCTCCATGTGCGCCAGCATGTCGGCATGGAGCCGGTCGAAGGCCTCGGGGTCCATCGGCTGGTTGTTCTCCCACCAGATCTTGTCCTCGACCGACGGGGTGCGGACGACGAACTTGTCCTTCGGAGAGCGGCCGGTATGGCTGCCGGTGCGCACGAGGAGCGGGCCGCCAATGCCCAGAAAGCCCTCGGACTGGCGCAGAGCGGCTTCGACGAGATGGGGTTCGAGCAGGTTGTAATGGACGACGGCGGGGCCGGTAATGCCCTGGCTTTCGAGTGTGAAGGCGGGGTTCACACGCCCTTTCGGCATGTTTTCGGTCATCTGCAAGCTCTCCTCAAGCCCTTGACAAGGCTGTTGACATTCGCGGCCCGGGCCTGAGCCGCAGGGCTCCTATAACATGGCCGACCGGGTGCGAAAACCGCTGCGGAAGGGGAAATTTTCCATCGAAATCAGCGTGGTTCTGTTTTGCCGGCCGGATGGTAACGATTTGTCAATCTCCCGATGGCATGAAACCGACAGCAGGGCATGGCTGGCGGCGACGGGAAGATTGCGCGGAAAAGCTTGCCTTGTGGCGCAAAAGAGGGGATTATCATGTTCAAAAAGAGGCAGGCAGATCAATGAGGCGGCAGAAGCCGCTCGAGCAGAAGGAGCATCGCCATGGCGAGAATTGCTCTCGTTGACGATGATCGCAACATTCTCACTTCCGTGTCGATGACGCTGGAGGCCGAAGGGTTCGAGGTCGAGACCTACAATGACGGGGTCACCGCGCTCGAAGCCTTCAACCGCCGCATGCCGGACATGGCCGTGCTGGACATCAAGATGCCGCGCATGGACGGCATGGACCTGCTCGCCCGCATCCGTCAGAAGAGCCAGCTGCCGGTGATCTTCCTCACATCGAAGGATGACGAGATCGACGAGGTGCTGGGTCTGCGGATGGGGGCGGACGATTATGTCAAGAAGCCCTTTTCCCAGCGGCTTCTCGTCGAGCGTATCCGGGCGATCCTGCGCCGCAAGGAGGCGGCCGAGAAGGCCGAGGCGCCCGAGGAGAAGGCCGAAGTCCTCGTGCGCGGCTCGCTCACCATGGACCCGCTGCGCCATGTCGTCACCTGGAAGGACCACCCGGTCAACCTCACCGTGACCGAATTCCTGCTTCTGCAGGCGCTGGCCCAGCGGCCCGGTTTCGTCAAGACCCGCGACCAGCTGATGGACGTGGCCTATGGCGAACAGGTCTATGTCGATGACCGCACGATAGACAGCCACATCAAGCGCATCCGCAAGAAGATGCGCCAGGTCGATCCCGAGTTTTCCGCCATCGAGACGCTCTACGGCATCGGCTATCGCTACAACGAGGAATGAACGCCATCGGCGGCATAGAACCCGGAGGGGCCGTGGCCCCCGAGAATGAAGATACCGGGGATGTCCCCGCGGAAGGAGCGTCCGCCCCGGCCCCGGCCGAGGGGCGCAGCTGGCCGCTGCCGTTTCGCTCGCCGCTCGCGCGCAAGATCATCATCTACAATCTTCTCGGGCTGGCCGTTCTTCTCGTCGGCATCCTCATCGTCAGCCCCTACAACAGCTCGATCCTCGAGCATCGCCGTGCCAGTCTCGCCCGCGAGGCCCGACTTCTGGCTACCGCCATCGAGGCGATGCTGCCCGAGGGGCCGGTCTCGCTGGCGGCCGGCGACGGGGTGGATGTCGAGCGTCTCATCACCCGGCTCGATCTGCCCCCGGGCCGCACGCTGCTGATCGTCGACCCGGCGCTTGTCGTGGTCGCGCGCAAGGACGCCCCGCCCGCGGAAGCGGATGCGGGGGTCACCCCCATCACCGACCTTCTCGATGGCATCTGGCGCTTCCTGTCCACACCCTTCTCGGCGTCGAAGCCGCGTATCGATGCCGATGCGCCGCCCCCCTGGCAGACGGCGGTGCGCGAAGCCCTTGACGGCCGGATCGTGGCCCGGGTGGATGAGACGCCAGGTGGTTACCTCCCCGTCGCCGCTGCCCCGATCCGTCACGGCAAGGGGGTGGCCGGGGCGGTGGTCTTCGTCGAGGACGGTTCGGCACTCATGGCGGCCCTTGCACGGGAACGCGAGCGGTTGTTCCAGCTTTTCGCCATCGCCGCCATCGTCTCCATCGCACTTTCGCTTGTCCTTGCCGCCACCATCGCCAACCCGCTGAACGACCTCGCCGCGGCCGCCGAGAGCGGCGATATCGCCGATGGACGCAACGGGGGCGGACGGCGGCGCAAGGTCCGCATACCCGACCTGTCCGACCGGCCCGACGAGATTGGCCGCCTTTCGGCCGCCTTCCGCCGGATGATCGCCGCCCTCTACGACCGTATCGAGGCCAACGAGCAGTTTGCGGCCGATGTCGCTCACGAGATCAAGAACCCGCTCGGCTCGCTCCGTTCGGCGGTCGAGACCCTGCGCCATGTGAAGAACGACGGCCAGCGGGAAAAGCTGCTCGACGTGATCGACCATGACGTCCGGCGGCTCGATCGGCTGGTTTCCGACATCTCCAACGCCTCACGGCTCGATGCCGAGCTGGTGAAGGAGGAGATGGCCCCCTTCGATCTCGTGAAGATGCTCGAGGCGCTGGCCGAGTTCCACCGTCTCGAAGCCGAGGGGAAGGGGATCGACTTCATCACCGACCTGCCGGGCGAACCCGTCATCATCAAGGGGCTCGAGGCACGCCTTGCCCAGGTGGTGGTCAATCTCCTGTCGAACGCCATTTCCTTCTGCGAGGAAGGTGACGCCATCCGCCTGTGGGCGCGGCGCAAGGGCGACCGGGTGCTGATCGTGGTCGAGGATACCGGCCCCGGCATTCCCGAAGAAGCGCTCGAAAAGATCTTCAGCCGCTTCTACTCGCAACGGCCGGCAGACGATTTCGGCAATCACAGCGGCCTGGGGCTTGCGATCTCGAAGCAGATCGTCGAGGCCCATGGCGGCGTGATCTGGGCCGAAAACATCCGTCCCGGCGAAGAGGATCCGACCTCCGAGCCACTCGGCGCGCGCTTCGTCGTCGGCCTGCCGCTGTGAGGGGCGTGGCGCGAAGGATGGGCGCGAAAGATGGGGGAGAGAGAAACGGGCGAAGCGATCGTTCACGCCTCGGCCGTCGCGCTTGATGGGCAGGGGGTGCTGATCCGCGGCCACTCGGGGGCCGGCAAGTCACGCCTCGCACTCGAGCTCATCGCCCTTGGCGCCACCCTCGTTGCCGACGACAGAACCCGGCTGATCGCGCGCGGTGGCCGGCTGCTGCTTGCCTGCCCCCCCACCCTCGCGGGGTTGGTGGAAGTGCGTGGAATCGGCATTCTGAGGCTGCCTCATGCCGAAAATGTCCCGCTTGCGCTCATCGTCGATCTTGACAGGCCGCCGGTGGCACGCCTGCCCGAGATGGACACGACCCGTCTTCTCGGGCGCGAGATCGTGACCATTCGTGGGGCAGGTCACCCCTTTCTGGCAGCTGCGCTGCGCTGCTATCTGATGGGGGAAAGGGTCGCGCCACCGCCGGGTGGTTGAGGCCGGGGCCAAGGCTGGGAGGCGATGCATGACAGACATGGCCGAAAGCAGCGCAGGCGAAAGCAGCGCAGGCACGGCACGTCCCGGCGTCGTGCTCGTCACCGGACCGGCCGGCGCCGGGCGGACGACAGCGCTCAAGGCCCTCGAGGATCTCGGCTTCGAGACCATCGACAACCTGCCGCTCGCGCTTCTGCCCCGGCTTCTCGACAAGCCCGCCGCCGGGCGCCCCCTGGCCGTGGCCGTCGATCCGCGCACACGCGATTTCGACAGCGCCGCACTGCTCGATCAGCGGACCCAGCTGGAGCGTCAGGATCTGCGCCCCCGGCTGCTCTTTCTCGACTGCGCCGCTCCAACGCTCGAGGCGCGCTTCATCGAGACCCGCCGCCGACATCCGCTGGCGCCGGAGGGGCAGGCCAGGGAAGGGATCATGCGCGAGCTTGCGCTGCTGGCTCCCTTGCGCGAAGCGGCCGATCTTGTCATCGACACCACCGCCCTTTCCCCTCATGAGCTGCGCGGTGCGGTGCGCGATCTGCTTGTCGGCGCGGCCGGGAAGGATCCGCGGATCGACATCGTTTCCTTCGCCTATCCGGCGGGCCTGCCGGCCGGGCTCGATTTCGTCTTCGATTGCCGGCTGCTCGACAATCCCCACTGGGAACCGGAACTCCGTCCCCTCACCGGGCAGGACCCGGCGGTGCAGGCCCATGTGCGTGCCGACCCGCTCCACGCCGCCTTTTGCGGGCATGTGCTTGCCCTCGTCGAAATGGCTCATGGGCGCGCTGCCCGCGAATGCCGTGCCGCCCTCGGTCTCGGCTTCGGCTGCACCGGCGGGCGCCACCGTTCGGTGGCGATGGCGGAAATGATCGGCAGGGCCCTTGCAGAAAGGGGGCGGCGCGTGTCTATACGGCACAGGGAATTGCAAGCGGATCAGGACAGTTGATCGGGATCGTCATCGTCGCCCATGGAGGGCTGGCCCGGGAATATCTGGCGGCGGTCGAACATGTCATCGGCCCCCAGCCCGGCGTGCGGGCCATCGCCATTCATGACAAGGACGACCGCGCTGCCAAGGCCCGTGAGATCCGCGAAGCGGCCGAGGCGGTGGACGAAGGCGAAGGCGTGGCCATCGTCACCGACATATTCGGCGGCTCACCCACCAATCTTGCCCTGCCGGCTTGCGAGAGTCCGGGTCGGTGTATCCTCTATGGCGCGAATCTGCCGATGCTGATCAAACTGGCCAAGTGCCGTCATCGCCCCCTGGAGGAGGCGGTGCGGCAGGCAGCGGAGGCCGGGCGGAAATATCTCGATGTCTTCGAGAGGAGGAACGGGGCATGACCATCCGGCGGACGTTGGAGATCGTCAACGAGAAGGGTCTTCACGCCCGGGCCTCGGCGAAATTCGTCGAGCTGGTCGAGGGGCATGAATGCCGGGTCGAGGTATCGAAGGACGGAATGACGGTGTCGGGTGATTCGATCATGGGGCTGCTGATGCTGGGAGCCGGCCGGGGCAGCCGGATCGATGTCGTGATCGAGGGCGAGGGGGCCGAGATCCTGGCCGGGAAACTCGAGGCGCTGGTGAAGGATCGTTTCGGAGAGGAATTCTGATGGGTGAACGGCAGGAGGCGGCCTCCGACACGCAGGACAGACAGGAGCAGGGGCCGGCGAGAGCGGTCGTGCCCGAGGAAGTGGCAAGCGTCTATGCGCCACGGGCTGCCTATGTCGAGGATCCCGACTACAAGCCCTATGACGGCAGCAATCTTTCCTATGCCTCGTCTTTCGGAGACCCCTGGAGCGCCGCCGTCATCCGGGTGATCGAATGGATGACGGGGAAATACACCCTGCTGAAGCTGGTGCGCGAATACGAGCGCACGGGCCGTCCGCCCGGGGTCAGCTTCTGGCGCAAGGCGCTCGATCTGCTCGAGATCGAGCTGCTCACGCCCGAGGAGGAGATCGCCCGCATCCCCAGGGAAGGGCCGGTGGTGGTGGTTGCCAATCATCCGCACGGGCTGGTGGACGGGCTGGTTCTGGCCGAGCTCGTCGGGCAGGTGCGGCAGGATTTCAAGATCCTGACCCGGTCGCTTCTGACCAATGTGCCCGAGATCAAGTGGCACATGCTGCCCGTGGCCTTTCCCCATGAGCCCGACGCGGTGCGGCAGAACCTGCGCATGCGTCAGGAAGCGATGGCCCATCTCGAAGAGGGCGGGGTGGTGATCCTGTTCCCCGCGGGGCAGGTGGCGGCCTCGCCCGGCTGGTTCGACGACGCCCTGGAAGCCGAATGGCACCCCTTCACCGCCAAGATGCTGCTCAAGAGCCGGGCGCGGGTGGTGCCGATCCGCTTTCCCGGCCAGAACAGCCGCTGGTATCAGATCGCAAACAAGATCTCTCCGGTGCTGCGGCAGGGGCTGCTCCTGCACGAGATCGCCCATGCCATCGGCAAGCCCCAGCGGCCCCATATCGGCCATCCGCTCGAGCGCGACGAGATCGACCGCTGGAAGAGCGATCCGCGCGGCTTCATGGCCTGGCTGCGGGAGCACACCCTGGCCCTCGGCACCGGCCGCGAAGTGCCGATGCCTGCGCCGGGTTCGGGGCGCAAGAAGGGCTGACGGGGCCGGACCGGGAGAACACGGAAAAGGGTCGGAGATCTTCGGAGCGTGCCCCGCCGCTCCGGGACGGCAGCATCCCGTTCGGGCGTTTGCGCCAGGGAAGATCGCCATGCAGTGTGTGCAGGGTCGGCCTTCCCATGTCGTCAGCGGATGATGCTTCGGCTCTGTGTGGCAGGGCATGCACCATGGGGGCATGTGCGCAGTCCGCCCAGCCGAAGGCGAGCATTTCGTCGCGCGTCTCCCATGACGGCTGCCGGGAAGAAGCGAAGGTCAGCCGCGCAATCCGGGCATGGGAGGCGCGGGCTGACAGGGGACGGGCCGACCGCTCTGCGTGCCAGCCCCTTTCCGTTGCCTCCCGAGCGGGCATGGCAGGCGGGGAAAGCCTATTCGATGGCGGCGATCTCGGCGCGCAACGTGTCGATGCCGATGCCCTTCTCGGAAGAGGTGACGACGATGCCGGGATAGGCGGCTGGATGCTTCTCGAGCACTGCCCGGCTCTGCTCGAGATTTTTCTCGAGATCGCCCTTCCTCACCTTGTCGGCCTTGGTGAAGACGACCTCGAAGGGCACCGCCGCCCTGTCGAGGAGACCCATGATTTCCTCGTCCACCTTCTTGATGCCGTGACGCGAATCGATCAGCACGAAGACCCGCCGCAGGTTGGGTCGGCCGGCAAGGTAGTCCCGGAGCAGTTTCTGCCAGCGGGCGACGAGATCCTTCGGTGCCTTGGCATAGCCGTATCCCGGCAGATCGACGAGGTAGTGGCTGGCGGCGAGGGTGAAGAAGTTGAGCTCCTGGGTGCGCCCCGGCGTGTTCGAGGTGCGCGCGAGCCCCTTGCGGCGGGTGAGTGCGTTTATGAGCGACGACTTGCCGACATTGGAACGCCCGGCAAAACAGATCTCGAGCCGGTCGGCCGGGGGCAGACCGTCGAGCGAAACCACCCCCTTGAGGAATGCGACATCCCCCGTGAGGAGCTTGCGGCCCCGGGTGAGGGCTTCGGGGTCGTCAATCTCGACGATCGGGAACCTCTCGGTGCGATCGCTCATCCGAGCACCTCCATCTCGTCACCCTTGCGGATCGGGCCGGGCGCGACGACACGCGCATAGACGCCGAAATTGCGCTCCCCGCCCTGCAGCCGCTCCAGAAGGGCGAGGGTGTCGAAGTCGATGCGCCCCGTCTCCGGGTCGGCGGTGGTGGCGCGGCAGCGACCGATCGGCTCTTCGACGACGAGCTCGGCCCCGCCGATACGGATGCGTTTGCCGACGAGATCGAACTCCTCCCAGGGGGCGAGTCCCTCGAGCCAGAGATTGCCGCGAAAGCGCAGAGGCGAGAGCGGCCGGCCGGCATGTTCGGACAGGGCCCTGAGCGAGGCCATGGCGTGAATTGCAATCGAGGGGAAGGGGCTGTCGGTATTGCCGCGGCCGGGCAGGGCGATGATGCGCGTCGGCCCTGGCCGGTCGGCCGGATAGAGCGGGCGAACCCAGTCGAGGAAGCGGGCGGCATCGGCTGCATCATCCGGGTTGAAGCGGATGGGTGGCCGCTCCGGATGGGTCAGGGAAAGGAAGGGCACGTCCCCTTCGAAGGAAAGCCGTGCCTCCATCGCCTGAAGGGTGGGCGCCTTGGCGCCGCGCATGAAGTTGATGCAACGGATCCACTCCCGGCCGGCCTTTCCGGCCTCGGCCGCCCCTTTCTGCAGCACCGCCCAGTGCCGGTCAAAGGGCAGGGCGGCCTCGGGCACGAGATCCACCGCTTCGAGCGCCTCACGGCCATGCCCCTTGAGGGGATGGCGCCAGATGGCGACGAGCCGTCCGGTCGTCATCCGCTCTTCTCCCCGCTGTGGCGACGGAAGCTCGAAAGGATGTTGCCCAGAACGTCAGGTTTCACCCCCTGCATCCGCATGATGATGTATTGCTGGACGAAGGAGATGGTGTTGTTGGTGATCCAGTAGAGCACGAGGCCCGAAGGAAAGTTCCCCAGCATGAACATGAAGATCCACGGCATCCAGCCGAAGATCTTCTGCTGGATCGGGTCTGTCGGGGCGGGGTTGAGCTTCTGCTGCAGCCACATGGAGATGCCGAGCAGGATCGGCAGCACACCGATCGAGAAGATGCCGAAGATGCTGGTCGGGCCGGGTGCATCCCAGGGCAGGAGGCCGAAGAGGTTCATCCAGCTGGTCGGGTCCGGTGCCGAAAGGTCGCGGATCCAGCCGATCCAGGGGGCGTGGCGCAGCTCGATGGTGACGAAGATCACCTTGTAGAGCGAGAAGAAGATCGGGATCTGCAGGAGGATCGGCAGGCAGCCTGCGGCCGGGTTCACCTTCTTCTCGCGATAGAGCTTCATCATCTCCTGCTGGAGCATCTGCCGGTCTTCGCCGGCGCGTTCCTTGAGCTTCTCGATTTCGGGCTGGAGTTCCTTCATCCGTGCCATCGAGACATAGGATTTCCAGGCGAGCGGGAACAGCAGTGCCTTGATGAAGATCGTCAGGCCGATGATCGCCCAGCCCATGTTGCCGATCAGCCCGTTGATGAAATGGAGCACGCGGAAGATGGGCTTGGTGAGGAAGAAGAAGAAGCCCCAGTCGATGGCGTCGATGAACCGTTCGAAGCCGCGGGTTTCCTCGTAATGGCGGATGGTCTCCCATTCCTTCGCCCCGGCGAAGAGGTTGGTGCTGGCCGTGGCGGTACTCCCGTCGGCGATGGTCATCACCGGCTGGCGGCTTTCGACCTGGTAGATGTCGGCGCCGGCGAAATACTTCACGACCGCCTTGAAGGCCGTGCCCGGGTCGGGAACGAGGGTCGCCATCCAGTACTTGTCGGTGAAGCCGACCCAGCCATTGGCGGCAACGTCGATCTTCTCGACATTGCCCCGCTCCTTGGGGTCGAAATCGAGATCGGGGATCTTCTTGTAACCGATTTCCTCGAGCTTGCCGTCATGCTCGAGAATGGCGCCTTCATGGAGGATGTAGTAGCTGCGCCCCTTGGGTTTGCCGTGGCGGGCGACGATGCCGTAGGGCGCGAGGCGCACCGGCTTGCCCGACCGGTTCTCGACGCTCTGTTCCACCGTGAAGAGGTAGTTTTCATCCACCGAGATCGTGCGGCGGAAGACGAGCCCCTTGCCGTTGTCCCAGCGCAGGGTCACCGGGCTGTCGATGGTGAGCCTGTCGCCCTTCTCGACCTCCCAGAGCGTGTCGGGACCGGGCACGTCCGCGAAGGAAAGATCGCCGGCCGGGATCCAGCCGCTGATGGCGTAATAGGCCTGATCGGTGCCGACGGGCGAGAACAGGACCACATTGCCCGAATCGGGATCGAGGGTCTTGCGATAGTCCTTGAGGAGAAGGTCGTCGATCCGCGCCCCCCTGAGCGCGATCGAGCCGGTAAGCCGCGGCGTATCCACAGCAAGGCGCGGCGAGCGGGCGAGAGCCTTCCGGCGCAGCTCCTCGGGGGTGGTGCTCTCAAGCTTCACCTCTCCGGGCAGCGGCAGTGCCTGATCGGGGATGGTGGCGCCGCCGGCTGTCGCCTCGCCAGGCGTCGCTTCGGTGGTTGCCGTCTGGGGTGGCGGGGTGGTGCTTTCGGGCGGGAAGAGGATGAACCATGCGAAGATCACCACCGTGCTGAGCACGGTTGCAAGGATGAGGTTGCGGTTCTGTTCGTCCATCGCTCGGATCCCTTGAGAATTGGCCACGGCCCTTCAACAGGCAGGCGGGCAAAAGGTCAAGGGCCGCACCCTGCTGCGAGAGCCGATCGGCCGCTTCGCCTGCCGGGGCGTTCTCACGATGCCGTGGGGGCGTCTTCCATGATGTGGATTCCCTCGGCGAGCAGCGAAACCCGTGCCGTGCGGCCCGAGGCGAGGGCGTTGCGTCGGGCGACATGGACCGGCACGGAAAAATGGAGCGGCAGCTCGGGTGCGTGATCGGGCCGGAAGGTCACCTCGACGGTCTGGCCGATCGGCACCAGCCCGGCGATCGTGCCCGCGACGGGATTTTCCCTTTCACCGCGCGAGGGCCGGTCGAGCCTGTGAAGGAGGACGAACCCGTCCGGCACCACCCATTGCCGATCCATGCCGGCGACGAGACCGGCCGGAGCATGGGAGAACTCGAGGGAAAGCCCCTGCCAGTCGAGGAGGCCGGGCCGGCCCCCGGATGGCAGGGCGCGGATCCTGCCCCGGAAGATGTTGCGCAGATTGACGAGGCGAGCGACGGCAGTGCAGCAGGGCCGCGTCAGGATCTCTTCGGGGGGGGCGGTCTGGAGGATGCGGCCATGGGCGAGCACCGCGAGCCGGTCGGCCAGCATCACCGCTTCCTCGAGATCGTGGGTGACAAGGAGGCTCGGCATGGTCAGCCTTGCGCGCAGGGCGGCGATCTCGCGGTAGAGTCTCAGCCGCGTGGCCTTGTCCACGGCCGAGAAGGGTTCATCGAGAAGAAGGAGTGCGGGATCGCGGGCAAGGGCGCGCGCCAGTGCCACCCTTTGGCGCTGCCCGCCCGAGAGGGCGGCGGGGCGCCGCTCTTCGAGCCCCTCGAGATGCACCATCTTGAGGAGAGCCTGCGCCCGCCGGCGCTTTTCGGCGGCGGGCAGACCGGACAGGGCAATGGCGATGTTCTCGAGCGCGCTCATGTGCGGAAAGAGGGCATAGCTCTGGAAGACGTAGCCCGTGCGCCGTCGCCGCGCCGGCAGATCGATGCCCGCCGCGCTGTCGAACCAGGTCTCTCCTCCGACCGTGATGCGCCCCGTATCCGGTGTGGCAAGCCCGGCGAGCATCCGCAGGATGGTGCTCTTGCCGCTGCCCGAGGGGCCGACGAGAGCAAGGAGTTCTCCCGGCGCGCAGGCAAGTTCGGCCCTTACCGGGATCGGGCTTGCCTGCGCGAGGCGCGCATGGAGCCCCTCGGTGGTCGCGGCAGTCAGGTTTCCGGTCATCGCCGCCCCTCCCGATCATCCGAGCCCGGAGCGAGAATGCGCCGGCCGAGCCAGGTGGCGAGGGCAATGGTCACGAGCGAGATCGCAAGGAGCAGCGCCGACATGCGCGCCGCAGCCGCCTCGTCGAAGGCCTGCACGCGGTCATAGATGGCGATGGCCACCGTCCGCGTCTCCCCCGGCACCGCCCCCCCCACCATCAGCACGATGCCGAATTCGCCGAGCGTGTGGGCGAAGACCAGCACCATCGCCCCGAGGATGCCGGGCCAGGCGAGCGGCAGTTCGATGCGGCGGAAGCATTGCCAGCGGCTGAGGCCACAGGTGGCGGCAGCCTCGCGCAGATCGGGGGGAATGGCCTCGAAGGCCCGCTGGATCGGCTGGATGGCGAAGGGAATGTTGAAGAGAAGCGAGGCGAGCAGGATGCCTTCGAAGGTGAAGACGAGGGTGCGGCCGGTCAGTGTCTGCCAGAGCTGGCCGATCGGCGAGGCGGTGCCGAAGGCCACGAGCAGATAATAGCCGAAGACGGTCGGCGGCAACACCAGCGGCAGGGCTATGAGTGCCTCGAGGGCCGGTTTGCCGCGGAAACGGGCCTCGGCCAGCCGGCGCCCGAAGAAAAGGGCCGGCGGTATCAGGAGAAGGACCGTGAGCCCGGCAAGCCTGAGCGAGAGGAAAAGAGCGGCCCAGTCCATTTCACCTGTCCGATGCGTCGGTGGGGAGCGAAAAGCCGTATCGGACGAGCACGGCCCGGGCCTCGGGTGAAGCCAGATGGGCGTAGAAGCTTCGGGCCGCGTCCCCGGCCCCGTTCGTGAGGGCCATGCGCTGGCGCAGCGGGCTGTGCAGTGTCTGCGGCACAAGCGCCGTTCTGACGCGGTGGGCGACGGGCGGTGCCAGTGCCAGGGAATGGGCGACGAGCCCGCCCTGCGTGCCGCCGGAGAGGGCAAAGGTAAGCGCCTGGGCAACATTCTCGCCATAGACGAGATGCGGCCGGATCCGCTCCCACAACCCGACGGTCTCGAGGGCCTCGCGTGCCCGCTCCCCATAGGGCGCGTGCTCGGGATTGGCGATGGCAAGGCGCCTCAGCCGGCCGTCGGCGAGTGCGGCGGCCAGATCGGCCAAGGTGCCGTCGGGCTCGAGGGGCGAGGTCGGCGGCAGGACGAGAGCCAGTCGGCCGAGCGCATAGATACGGCCCGCATCGGGCAGAAGACCGTCTCTGGCGAGATCGAGGACATAGCGTTCGTCGGCGCTCATGAAGATCTCGAAGGGGGCGCCCTGCCGGATCTGCCGGGCGAGATTGCCCGAGGAGCCATAGACGATCTCGACCGGCCCGTGGCCGCCGGTGCGCCAGGCGCGGGTGATCTCGTCGAGCGCGAAGCGCAGATCGGACGCTGCAGCAACGAGGACGCGCTTCCCTTCGGCCGGCAACCGGGGAGCAAGGATCGCCGAGGCCGCTCCTGCAAGGCCGAGGGCCAGACAGTGCCGCCGCGAGAGATGAAGGGGCCGTGTCATGGCCTCAGCCTTAGCCCGAGGGGCGCCTCCATGCAAACCGGGTGCGCCCCCCCTGCGCGTTCAGCTGGCGGGAAGCATCCGGCCGAGGCGGCGGCCGCCGAGGATGTGGAGATGGAAATGGGGCACTTCCTGCACCCCGTGAACGCCGGCATTCGAGATGGTGCGATAACCGCCGCCACCTTCACCCGGCGCCACCCCCATCTGCCGCGCCACCTCGCCGACGACGCGCATGAAGTCGGCCAGTTCCTCGGCGGAGGCTTCGGCGGCGAAATGGTCGAAATTGACGTATTTGCCCTTGGGTATGACGAGCACGTGCACCGGTGCCTGGGGGCGGATGTCGCGGAAGGCCAGGGTGTGCTCGGTCTCCATCACCGTGTCGTTGGGGATCTCGCCACGGAGGATCTTCGCGAAGACGTTTTCCTCGTCATACTCATAGGCCATGGCAACTCGCTCCTTCCTGGGATGCTGAAGAGATGTGCGGTCAGTCATCGAAAAGGTAGGGGGTGCGGGCAATGTCAAGGCCCGTGTCCAGGTC
>WFPA01000070.1 GCA_015487815.1 Albidovulum sp.
ACAAACCTCCGCCGTCGGCATCCCGGCCTCCTGTTCCTTGATCATCGCAATGATTTGCGCCTCCGTGAAATGGCTCTTTCGCATTCGTCTGCTCCTTTCTGATCGGGCAGACTCTACTTCAAAATGCGGGCGTTTGCGGGGGGCAGGTCACCGCCACCGACGCAAGGGATGACGGCCTCGAGGCCTCTGAGGCCCTCTCGGTTTCCCTTTGTGGCAGGCGGAGGCGCCGCCCAGTCAGGCGGCCGGCGGACGGAAGGGGTCATGCCGCCGCCTGTCGGGGGCGGGATCCTGCACGTGCGGGCCGGGCAGGGGCAGGTGACATCACCGATCTGACGGTCGTCCTCGCGCGCGGTCCGGTGCTGCGGCCGATTTCCCCTCCGCCACGGTGCGCGGATCCCGTGCGGGCGGCCCGAGGGGCTGGAGGTCCGCCGCCGCCCGACCTGCCGTCGGAGCTTTCGCGCGTGGTCCGTGGTGCGAGTGCGAGCCGACCTGTTCCTGCCGGTGAACGGGGGCGTGAACGGGGCAGATGAACGGGGGCGAAGCCCTACCGGGGGGCGGCAGGGCATTGCCTGCCGCCGATGGAATGAGATGCCGCGCGCTGCCGTCTCTTGGACCCCGGCCGGTGCGGGGAGGGTCACTCCTTCGGGTGATCGTCGTAATCGGTCCGCAGGATGCGGTGGGCGTCGCCCTCGGGATCGTCGAACTGGCGATTCTTCACGGCCCAGAAAAAGGCGGCCAGGCCGAGGGCGCCGAGAAGCACAGAAACCGGGATGAGATAGATCAGCACGTTCATGGCAGCCCCTTTGTCATTTCACCCGCAGGGCGTTGAGCGAAACGGTGATCGAGGACATCGACATGGCGATCGCCGCCGCCAGCGGCGAGGCGAGACCGGCCAGGGCGACCGGGATGGCTATGGCGTTGTAGAGCGCGGCGAGAGCGAAATTTTCCAGGATGCGCCGCCGCGCCGAGCGGGCGGTGTCGAGAAGGCCGGGCAGAAGCTCGATCCGCCGGCCCGTCAGAACCACATCGGCGGCATTGCGCGCCGCCTCGAGGGCCGTGCCCGGCGCGACCGAGACATGGGCCGCGGCAAGCGCTGCCGTGTCGTTGAGACCGTCGCCGACCATCAGGACCTTGCGTCCCTGCCCGCCGAGTGCCTCGACGAGGGCGAACTTGTCCTCGGGGGTGGCCCCGGCATGGACCTTGTCTGACGGGATGCCGAGTATGCGGGCGAGATTGGCCGCCTCCCTCTCGCGGTCGCCGGTGACGAGACGGATGTCGAGCCCCCGCGCGCGCAGGGCATCTATCAGCTCCCGTGCCGCCTTGAGGGGCGCATCGGTGAAGGAAAAGCGCACCGGCTCCTCTCCCTCGACGGCCAGCCAGCTTTCCATACCCTCGCCGCCTTCGGCCCCGACCCAGTCGGCACGGCCGAGGCGCACGCGCCGGCCCTCGAAGACGCCTTCGAGCCCCTTGCCCGGGATCTCTCGCACATCGGCGATTTCGGCCGGAGCGACCCCCCGTGCCTTTGCCGCGCGCGCGATCGCCTGACCGAGCGGGTGCAGTGTGCCGCGGGCGAGGCCGGCGGCGATGGCGAAGGCCCGGGGCGGAACGCGCTCGGGCCATTCGAGCTCCGGCATGCCGCGGGTCAGCGTGCCGGTCTTGTCGAACAGCACCGTGTCCACCTCGGCGAGCCGCTCGAGCGCGGTGGCCGACTTGAGGAGCACGCCGCGGCGGAAGAGGCGGCCCGAGGCCACCGTGGTGACTGCCGGCACCGCCAGCCCGAGAGCGCAGGGGCAGGTGATGATGAGCACGGCAATGGCGGTGGTGATGGCGAAATGGGCGTCCCCCCGCAGGAGATACCAGCCGATGAAGGCCGCGAGCGCCAGCAGATGCACCGCCGGTGCGTAGATGGCGGCGGCCCGGTCGGCCAGCGAAGTGTAGCGGTTGCGCGCCGTCTCGGCGAGGGAGACGAGGGCGGCGATGCGAGAGAGGGTGCTGTCCTGGCCGGCGGCGGTCACCCGGGCGGTGAGCGCCCCGGTCAGGTTGCCCTCTCCGGCATGGATCGCGTCTCCCGGTCCGAGGGCGACAGGCACGGTTTCGCCGGTGAGATAGGCACGATCGACCTCGGTGCTGCCTTCCTCGATCACCCCGTCGGCCGGCACGCGCATTCCCGGCAGGATGCGGATCCGCTCGCCCGGTGCCAGCTCGCCCACGGGCACGGTTTCCTCGCCCCTTTCCGTCAGCCGGATGGCCTTCGGCGCTTCGAGCGCTGCGAGTTCGCGAGCGGCCGAGCGGGCGGCGATGCGGGTGCGGTGGTCGAGCCAGCGCCCGGCCAGAAGGAAGAAGGTGAGCGAGAGGGCGGCGTCGAAATAGGCGTCTTCGCCGCTGTTGGCGGTCTCGTAGAGCGAGAGGGCGAGGGCGAGGATGATCGCCAGCGAGATCGGCACGTCCATGTTGAGCCGCCGCGCCTTCAGCGCCTGCCAGGCGTTGCGGAAGAAGGGCTGGGCGGCGAAGGCGGTAGCCGGCAGGGCGATGACGGCGCTCATCCAGTGCAGGAAGTCGCGGGTGGTGTCGCTCGCCCCGGCCCAGACCGAGATCGACAGCAGCATGACATTCATCGCCGCGAAGCCGGCCACGGCCATCCGCATCAAAAGATCACGGCTGCCGGCATCGCGGTTCGGATCGGCCACGAGGGACGGATCGAGCGGGTGCGCCTCGTAGCCGATCTTCCCGAGCGCGGCGACGATGTCCTCGGCGGTGACCCGCTCGGGGTCGGCATCGACCGTCACCCGCTTGAGGGTGAGGTTGACCCGCGCCGAGCGGATGCCCGGCATGGCCTCGAGGGTGCGTTCGATGGCGGAGATGCAACCGGCGCAATGCACCGTCGGCACCGAGAAGAAGAGGTTACCGGCCTCGGGCCTCGCCGGTTCGGGGCGGGCGCAGGTGGCGCCGGTGCATGCGGGGCAGGCAGGGCCGGGTCGCTCGAATGTCTCGTCCATCGGTTTCATCCTCATGTCCCCGGGAACACATCCGGCCCCGTGCCCGGACCGGGTCCCTCTTCCGTTTCCCTCCCTGTCTTCCCGCTCCGCGACAGCCGCGCATCCTCCCCGATACCGCGCCTCAGCCGCGGGGCGCCTCCTTCTCCGGCAGGACCGTCTTGCGGCGCTGGAAGAATTCGGTGCCGTCGGCCGCGCGGGCCCGGATCCGCAGCTCCCACAGCCCCGGCCCCAGCGCAAGCGGCGCCTCGAACGCGCCGTCGGCACGGCGGGTGAGGGCCGGGGTGACGTCTTCCGAACGTTCCGTGGGCCGGCCGATGGTGACGGTCAGCGTGTCCACTGCCGCCGGCTGGCCGGCGCGGTCGCGGATGTCGAGCACGAGCCGGTCGCGCGTCAGATCGGCCGTCACCTGCCAGCCCAGCGCCTTCTGGGCCGCAAGACGCCGGTTGAAGCTCTGGCTGGCGACCCAGCCGTTCTTCTCCTCGAGGCCCGGGAAGGTGCGGATCGCCATTGTCGCCATCACCAGATTGACACCGATGATGATGCCGAACATGCCGATCATCACCGCCAGGAACATCCTGCCGGTGAACCGGAAGCCCGTGTCCTTCTCGACATCGTGGGTCATCTTTCAGGTTCCTTTCTTCTTCCTGACGGAGCCTTCTTGTCCTGACCGGTGTTTCCCCGCCGGACACCGGCCCGGCCGCCGGAGGGGCGGGGCGTTTCCCCCGGCGCCCGTTCCGCTCTAGCGGCTTCCCGAGCCCTTGCCGAAGAATACCACATCCTTCCACGCCCTCTCGCCGGTCAGCACGTCCTCGACCCAGAAGCGGATCGGGGTTCTGGCGGTCTTGGCGGCGGGGCTGTCCTTCTTCGCGATGACGAAGACCCGCTGTTCCTTGGTCGAATCGCCCGGCACGTAGGTGACGAGCTCTTCCGTGCCTTCCAGCCTGATCCTGAGCGGCACGTCATCCGCGGTAAGCGAGATGCGGAACGGGTGCTCCTCGCCATGCTTGTTGCGCAGGCGGAAGTCGTAAGTGTTGCGGATCGAGCCGTCGGCCAGCGTCACATAGAGCGGGTTGCGCACCGCCGATACGTTGAAGTCGATCTCGGGGCGGGCGAAGAGCGCCCAGATGAGCCCGGCGCCGATCCCGGCCCAGAGGGTGAAATAGACCAGGACCCGCGGGCGGAAGATGTGCTGCCAGATCGGCTTCGGCGGCAGGCCCTCGACCTCGCGCTTCTCGTCCGACAGCGCTAGATAGTCGATCAGCCCGCGCGGTTTGCCGATCTTCTCCATCACCGCGTCGCAGGCATCGATGCACAGGGCACAGGTGATGCAGGCGAGCTGCTGGCCGTCGCGGATGTCGATGCCCATCGGGCAGACGGCGACGCAGGCGCCGCAGTCGATGCAGTCGCCGAGCTTCTCCGCGCCTTCCTTCTTGCGATGCTTGCCGCGCGGCTCGCCCCGCCACCAGCGATAGGCGACGGTAAGGCTGTCCTCGTCCATCATCGCCGCCTGGATGCGGGGCCAGGGGCACATGTAGATGCAGACCTGTTCGCGCATGAAGCCGCCGAAGATGAAGGTGGTGGCGGTCAGGATGCCGATTGTGGAATAGGCGATCCAGGGTGCTTCGAAGGTGACGAGTTCCTTCGCCAGCGTCGGCGCATCGGTGAAGTAGAACACCCAGGCCCCGCCCGTGGCGATGGCGATCAGCAGCCACAAGGTCCACTTGGCAAGGCGCAGGCGGATCTTCTTCCATGTCCAGGGTGATTTCCACAGCCGGATGCGCTGGTTGCGGTCGCCCTCGATCCAGCGTTCGACATGGATGAACAGGTCCGTCCAGACGGTCTGCGGGCAGGCATAGCCGCACCACACCCGGCCGAAGACCGAGGTGAAGAGGAACAGCCCCAGCCCGGCCATGATGAGGAGGCCGGCGATGAAGTAGAATTCCTGCGGCCAGATCTCGATCCAGAACCAGTAGAAGCGGCGGTTCGCAAGATCGACCAGCACCGCCTGATCGGGCAGGTTGGGGCCACGATCCCAGCGGATCCAGGGGGTGATGTAATAGATCGCGAGCGCAATCCCCATCACCCACCATTTGAGACGGCGGAAGCGACCGGAAACCCGGCGCGGGAAGATCGGCTCGCGCGCGGCATAAAGCGGCGTGTCTTCGCTTGTGCTCACGGAAGGCTCCATCTGAGAAAAATCAATGCTTTCCGGCTTATCTGGGTCGAATTCGCCCCCTGTCTAGGCTTCGGGTGCCGCCGCTTCATTGATCAAGATCAACAACGGGTGAGCGGCAGAAGCACACACGCGATCGTGAACGCACCTGCCGGAAAGGGGCGCCCCCGGCTGGGGAGGCCGGGGGCTGGGAAAAGGCGCCGGCTCCGGGAGTTGCGCGAACAGGACAGGAGGAGCCGGCGCCAGTCGGGACGCGGAGGCGGACTGGGGACCTCCGCATCCGTTCGCAGGTTCTACTGGCCGCCGCCGAGGCTGTGGACGTAGAACGCCACCTGCCGGATCTCGGCCTCGTCGAGACCGCGCTTCGACCAGGAGGGCATCACGCCCTTGCGGCCATTCTCCACCGTTTCGCGGATCGTGGCCTCGTCGCCCCCGTAGAGCCAGATGGCGTTGGTGAGGTCGGGAGCGCCGGTTTCCTGGTCGCCCTTGCCGTCGTCGCCGTGGCAGGCGGCGCAATTGTCGGCAAAGACGGTGGCGCCCGCCTCGGCCTTGGCGGCATCATGCTCCTGGCCCGAGATCTTGAGGACGTATTGCACCACATTGTCGATCTCGGCCGGTTCGAGCTGGTCCTTCCAGGCCGGCATCTCGGAGGTGCGGGTGTCCTCGTCATGCTCGTCGTTCACCCCGTGCTGGATGGTGGTATGGATCGCATCGAGCGTGCCGCCCCAGAGCCATTCGTCATCGAGCAGGTTGGGATAGCCCTTGGCCCCCTGTCCGCCCGAGCCGTGGCACTGCGAACACCAGGTGGCGAAGAGCGCCTTGCCGCCGCGGCGGGCAAAGTCGGCCAGCTGGGGATCGTCCTTGATGGCGGCGAGATCGACGGCAACGATCTTCTCCTTGAGCGGTTTGAGCCGGGCGTCGAACCTGTCCATCTCGGCCTGGAGCTCGGCCCGCGAGGAATACCCCAGGACACCGGGCGTCGCTCCCTGGCTGGAGATCGGCCAGGCGGGGTAGAGGATGGTGTAGATGATCCCCCAGATGATCGTGCCGTAGAAGGTCCAGAGCCACCAGCGCGGAAGAGGGTTGTTGAATTCCTCGATCCCGTCCCACACATGGCCTGTCGTCTCGACCTGGCCCTTCTTCTTGTCGTCTTTCTTGCTCATTTGCGAACCTCCTCGGTGGGCGAAGCCGTGCGGCTCATGGGGCCGGCAGCGGCGGGCCCTTCATCTTCGAGCGGACCGTCATCGTTGCGAAGGGGGATGGTGGCGACGTCTTCATAGGCTTCCGAAGAGCCCGGTCGCAGCACCCAGAGCACCACCCCCAGGAAGAAGAGGAACATGGCCAGAAGCACCCAGGTGTCGGCGAACTGACGGAGGGTTTCGTAGGTATCCATCATGTCCTCCTATCGCGAGACGACGGGCTGGAAGGTGGAGAAGTCCACCAGCGTGCCGAGCATCTGGAGATAGGCGATGAGGGCGTCCATCTCGGTGAGCTCCGGCTGACCGTCGAAATTGCGCACCACCGCCTTCGGATAACGCGACTGGATGTCTTCCGCGTCCGCGTCCGGGTCGGCCTGGTTGACGAGATCCTCCTCGGCCTTCTGGATCATCTCGTCGGTGTAGGGCACGCCGAGGGTTCGCAGCACCTTCATCTCGGCCTTGATGTCGCCCGGCTCGAGCTTGGTGCGCTTGAGGAAGCCGTATTTCGGCATGATCGAGCCCGGCACCACCGATTGCGGATCGGTCAGGTGATCGACATGCCACTGGTCGGAGTAGCGGCCGCCCACGCGGGCAAGGTCCGGCCCGGTGCGCTTCGAGCCCCACTGGAACGGGTGATCATACATCGACTCGGCTGCCAGCGAGTAGTGCCCGTAACGCTCGACCTCGTCGCGCATGGGGCGGATCATCTGGCTGTGGCAGACATAGCATCCTTCGCGGATGTAGATGTCGCGCCCCTTGAGCTCGAGCGGGGAGTAGGGCCGCACACCTTCCACCTTCTCGATGGTGTTGTCGATATAGAAGAGCGGCACGATCTCGACGAGCCCCCCGATCGACACCACCAGCAGCGACAGGATGAAGAGAAGGGTGACGTTCTTCTCGATCTTCTGGTGTTTCTTCCACAAGGACATGTCGCCCTCCCTTATTCCGCCGGCACTTCTGCCGGGGTTTCGGACTTCTTCTCCTCGACGGAGGTGACGGTCTTCCACAGGTTCCAGGCCATGATCAGCGCCCCGGCGAGGAACATCGTGCCGCCGAGAGCCCGCACCACATACATCGGGTGCTTGGCGATCACCGTGTCGATGAAGGCGTTGACGAGGAAGCCGTTCTGATCGACCTCGCGCCACATCAGCCCTTCCATGATGCCGGTCACCCACATCGAGGCCGCGTAGAGCACGATGCCGATCATCGCGAGCCAGAAGTGCCAGGCGACCAGCCGGGTCGAATAGAGCCGCTCACGCTTCCACAGCCGCGGCGTCAGGAAGTAGAGCGCCCCGAAGGTGATCATCGCCACCCAGCCGAGAGCACCCGAATGCACATGGCCGATGGTCCAGTCGGTGTAGTGCGAGAGCGAGTTCACCGCCTTGATCGACAT
The DNA here is from genome assembly GCA_015487815.1 of Albidovulum sp. Lineage (GTDB taxonomy): Bacteria > Pseudomonadota > Alphaproteobacteria > Rhodobacterales > Rhodobacteraceae > WFPA01. The sequence continues at coordinate 7,762 of WFPA01000070.1, forward strand.
CATCGGCCCCTCGAAGGTGCTCATGCCGTAGAAGGCGACCGCGGTGACCATCATGCGGATGATCGGATCTGTCCTCAGCTTGTCCCAGGCGCCCGAGAGCGTCATCAGGCCGTTGATCATGCCGCCCCAGGAGGGCATCCACAGGATCACCGAGAACACCATGCCGAGCGTCTGCGCCCAGTCGGGCAGGGCGGTGTAGTGCAGATGGTGCGGGCCGGCCCAGATGTAGAGGAAGATCAGCGCCCAGAAGTGGACGATCGACAGCTTGTAGGAATAGACCGGACGCTCGGCCTGCTTCGGCACGAAGTAGTACATCATGCCGAGGAAGCCCGCCGTCAGGAAGAAGCCCACGGCGTTGTGGCCGTACCACCACTGGATGAGGGCATCCTGCACGCCGGCCCAGGCGATCACCGATTTCGAGCCGAGGAGCGACACCGGCAGCGCCACGTTGTTGCCCAGATGCAGCATGGCGATGGTGACGATGAAGGCAAGGTAGAACCAGTTGGCCACATAGATGTGCGGCTCCTTGCGCTTCACCAGCGTGCCGACGAAGACGGCGAGATAGGCCACCCAGACGATGGTCAGCCACAGATCGACATACCATTCGGGCTCGGCATACTCCTTCGACTGGGTGGCGCCGAGCAGATAGCCCGTTGCCGCCAGCACGATGAAGAGCTGGTAGCCCCAGAAGACGAATTTGGCGAGGGGCACGTTCCACAGCCGCGCCGCCGAGGTCCGCTGCACCACGTAGAACGAGGTGGTGATGAGGGCGGTGCCGCCGAAGGCGAAGATCACCGCCGATGTGTGCAGCGGGCGCAGCCGGCCGAAGTTGAGATAGGGCTGGGCCCATTCGAAGTTGAGCTGGGGATAGGCCAGCTGGAAGGCGATGAAGACGCCGACGAGAAAGCCGACCACCCCCCAGAAGGTGGTGAGGATCACCCCCCAGCGGATGAGCCCGTCCTCGTAGCCGGCGGGTTCGGGTTTCGCTTCGCCGAAATGGCGCAAGGTGTGGACGAAGAGTCCGGCGGCCACGAGCATGAAGATCAGCGCGTGCACCTGGAAGGCCAGATCATGGGCGTAATTCGCCACGATCGCGGCTCCGACCGCGACCACGCCCAGAATGGCAAGTTTGACTGTGTCGAGCATCGCATGCCCCCCGCTTGAACAGGAATCGACCTCCGCCGGAACGCCCGGCGTTCTCCCCGCTTCTATCGTCCCCGCCCCCCGCCTCCTTGATCCATGTCAAAGGAAGGAAATTGTCCGGCGCTCATGCTGCGACAGAGGGCCGCGGCTGGGCGACGGTCCGCGGGCGGGGCGGCCGCCGCCGACTTGAAACGCCGGAACCCAGTGCCGATCTCCGAAGAGGAGGCCGCCTCCGGCGGGCATTGCCACGGGACGGGGTCAGCGAGAGGAGAGGAAGATGCTGGAATACAGGACCATCATGACGATCTGGGACGAGGCCGAGGCCACGCGCCCGGCGCTCGATGCCGCACTCGGCATCACCCGCATGGCCGAAGGGCATCTCGACGTCTTCGCCTTCGGCATCGACCGTCTCGAACCCGGCTACTATTTCGCATCCGTTTCGCCCGACATGGTGGCCGACAGTCTCGAGCGCGCCCGGTCCGAGGCCACCGCCCGAGAGGCGTCGGCCCGCGAGGTTCTCGAACGCGAGGACGTGCCCTGGGCAATCCGGCCGGTGGTCGCGCCGCTCGGCGCCCTCAAGGAGAGCGCCGGCCGGCTGATGCGCTTCTCCGATCTCGTCGTGCTGCCGCGGCCGGGAGAGCGGGACGATGCGGAGCTTCTGCAGCTGATTGCCGACGGTGCGCTTTTCGTCGGGCGGGCGCGGATGCTGCTCTGGCCCGAGACCGTCGAATGGAATCCCGACCGCTTCGGCCGCAACGTGGTCATCGCATGGAACGAATCCGACGAAGCGCTGAGGGCCGTGCGTTCGGCGCTGCCGGTGCTCAGGGGGGCCGAGACGGTGCAGATCCTGATGATCGACCCGCCGGTGCGTGGCGCCGACGAGGCCGAGCCGGGCGAGGATCTCTCGCTCTATCTCTCGCGCCACGGGGTCAAGACCGAGATCGTGCTCGAGCCGAAGACCCTGCCGGACGTGGCCGACCAGATCTTCCGCCATGCCGAGGAAGTCATGGCCGACATGGTGGTGATGGGAGCCTTCTCCCATTCGCGGCTGCGCGAATTCCTCCTCGGCGGGGTGACGACCGGGGTGATGAAGCGCGCGCCGCTGCCGGTCTTCATGGCCCATTGACGGGGGGTATGGCCCGGTTTGACCGGGACTGCGCGCCATGCGCCGCCCCGCCGCCCCGTCATGTGGCGGGCAGCCGACAATTTGCCGCACTCTCCCCGCATCCTTTTTCTTGATCGCGGCGCATCCGGTTCTGTTCAATGTGTCCGGGACAGGGAGCGTTCCCCGATGGCCGCCATGCCCGGCGGCAGGAAGGAGAAAAGGATCGCAGGGAGGACAATCGATGGAACGGGTTGCAGGCGACGTCCCGTCGCAGCTGCCCGAAATCCGCCGGCTGGAGCTGGCGGATCTCGGTGCGGCACTGGCCGCAGGCTGGCGCGATCTGAAGCGCGCGCCCCAATGCGGCGTCTTCATATCGGCCATCTTCGTTCTGGCCGGCATGTATGTCTTCTGGGAACTTCTGGCGGCCGGCGGCGGATGGTGGATCTTCGTCGTCGCCCTCGGTTTTCCGCTGGTCGCGCCCTTTGCCGCCGTCGGCTTCTACGAGATCTCGCGCCGGCTCGAACATGGTGAACCGGTTTCCTTCGCGCTGGTCTTCGAGCGGATCCTGCATGAACGCAACCGCCAGGTGCCGTCGATGGTCGTGTTCATGCTGCTGGTCTTCATGTTCTGGGTGTTTGCCGCCCATCTCGTCTTCGGTCTTTTCTTCGGCGCCTCGGCGATGATGGACATCAGCTCCTCCTTCGGCCTTCTGTGGTCGCCACGCGGCATCGTCATGCTGGCGACAGGCTCGCTGGTGGGGGCGTCATTCGCCTTCCTGGTCTTCGCAACCACCGTGATCGGCCTGCCGCTGATCGTCGATCGCGAGATCGACGTGGTGAGCGCCGCCATCGTCAGCTGGAAGGTGGTTCTGGGCAATCCCGGGCCGATGCTGGCCTGGGCGGTGACGGTGAGCCTGCTGCTTCTCCTCGGCATGGTGCCGTTCTTCCTCGGACTGTTCGTCGTGCTGCCGCTTCTCGGACACGCCACCTGGCATCTCTACCGCCGGGCGGTGGTCATCGGCGAAGAGGACTGAGGAACGGGGCGGAGAAGGGGGCGGCCGCGGAAGCGACCGGTTGCCGGGGCGGATGCCGAAGGCGGCGGGTGCCGAAAGGCCGGAAACGGCGGCCGGGTCCCCGTGTGCGCAGCGGTTCTTTGCCATGATCGGACCCGGGTGCCCGGATGAAGGACCTGGGGCAGGGCCCGGGTGCGGCCGCGGGCCCATCGGCCGGGGAATGTCGTGGCGAAACGCATGAGGGCGGCTTCGGGGTGCAGGCCGCATCACGGCCCGCAGCACCGCCCAGCCGCCGGCGCAGCATGCCGATTGCCGCACCCGCATGCGCAGCCCCGCAGCACCGGTCGGCTGTCCTCCCGCTCCCTGCCGGTGTTCGAGCCTTGCGGATGCCCGGGTCTTGCGGATCGGCCGTCACGGAATGGCGCTCGCCGCCGGCGCCCGGAAGCATCCCCTTCTCCGACAGGGGATGCCGCCGGGAACGAGCTGCGCGGTCATCGGCTGTCCGGTCCTGACGGCCCTGAAGGCCTCGGGCTTTCCTGCGCGCCAGATGAAACCCCCGGCGCCGGGCCGGGGGCTTTCTCCCGTGTGGGAGATCCGTGTCGGGGCTGCAACGCCGCGTTCAGCCCTTGGCCGGCTGGGATGCCGGTTTGGCCGCGGGCTTCGCGGCGGCCGGTCGCGCCGGCTGGGCGGTGGTCTGGGCGGCCTGTTTCTGACCGGTGGCCAGCGGATCTTCCTGGCGCTGGACCGAGCCTTCGAAATGGGCCCCCGATTCGATGGCGATGGTCTTGTGGATGATGTCGCCCTCGACCCGTGCGGTCGAGGTCAGCCGCACCTTGATGCCGCGCACACGCCCGACCACGCGGCCGTTGACGACGATGTCGTCGGCCACGATCTCGCCGCGGATGAGGGCCCCTTCGCCAACGGTGAGAATATGAGCGCGAATGTCGCCCTCGACCGTGCCCTCGACGACGATGTCGCCGGTGGTGACAAGATTGCCCTTCACAGTCAGGTCGTTGGAAAGGAGCGAGGGCGGTGCCTTCGGCGCCGGCTTTGCCTCGGGTGCCTTGGGCGCGGCCGGGGCGGCGGGCTTGCCGGCGGCCGGCTCGGCCGTCGGGCGGGTGGTTTCGGGGGTCTTGCTGGCGATCTTGCTCTTAGAAAACATCTTCTGCTGCCCTGATGTATTTGCTCGGATTGGTTGGACGCTTGCCGGCACGCACTTCGTAGTGGACATGGGATCCGGTGCTGCGGCCCGTGCTTCCCATATCACCTATCCGCTCGCCGCGCGACACCCTCTGCCCCTTCTTCACGCGAATGCGCGAAAGATGGGCATAGCGCGTGCGGTAGCCGAGGGCGTGCCGGATCTCGACGACCTTGCCGTAACCCGTCATCCAGCCGGCATAGGTGACAATGCCGTCACCGGTGGCGACAACGGGCGTGCCATAGGGCGCGGCCATGTCGATTCCCTCATGCATCCGGCGCTTGCCGCTGACCGGGTGCTTGCGCATTCCGTAGCGCGAGGTGACGCGGAAGGCGCGCCTGACCGGCAGGCCGAGGGGAACGGCGGTGGCGGCAATGCGGTAGAGATTGACCTTGTCGATCTCTGCGAGGATGCGCTCGGCGCGGCGCATGTCCGGGTCGTCGATCGCCCCCTTGCTCGAGGCAACCACCGGCCCGAGCGGCCCGCCGAGCCCCGAATAGCCGCGGCGCACGTCCTCGATCAGCTTTTCCGCCGGGATGCCGGCCTTCTCGAACATCTTGCGGATCGGCAGCACCGAAACGGTGAGCGCGTCCTCGAGCCGCGAGAAGATCCGCCGGTTCTTCTCGCGCAGAAGGCGGATGCGGTGGCGCAGCTCCTCGGCGCGGCTGGTGGCGCTGGCGGCGGCGACAAGGGCGCCGTCTCGCTCGCGGGCGACGAGGTCGAGATTGTCCGAAAGGATGACGAGAGCGCCCCGTGCCTCGTCGAGGCGGGCGGCGAGGGCCTTGTCGTCCCGCGCCCTGTCGGCGGCTTCGAGGCTGGCGAGACGGGCCCGGGCCTCGTCGCGCGCGCGCACCGCCTTGCGCAGAAGCTGATGAACGGCATCGAGCCCCTTCTCGAGCTCGTAGCGCCGGTCCTCGGCCTCGATGAGAGCGGTCTGCTGGGCCGAAAGCTGGGCAAGCGCGGTGCGGAAGCGGTTGCGGGCGCTGGCGGCCTCGGCGGCGAAGCGGTCTCGCTCGGCCTCGAGCTCGGAGAGACGGGCTTCGTAGAGGCTCTTCTGGCGGGCGATCTGCTCGCGCAGGCCGCTGGCGTCGATCGCGCTGATCGAGAGCACCGCCGCCGACCATATCCCCCAGCCGACGAGGGCGAGGGCGCTCGCTGCAAGACCGATCTGGGTCAGGGGCGTCAGCCGGAAATAGCGCACGCCCTCGTCGGAGCGCAGAAAGACCCGCTTTTCCGGGAGCCTTCCTTCCAGCTTCGCGTTGATGCGGGACAGGATGGCGGCCGGCATGTCATCTCCTCGTCCGTCTGTGCGCAGTCCCGTCGCCAATTCCGGCCCGGTTGTCCCCGACGCCCCCGGAGCAGGGGGCCGGACATGTGACCGGCACGATGCCACGCCCTGAAGGCGCCGGCAGGAACAGCGCCGCGCTTTCGGACGGAGATTAGGGAAAGGGACCGGTGCGTGCAACGGATTGTTGGCCCGAACGCCGCCGGCCCCGGTCGGGTGGCAGTTTCTTGCCACCAGCTCCCTGTCACCGGGCGGACGGAGGCACCGCCTCCTTGCCCGAGGATCCTTGCGGAGCGGGCGGATGGTGTGCGGGTGTTCCGCCGCCGCCGCGCCAGCGGGGCAGGCGCGTCTGCAGAGCGGGAAGCGCGTCTGCGGACGGGCAAGCGGGTCATGCGCCGCGATGACCCGTTGGGGCCGGATCGTCGCACGCAACCGCAACCATGGCGGCCCCGAGGGGACAGCGCGGATCGGAGGCCGGGGGCGGGCTTCGGCATGAGCGCCCTCAGGAGGCTCGTCCCGGGCAGGGCGGCTGTCACGATCCGCATGCCCGGCCCGCCGGGGCGGCCGGCTGACGAGCGGCCCGTTCAACCGTCATCAATGCCCGTTCCGCTGTCTTCGCGGCTTCAGGGGGGCGCCGCTGTCGGAGCGGGATGCTTCGGCCCGTGGGCGGGTTGTTCCTGCAGGCGACGGACGGAATGGTGCGGCCGGGGGAGGAGCCGGACGGGAGCTCCCCTTTCGGCCGCGGCCTCGTTCGATGCATCGGGTGGACAGCTTGCAACCGCAGTCCCGCTTCCTGTTCCCCGGGCTTTTCGGCCCCCCGGGTCTTCCGTCTCCCAGGGTTCCAGGCCCTGAGCCTTCCGACCCCGGACCAGACGTCCGGTGTCGGTTGGCGCGCCCGAAGAGCGTCTTCCGCTCCGGCTCCGCGGGCGTGCGATCCACCAGCACCACCACCAGCACCAGCACCACCACCGGCACCACACCGGCACCCACTACCGGCGCTCACCACCGGCGCGCATCACCGGCGGCTGGGTCTTCCGGCGCCTGTCTTCAGGCGGTCAGGCTGTCGAGGCCGAGCGGCAGGAAATCCACCACCGGTGCCTGGCGCGCCAGCTCTCCGGCCACGAGGTGCGGATCCGGCAGCACGGCTCCGAGGGCGACATAGAGGCCGGCAAAGCCCCGCAGCTGGAGCTGCCGGGCGATCTCGAGCGGATCGACCCGCGGCGCGTAGAGCGGGGAGAGAACCAGCGTCTCGCGGTCGAGGTCGTCATCATGACACAGGGCAAGCGCGCTTGCGGGCAGGTCGATCCAGTCGGCGGTGCGGAGCCTGTCGAGAGGCAGGGCCAGGCGCATCGGCGCGGGCAGATCGAGGGCGATGACGCGCCGCCAGCGCCGCGTCAGGCGGCGGGGCAGGGCTGGGTGCGGCCCGGCACCGGGACGGGGCGGAGCGCAGAACGGGGCGCCGGGCCGGGCCGGAAGGGAAACCGCCGCGTCCCCGGCCCCGACATGTGCCTGTCGCGGTTCCCGAAGGCGGGACGGCGCGAGCCGCGTGCTTCGGCGCCGAAGACGATGGGCGGCAAGTGGAATGACGCGCGGGCTCTCGGGCGGGCGGCTGTCCTGCTGCAATCCCATGGCGGATCCTCGACGGGTTTCTTCCTGATCTTTGTTTGCCGGCCTTCATTTCAGGCCTTCATCTCCGGTCTGAATTTCTCCCGGCGGCGCTGCCCTGTCTGCGGGCGGCGCTTCCCATGCCGGTCCCCTGTCGGCGCGTCGTTCCGCGCCAGTCCGGTCTTGCCGACCGGCAAGGGCATGCCAGGCCGGTATCCCGGCGACCCCGTTTCGGCGGTCATGTGTCAGGTCGCATCCGCGATACGCCCCTGATGAACATATCCTTTCATGAAGAAACGAAGAAAAGGTTAATGGTGAAAATGCACGCGACCTGCTGCCCGTCAACGAGCAAAGTCATTTGAAATCAACCTGTTGAGTGGGTCCGGGGAATGGCAGGAAATATCGGCGAAGCGCAGCTGCCTCTTTCTTTGCAAAGCGCAAAGGCGCCCTTTTCAGAATGCGAAGGGCGACAGGTAGGGAAAACCGGAAGCGCCCGGGCATCAATTTACCGTGCCCCCCGGCTGGTCTGCGATGATGATTCGCGTGCCGCTGCGTGATTCGGGCCCCGTTCTCACCCCGCTCGGAAACGCGGATGGGCACATGCCGGAAGTTCAGGGGTGCGTCATTCTGCCGCACCTTGTGGCGAATTTCCGCGCCACCGGGCCGAGGGCACGAATTCGCACTCCCTTTTCGGCATTTTCTGCATGCCGGCCATGAACTTGAGTATTAGAGCGATTATGCAATTGAATGGTCATGTGATTATGCATCAGTATTGTCGATCACCGCCCTGGAGGCCGGGGAAAAGGGCAATGACAAGCGGGGGGGCACGTTGCTATGGGTCGGGCCGGGTGGACGACCGAAGCGACCAGACACCGATCGCCCACCCGGACCAGAGCGGCATGCCTCCCGCCAGGCGGGAGGGGTGCCATTTCGTCAACATCATGGAGCAAAGCCATGAAGTTCTTTTCCGTGACCCTTGCTGCCGCCGGTGTGGCGACGGCCTTCGCAGGCGCCGCCCATGCGCGTAACGAGATCCGCGTGGTGGGATCGTCCACCGTCTTCCCGTACACGCAGGCGGTTGCCGAGGAATTCAGCGGCAAATACCCCGAATATCCCGCCCCCGTGATCGAGTCAACGGGCACCGGCGGCGGCATGAAGATCTTCTGCCAGGGTGTGGGTGACGCCCATCCCGACATCGAGGACGCCTCGCGGGCGATGAAGCCGAGCGAGTGGGAGCTCTGCCGCAAGAACGGCGTCAACGACATCACCGAGGCGATGATCGGCTATGACGGGCTGTCAATTGCGGTCAGCCGCGAAAATCCGACCGCGTGGAACCTGACCAAGGCCCAGGTTTTCAAGGCGCTGGCCAAGGAGATCCCGACCGCCGACGGGAAGCTGATCCCCAACCCCTACCGCAAGTGGTCCGAGATCGACCCGTCGCTGCCCGACATCACCATCACCGTCTACGGCCCGCCGCCGACCTCGGGCACGCGCGACGCCTTCGTCGAGCTTGCCATGCACGAGGGCTGCAAGGAGCTGCCCGAGGTGCAGGCGCTGAAGAAGAACATGGATCACAAGGCCTTCAAGAAATGGGTCAAGACCCATTGCTCGCCGATGCGCCAGGACGGCCCCTTCATCGAGGCGGGCGAGAATGACAACCTGATCGTCCAGCGCCTCGAGGCCGATCCGAACGCACTCGGCATCTTCGGCTTCTCCTTCCTCTACGAGAACGACGACCGGCTGAAGGCGGTGTCGATCGAAGGGGTCGCGCCGAGCCCCGAGACCATCGCCTCCTTCGACTACACCCTGTCGCGGCCGCTGTTCATCTATGTGAAGAACGCCCATCGCGGCGTGATCCCGGGACTGAAGGAATTCCTCGAGGAATACGCTTCCGAGGACGCGCTCGGCCCCGACGGCTATCTGGTCGAGCGGGGTCTGGTGCCGCTGCCCGACGATCTGCGCGAGAAGACCCGCCGGATCCTGCTCGACGCCGTGCCGATGAAGGCGCCCGGCACCGAGTGAGCCGCACCGGCCGGCGGACCACCGGGACGGGGGCTTCGGCCCCCGTTCCCCCGTCGGAGTTCGCATCCGTCATGCCGGGTGCTTGACTCGTCGCCTTCGCCTTCCGATAGGGGCAGGAAGGGCCGCCCGCCCGCATTCCGCCGCCAACGGCCCCGATGCTGGAGACGTCGCCATGCTTGCCTCGGCACTCGTCATCATCCTGATCGCTTCGGCGGTCGGCTACTGGTGGAACCGCAAGGCCGCCCAGGCGCTGCTCGAGGCGGGCTGCCATCCCCATTCGACGCCGCGCTATCACGGGCTCTATGCCTTTCTGATGGTGGCGGTGCCGAGCTTCCTCTTTCTCCTCTTCTGGCTGGCCTTCCAGGGGCCGATCATCGATGCGATGATCCTCGCGCAGCTGCCCGACGAGGTGGCCCGTCAGCTCGACGAGAACGGGCGGCGGCTGCTCCTTTCCGAGATCGACGCGCTCGCCGCCGGCCGCGCCTTCAAGGATGCCGAGCCGTGGAAATACGCCCTCGCCGAGGAGCGCCAGCGGCTCGAGATGCTGGCCGACCGGGCGCTTGTGGGGCTGATCGCGCTTCTGGCGGGCGGCATTCTCCTTTTCGCCCGCCGCCGCGTGAGCGCCGCCTTCCGCGCCCGTCAGCGGGCCGAACGCATCGTTGCCGGCATCATGATCGCCAGCGCGCTCGTCGCCATTCTCACCACGGTCGGCATCGTCGCCTCGCTGATGGCCGAGGCGCTGCGCTTCTTCCGCATGGTGCCCTTCGCCGAGTTCTTCTTCGGGCTCAGATGGGAGCCCCAGATCGCCATCCGCGCCGACCAGGTGGCGGGGCAGGGGGCCTTCGGCTGGATACCGGTGCTTCTCGGCACCCTGCTCATCACCGTGATCGCGCTGGTGGTGGCGGTGCCGGTGGGGCTTCTGTCGGCGATCTATCTCAACGAATTCGCCTCGCCGCGCTTCCGCAGCTTCGCCAAGCCGGTGCTCGAGATCTTGGCCGGGGTGCCGACCATCGTCTATGGCTTCTTCGCCGTGCTGACGGTGGCGCCGGCGCTGCGCGCGACCGGGGCGGCGCTCGGCATTCCCGTCAGTCCCAACACCGCGCTTGCGGCCGGCTCGGTGATGGGCATCATGCTCATCCCCTTCATCTCCTCCTTCGCCGATGACGCCCTCTCGGCCGTGCCGCGCTCCCTGCGCGACGGTTCGCTCGCCCTCGGCGCCACGCGGGGGGAAACCATGCTCAAGGTGCTGTTCCCCTCGGCGATCCCCGGCATCGTCGGCGGGGTGCTGCTGGCGGTGAGTCGGGCGATCGGCGAGACGATGATCGTGGTGATGGCCGCGGGCATCATCGCCAGGCTGACCTTCAATCCGCTCGATTCCGTCACCACGGTGACGGTCCAGATCGTCACGCTGCTGATCGGTGATACCGAATTCGACAATCCCAAGACCCTCGCCGCCTTCGCCCTCGGGCTGATGCTGTTCCTGATCACCCTCGGGATCAACATCATCGCCCTCAAGGTGGTGCGCCGGTATCGCGAGCTTTACGATTGAGCTGCCGGAAGGGTGAGGAATGCTGTCAGGAGATGGCCATGAGTGAGACCTCGGAAGACGTGGCGGCGCAGCCTGCGCCCCCTGCGGGCCGTGGCGGGGTGGACTGGCACGATCCGGCCCTCAAGGCCCGGCTCGCGGTCCGCAAGCGCCGCGAGCGGCGGCTGCGGCTCTTCGGGCTTGCCGCCGTGGTCTTCGCCTTCGCCATGCTCGGCATCCTCGTCACCTCGCTGGTGCGGACCGGCTATCCGGCCTTCACCCAGACCCATCTGGCGCTGACGGTCCATCTCGATCCGAAGAAGATCCGCCCCGACGACATCAACCGCGGCAATTACCGCGCGATCATCAAGGAAGCGATGCTGCGGCTCTTCCCCGAGGTGAAGAACCGCCGCAAGCAGCGCGAACTTCTCAAGATCGTCTCCAAGGGGGCGCCTTGGATCCTGCGCGACATGGTGGCGGAAAGCCCCGATCTCATCGGCAGGACGATCACCGTCGATCTGCCGGTGTCCGACCCCTATGACCAGCTCTACAAGGGGCTCATCGACCGCAACACCCCCGAAGCCCACCGCCGGCTCAAGGACGAGGCGGTCGGCTGGTTCGACAGTCTCGTGGAGCGAGGGCTGGTGCGGGCGAAGTTCAACACCTATCTCTTCACCAACCCCGATTCGCGCTTTCCCGAGATCGCCGGGCTCGGCGGGGCGATCATGGGCTCGTTCTACGCCCTTCTCACCTGCTTCGTCCTGTCCTTCCCGATCGGGATCGCGGCGGCGATCTGGCTCGAGGAATTCGCGCCGAAGAACCGGCTGACGGACTTCATCGAGATCAACATCAACAATCTCGCCGCGGTGCCTTCGGTGGTGTTCGGCCTTCTGGGGCTGGCGGTGTTCCTCGGCTGGTTCGACCTGCCGCGCTCGGCGCCCTTCGTCGGCGGCATGGTGCTGGCGCTGATGACGCTGCCGACGATCATCATCGCCACGCGCACGGCGCTCAAGGCGGTGCCGCCCTCGATCCGC
>WFPA01000071.1 GCA_015487815.1 Albidovulum sp.
ATCTCGACGCGCTCGATCTCGACACGCTCCTCGCCCGTGAGCCGCTGCGCAGCCCCTCGGCTCTCGAGCGGGTGCAGATGCGGGCGCTGGCCTGCACCGGGGCCGTCTGTCGCCCCTTCTGCACGGTGCTCACCCGGGTGACCGCCGCCGCCGCAGGGCGGCTCCGCAAGCCGCTTCTGGGCGGTGCCACCGTCGCCGCAGCCCTGGTGCTCGCCTTCTTCTTCCTGCCGGGTCCATTCGTGCCCGAAACGCCGCTTCCGAGTGATCGGGCGAGCGTTGCGGACGCCGCCGACCCGTCCCGCTCCGGGCAGGAGGCTGCGTCCCTGCCGGCCCTGCCCCCTTATGCTCCGGCGCCGTCGAGCCCGTTCATCGAAGCGGCGCTCGCACGGCACATGGCCTGGATCGCCAGGCCGGCCGGAACCGAGGATGGCACGCGGCTGACCGCCTTCGCCCGGCGGCATGGGCGGGTCTATGTGCCCGATCTCGGCGCCACCGGGCTTCGGATCTCCGGCACCGAGGATTTCGGCACCGAAGGGGTGCGGGTCGGCTATGTCGGCATCCATGACTGCCGCCTCAGCCTGTTCATCCTGCCGGCCGATGTCGGCCCCGAGCTCCTGCCGCCAAGCCGCTATGCCCGCGGTCCGGCACGGCTCGTGCGCTGGCGCGCCCATCGGCTCGACTATCTTCTGGTCGCCGCCGGGATGGACCCGAGACGTTTCGACCTCGTGGCCCGGGCGGTGATCGACGCCACGCAGGCACTTCAACCCTTCGGCCCCGACGTCGTGGCCGCGCTGGTCCGCAATCATCGGCTCAGCCAGAACTGCAGCTCCGCCTGAGCTGCTGCACCCGCCCGAGCCGCCGGGCCGGCTCTTCACCCCTTTCTGCCGATATGCGCACGAGCGGCCATGACCGCCGGTTGCTCACATCGGCTGTTCGGGCATGACATGAGGCTGTGAGCCGCCCCGCGGGTGCGATCACGCTTTCGTGAAGAAGGCGGGGAATATTTCGCCAGTCCCGGACGTTGTCCCCATGCAGGGCACCGAACCCGCAAGGGCGAGGTGCGCGCCTGTGTCAGCCCGGCGCTCTCCTCATCCGCGAGACGCCGGCTCCGACAAGGCCGGAATTCCCCGGCCCGTGGGAATGCAACATGGAGAGGGAGGAAACATGTCCAGGAGAGAAGATTTCGGCAATCTCACCCGGCGGGACTTCGGCAGGCTTGCCGGTGTGGCCGCGCTGGGGACGGCGCTGGCCGGCACCACGTCCTGGCGGGCGCTCGCCGAGACGCCGAATCCGTCGGCCATCATCAAGGGCGTGAAGGACGGGATGATCATCCACAACGCCAAGCTCGGCGTGATGGAAACTCCGCTCACGCTCCTGCGCGAGCACTACATCACGCCCAAGGAGATCATGTATATCCGCAACCACTTCCCGCCGGCGGGCAGGCAGGCCTGGTATGGCACCAACGATGCGGCCGCGGTGCAGGACTGGAAGATCCGCATCTCGGGTCTGGTGACCCGGCCGCGCACCATCACCCTCGATGACCTCAAGGGCATGGAGCAGGTGAAGCTGGTGGCGGTGATGCAGTGCGCCGGCAACGGCCGCTACTACTTCTCGCAGAAGGCGAAGGTCGGCGGCGGTCAGTGGAAGCACGGCGGCATGGCCAATGTCGAATGGGAAGGCGTGCCGCTGCGGGCCGTGCTCGAGAAGGCCGATGTCGGTCCGGCAGCCGATGCCCGCTGGATCACCGCCAACGGCGCCGACGAGTCGCCGGCTCCCAAGGGGGCCGATCTCATCAAGAGCTTCCGCATCGAGGATCCGTTCCTCGACAACGCCATCCTCGCGCTCAAGATGAACGGCGAGCCGATCCCGGCGGTCCATGGCGGCCCGGTGCGGCTGGTGATCCCCGGCTACTACGGCAACATGAACGTGAAGTGGCTGAGCGAGATCCTCTACGAGACCGAGGAGTCGCCCTCGCCCTTCCAGTCCAAGGCCTATCGCGCGGTGAAGAAGCCGGTGAAACCCGGAACCTTCACCGTCAAGGACTACAACACCGGCAACTCGACCCCGACCTACGCCTTCAAGACCATGAGCGTGATCTTCTACCCGCTCGAGGAAGACAAGGTGAAGGCCGGTCCGGTCGAGATCCGCGGCGTGGCCTGGAACGATGGTCTGGCGCCGATCACCTCGGTCAGGGTCTCGACCGATGGCGGCAAGACCTGGCAGGACGCCACCATCGAGGGCGGTGCCGGCCCCTGGGCCTGGCAGAAGTGGTCGCTCAAGACCAGTCTCGATGCCGGCACCCACGAGCTGCGCTGCGTGGCGACCGATGCGCTCGGCCGCAGCCAGCCGCTCGACGGCACAGTGGCCTGGAATCCGAAGGGCTACGAGTGGAACGGCGCCGACCTCGTCAGGGTCACGGTTGCCTGACATCCTCCCTCGGGCATGGCCGGCCATGCCGGCCATGCCTTCCTGTCTTCAACCTCCATCTGCCCTGCTGCGTGCGCGCTTCTCTCCCGCCGGTGCCGGCGGGGCAGGTGGTCCTGTCGGGATCGGAACCCCATGAGAGCGACACCAACCCATCATCGCCCGAACGAAACCGGTGCACCGGCCCCTTGCGTGTCCGGGGCGGAAGGAGCCGCGGCCGCGCCCGGCCGCTTTGTTTGCCTGGCGCTGGCAGCGCTCCTCTTCGGCGCCGCCGCCGGCCCCGCCCCGGCCCAGAACATCGAATTGCCGCCCGGCCCCGACCGTTCGCTGGTCTACGGGCGCTGCCGCACCTGCCACGACCTGCAATACGTCGAGGAGAGCAAGGGGCTCGACGCGGTCGGATGGGACGGCATTCTCGACGACATGGAAAGCTACGGCGTCGTCCTCTCGCCCGAGGAGCGCAAGCGGATCGTCGATTACCTCGCGACCTACATGGGCGACCAGCCGCCGCCGGCTCCGACGGCCGCGACGGACGTCCGGCCGGTGGATGGCGCTGCGCTCTATGCCGAGAACTGCGCCGGCTGCCATCAGGACAATGCCGAAGGGGTGGAGGAGACCTTCCCGCCGCTGGCCGGCAATGACGATCTGTTCCTCTCGAAGGACTTTCCCGCCCGGGTGATCCTGAACGGGCTCACGGGGCCGATCTCGGTCAAGGGCGCTCGTTACGACAACGAGATGCCCGCCTTCGACCATCTCTCGGATGCCGAGATCGCCGCGCTCGTGAGCTATCTGCGCAGCCATTTCGGCAATGATGCTGCCGCGCATGGCGACATCGCGCCGCTCACGGCCGGGGATGTCGCGGCACTGCGCAAGGAGACGTCGAGCCCCGAGGCGGTGCGTGCGCTGCGCGAGGAGCTGATCAGGAAGGGCCGGTGATCTCTCCGCCACCGGTCCGTGCGAGGCCGCCCGGTCCGGGCGGCCTTGCCGCATGATGGGACAAGGCAGCTCTACCGGGGCCGACGAACGCGGTCGACCGGCCGGCAGGAGTGTGCGGCTGAGCGGCGGAGCAAAGCATCCTGTTCTTTCCCGCGGTCCGGGCCTGTGGTTCTCGCCGGAGACACATGCCGCGCTCGGGCGTCTTCGCCACCATCCATGAGCCTGCCGGGCGCGAAAGCTCCGCACCTCCCTGCATCATCCGCATCCTGCGCCCCATGCCGATCGCCTTCGTCGCCGGCGGGGCGGTTGCGATCCGGGGCAGGCGCAGGAGCCCGAGGAGCGGCGGCCGGCGCCGGAGCCGTTCGTGCCGAGGGCGCGGGCTTGAATGCGGCACAGCTTTCGGTAGTATGATGTTCATGCGTTCCCGGATTGCTCGTTGATGTCGTTTCCAGCCCGTCTTTTCGCCCATTCCACCCATCGGCCTGACGGTGCCGACTGGGAACCATTGGACGAACACCTGAAGGCGGTGGCTGAGCGGGCCGCGGCGCACGCGGCGCTCTTCGGTGTGGACGAGCTGGCACGCATTGCCGGGCTCCTGCACGATCTCGGCAAGGCCAAGCCCGAATTCCAGGCCTATCTGCGCGGCGAGCGGCCCTCCGCGCCCCACAGCGGCGAGGGCGCGCGGTATGCGGCCGAGAGGCTTGATGCCGCCGGCATCGGCAAGCTGATCGCCTATGCCATCGCCGGTCACCATGCCGGGCTGCCCAACGGGCTTGGACCGGTGAAGGGGCGGCCGGCGACGCCGCTCTGCGAGCGGATCCGGGATGCCGCCCGGCTCGAGCTGCCCGAGGGTATCGAGCTGCCCCCTCTGACCGGCATGCCCGCGCCCCTTGCCGGTCTGCCCGCCGACGATCTGGCCAGTTTCCGCCTGCATGTCCTGACGCGGATGCTGTTCTCGGCGCTGGTCGATGCGGATTTCCTCGAAACCGAAGCCTTCTACGACCGGATCGAGGGCCGGCGGCGCCCGCGCGGCTGGCGCGGCAGCCTGAATGAGCTGCGCGCGGCCCTCGAAGCCCATCTGGCCGGCTTTCCCCCGCCCGAGCCCGGCACCATCAATGCCGAGCGCGCCCGCATCCTCGCCCATGTGCGCGGCAGGGCCGGGCTCGATCCGGGCCTGTTCACCCTCACCGTGCCCACGGGCGGGGGCAAGACACTGACCTCGCTGGCCTTCGCGCTCGATCACGCGATCGCCCACGGACTCGAGCGCGTGATCTACGTCATCCCCTATGTCTCGATCATCGAGCAGACGGCCGAAGTGTTCCGCAACGCGCTCGGCGATGCCGACGCCGTGCTCGAACACCACGCCAGCTTCGACTGGGAGGGGCTCGACGACGACAGGGAATCCGAGCGTGTGCGCCTCGCCGCCCAGAACTGGGACCGCCCCGTGATCGTGACGACCGCGGTGCAGTTCTTCGAGAGTCTCTTTGCGAACCGCCCCTCGAAATGCCGCAAGCTGCACCGGCT
Source organism: Albidovulum sp. (assembly GCA_015487815.1). Taxonomy (GTDB): domain Bacteria; phylum Pseudomonadota; class Alphaproteobacteria; order Rhodobacterales; family Rhodobacteraceae; genus WFPA01. The sequence goes on from WFPA01000071.1 coordinate 4,885, forward strand.
GGCCCGCTCGGTGATCATCCTCGATGAAGCGCAGATGCTGCCGCTGCACCTGCTGCGCCCCTGCCTGGCGATGCTGAAGGAGCTGGCGCGGGGCTATGGCGCCTCGGTGGTGCTGTGCACCGCCACCCAGCCGGCGCTGAAGAAGGGGGGCAGGGGCGACGGCTTTCCGGCCCCCGAAGGGCTGGAGGCGGCCGAGGTGACCGAGCTCGCCCCCGACCCGCCCCGCCTCTACGCCGCCTTCCGGCGGGTGCGGGTGCAGGATGCGGGCACGCTGGACGACGCGGCGCTCGCCGGCGAACTCCGCCGGCACGAACAGGTGCTCGCCATCGTCAACAACCGCCGCCATGCCCGCGTCCTGTTCGACATGCTCGAGGGCGGGGACGGGCGCGCGATCCTCACCACCTGGATGACGCCGGCCCACCGCCGCGCGGTGCTGGCGGATGTGCGCCGGCGGCTCGCCGAGGGCGCGCCGGTGCGCCTTGTCG
>WFPA01000072.1 GCA_015487815.1 Albidovulum sp.
GAAGGACGACCCGGCCTTCTGGGCCGAGATGGACGATCTGTGGAAGCATTATGTCGGCCGGCCGTCGCCGCTCTATTTCGCCGAGCGCATGACCGAACGGCTCGGCGGAGCGAAGATCTATCTCAAGCGCGACGAGCTCAACCATACAGGCGCCCACAAGATCAACAACGTGCTCGGCCAGATCCTGCTGGCGCGCCGCATGGGCAAGAAGCGCATCATCGCCGAGACCGGCGCCGGCCAGCACGGCGTGGCCACCGCCACCGTCTGTGCCCGCTTCGGACTCGAATGCGTGGTCTACATGGGTGCGACCGATGTCGAGCGACAGGCACCAAACGTCTTCCGCATGCGCCTTCTCGGGGCCGAGGTGGTGCCGGTCACCTCGGGGCGCGGCACGCTCAAGGACGCGATGAACGACGCGCTGCGCGACTGGGTGACCAATGTCGAGACCACCTTCTACTGCATCGGCACCGTGGCCGGGCCGCACCCCTACCCGGCGATGGTGCGCGATTTCCAGTCGATCATCGGCAAGGAGGCGAAGGCGCAGATCCTCGAGCGCGAGGGGCGGCTGCCGGATGTGCTGGTGGCCGCGATCGGCGGCGGCTCGAATGCGATGGGGCTGTTCTATCCCTTCCTCGACGACAAGGATGTGCGGATCATCGGTGTCGAGGCTGGCGGCAAGGGGGTGGACGCGCGCATGGAACATTGCGCCTCGCTCACCGGCGGTCGGCCGGGCGTGCTGCACGGCAACCGCACCTATCTCCTGCAGGACGAGGACGGACAGATCCTCGAGGGCCATTCGATCTCGGCCGGGCTCGACTATCCCGGCATCGGCCCCGAACATGCCTGGCTGCACGACACGGGGCGGGCCGAATATGTCGCCATCACCGACGAGGAGGCGCTCGCGGCCTTCCGCTTCTCCTGCGAGACCGAGGGCATCATCCCGGCGCTCGAGCCGAGCCATGCGCTCGCGCATGTGATGAAGATCGCCCCCGGGATGGACCGCGACGACATCATCGTGATGAACATGTGCGGCCGGGGCGACAAGGACATCTTCACCGTTGCCCGTGCCCTCGGCGTGAAGATCGACACCGGCGGCTGAGCCGCTGCCCTCGGTGCGAGCGGGATCGACGGCGGCTCGGGGGGAGGCCGGCATGGGCTGCGCGCACGGGATCGGCGGCTGGCTGTGGCAGGGGCTTGCGCACCACGCGCGGAGGTTGCCGGCATTGCCTGTTGCCTGTCTCGACCCCGGCCAAGCTTGCCCGCCACGGGCGGAGGGCGCTGCGTTCCGCAACTTCGACCGTCTTGCCGAGATGGCCTTCGCTCCACGCGCGGAGGCGGGGCAGGGAGGCGGGGAAGGGGCTTGTCCGGGGGCCTTCGGCGAGCCGGCCCGGTCAGCGCGACGAGAATGACGGCCGCCGCTCCGGTGGCGCTCAGTCCTTTTCCGTTCCGTCTCTGCTCAGCCGCGCCTCGGCGGCGAGGTAGTCGTCGAAACCGATCCGCCGGCGCATCTCGGCAAAGGGCATCAGCAGATCGTCCGCCACGGCACCCGCCTTCAGCCCGTCGAGCGCCGCGACCATCGCCCGCATCGCCGCCGAGAGCAGCGTCAGCGGGTATGCGGCGATGGCAAAGCCCATCTCCTCGAGCACGGGCGGCGGCAGCAGCGGCGTCGCGCCGCCTTCCAGCATGTTCGCCATCAGCGGCCCCGGCAGTTCGGCGCCGATGCGGCGCATCTCGGCCGCCTCCACGGGGGCCTCGACGAACAGGATGTCGGCGCCCGCTTCGTGGAAGGCGCGGGCGCGGGCGATCGCCTCGTTAAGGCCGTGGGTGTGGCGGGCGTCGGTGCGGGCGAGGATCAGGATGTCGTCGCCGGCCGCGCGGGCCTCGACGGCGGCACGGATGCGGGCGACGGCCTCGGCCCGGGGCACCACCTCCTTGCCCGCCACATGGCCGCAGCGCTTGGGGGCGAGCTGATCCTCGATCATCACCGCGGCGAAACCCGCCCGGGCAAAGCCCTGCACCGTGCGGCGGATGTTCAGCGCGTTGCCGTGGCCCGTGTCGCCGTCGCCGATCACCGGGATGGTCACCGCGTCGCAGATCGCGCGGCCACGCTCCAGCATCTCGGTCACGGTGACGAGCCCCGTGTCGGGCAGGCCGAACCCTGCGGCAGCGGTGGCGAAACCCGACATGAAGGTCAGGGGAAAGCCCGCCTGTTCGATCAGCTTCGCCGACAGCGCATCGAAGCAGCAGGGCATGACGATCAGCCGCCCCTCGGCCAGAAGGGCCCGCAGCCGGTCGGGCGCCGAAGGCGGTTTGCGCGCAGGCAGCAGCATCAGAACAGCCTGTAGGGAATGTAGAGCACGAGATCCTGCCAAAACCACATGAGCGCCGCCATCGCCAGCATCATGGCCGCGAAGGGCAGCGCCCCCTGCACCACGCTCTCGAGCCGCGCCTTGCCGACCGCCTGGATGATGAACAGGTTGAGGCCCACCGGCGGGGTGATCAGCGCCGTCTCGATCAGCACCACGAAGAAGATGCCGAACCAGATCGGGTCGATGTTCATTGCTTCCAGCGCCGGGAACAGCACCGGCACCATGATCAGCATCATCGAGAGCGCCTCGAGAAAGAAACCGATCACCAGCAGCACGCCCCCCACCGCCAGGATGAACAGGGTCGGGCTCTCGATGGTCGCGGTCAGCCACGTGCTGATCTGCTGCGGGATGAGGTAAAGGGTGATCGCGTAGGAGAACACCTTGGCCCCGGCGACGATGATGAAGATCATGGCGGTGGTGCCGAGCGCGTCCTCGACCGCCTCGCGCAGCCTGGCCACGGTCATGCGGCCCATGGCGAAGGTCATCACCATGGCGATCACGAAGCCGACGCCCGCGCTTTCCGAAGGCGTCGCGATCCCGGCATAGATCGAGCCAATGATGGCGATCGCCAGCACCAATGTCGGCAGGGCCAGCGCCGTGGCGCGCAGCCGCTCGGGCCAGGTGGCGCGCGTCAGCGGGATGTCGGCGCGCAGGCGGCTGTAGGTCATCGCATAGAGGATGAACACGAAGGCCAGCAGAAGCCCTGGCCCGATGCCAGCGAGGAACAGCGTCGGAATCGAGGTTTCAGTGATGACGCCGTAGAGGATCAGCGGAATAGAGGGGGGTATCAGGATGCCCAGCGTGCCGCCCGCCGCCAGCTGGCCGAGGATGAAGGGCTCGTGGTAGCCGCGGGCCTTCATCTCGGGAATGGCGACGGTGCCGATGGTGGCGGCGGTCGCCACCGACGAGCCCGAGATCGCCGCGAACAGCCCGCAGGAGAGGATCGTCGCCACCCCGAGCCCGCCGGGCCAGTGGCCGACCCAGGCCTGCACGGCCGAGAACAGATCGCGTCCCACGCCGCCTTTCAGGAGCACGTTCGACATCAGGAGGAACAGCGGCACCGCCAGCAGCTCGAAACTGTCCATCGAGCCGAACAGCCGCTGCGGAATCGCTACCAGCGGCAACCCCTTCAGCATAAGGAGAACCGTGCCCAGCGCCCCCATGGCGAAGGCCACCGGCACCCTGAGCAGCAGAAGCGCGACCAGCGCGCCGATGATCAGCAGCGCTTCCATCGCCTATTGCCCCGCCGGTTCGCCGCCGGTCGCAGGCCCGGGCGCCGGGGATCCGTCACGCCAGATACGGATGATCGAGGCCAGCGACTGCAGCGCCATCAGCCCGAAGCCGACCCAGATCGCCGACTGCACCCAGACCAGCGGCACCGCCAGATAGCTGTCGGTGGTGTGGCCCAGCCGGGTCGACTGCCACCACACCTCCCAGCCATATTTCACCGTCACGGCGCAGAAGAACAGGATCACTCCCTCGGCGAAGGTATCGACCACGCGCCGCGCCGGGCTGCCGGGCTGGCGGAAGGCAAGATCGATGAAGATGTGCGCCCGGTGGCGATGCACATAGGCGATCGCCAGGAAGGCGCCCCAGATCTGGAAGATGCGGCTCACTTCATCGACCCAGACGGTAGGCCGGATCAGCACGTAGCGCATGAACACCTCGTAGCTGACGAACAGGCCGACGGCGAAGAACATCCAGGCGGCGATGCGGCCGGTGACCTCGGCCAGAAGGTCCGAGACGCGCAGGAAACCGTCGAGAAATGCGGTCATGTCATGGCTCCGTCGCGGACGGGGAAGGGAGCGCTCCGCCCGGAGCGCCCCCGCTGCACGAGCGGCCTACTCGGCTGCGGCGCGAATCGCCTCGACCGCCCGGCGGCCGGTCTCGCCGGTCTCGGCGATGAAGCGGTCGACCACGCCGGCGGTGGCCTTCTCCCATTCGGCGCGCTCGGCAGGGGTCAGCTCGATCACCGTCATCTTGTCGCGCACGAATTCAACCGCCTCGGCCTCCTTCTGATAGATCGCGTCGCGCAGCTCCTTCTCGACCTCGGCCGCGGCCTCGGTGATGATCTTCTGCTGCTCGGGCGTCAGGCTGTTGTAGAAGTCGTTGTTCATCACCGCGAGGAACTCGATCGCGCTGTCGAAGGTCAGCGTCATGTGGTCCATGACCTCATAGAGCTTGCGCGACTTGACCGCCGTCGCCCCGGTCATGCCGACATCGACCGCGCCCTGCTGATAGGCGAGGAACTGCTTGGAACCCGACATCAGCACCGGCGCGCCACCCAGCGCCTCGACCGTCCAGCCCTGGATCTTGCCATAGGTGCGCACCTTCCTGTCCTTCAGGTCCGAGGGCTTGCGGATGGGGAACCCCTTGGACAGGTAGATGTTGCGCCCGAAGGCCTGCCACCACAGCACGCGGTTGTTGGTCTCCTTCAGGATCGCGTCGTCGAGGATCTTCCGCAGCGCCGAGCCCTGGCGGACGGCGGCGCGCAGCTGGGCCTCGTCCTTGAAGATGAAGGGGATCGCCACCACGTCCACCGCCGGCACCGAGCCGGTAAAGCGCCCCAGATAGGCCGAGCCCGCCTCGACCGCGCCCGAGCCGACGGCGCCCGGCACTTCCTTGTCCTTGAACAGCTGGGCCGAGGGGAACAGCTGCAGCTCCAGCTCGCCCCCCGAGCGCTCCTCGATCTTCTGCTTGAAGGACAGCCAGTTCTGGCCCAGCGGATGGGTCGCCGGCAATTGCAGAGTCACGCGGATGATCGTCTTGGCCTCGGTCGCGGCGCCGGCAAGGGCGATGGCCGCGGCGCCGAGCGCGCCGAAAATGAATCTACGCATCTTCACCTCCCTGTGTCGCGGCCGGGTCCCTGTTTCGTTGTCGGTTTTCCTGCCCGGCCGCAGCCAGCGTGGCACCGGCCGCTTCGTCATGTCAAGCTGTCGTGGATTCCCGGTCGGGGCGAGAGCGGCTCCCTTCCTCTTCTGCCGCCAGTCCCATGTCGGCAAAGGCGCCCTGCGCCTGCCATCGCCGGGCGATCTCGCCGAGATTCTCGAGAATGCAGCTGAGTTCCGCACCCCGCTCCGTCAGGCCATAGGTGACCTGGGGCGGGATCGTCGGCCGCTGCTCGCGCCAGATGACCCCGGCCCCCTCGAGCCGACGAAGCCTTTCGGTCAGCATCCGGGTCGAGATGCCGGGAATGGCGCGCCTGAGGGCGCCGAAACGCTGTGGGCCGCGTTCGGACAGCACCCAGAGAATGTAGATGGTCCACGGCCCGGCGATGAGTCTCAGCAGGGCTTCCATCGGACAGGAGGGGGCGCGGTCGCGTTTCATGCGGGTATCCCGGTTGGTGTGGGTATGAATGGTTACTAAAAAGTTCCTACTTTCATATCTAGATCTGCACTCTAAACTGAATTTACGCGAAATAAGGAATCGCGGCAATGGCCTCGAGGGCGTTGCGCCGCCGGGCGCCGCTGCCGCAAGACAACAGGCCGGGAGCGGGACACGGCTGTCCGGGGATGCAAGGGGAGGAAGGACGATGAGCGACGGCACAGCCAGATGGCTCTACTGGATCTCGACGGGTATCGTGGCGCTGGTCTATTTCGCCGGCGCCGCCTTCTACCTTTTCATGCACGACATGGCGGTGGAGATGTATGAGAAGGTGCTGCATTACCCCACCTATCTGATCCAGCCGCTGGCGATCCTGAAGATCGTCGGGGCGGTCGTGATCCTGTGGCGGCCGAACGCGATGCTGGCCGACTGGGCCTATGGGGCGATGTTCTGGCATCTGGTGCTGGCCGTCTCGGCCCATCTTGCCGCAGGTGATCCGGGCTGGCCGCCGGCGGCGATCACCTGGGTGGCGCTGATCATCTTGTGGCTGACGGCCAATCGCGTGCGCAAGGTCAAGTCGGCCTATGCACCGGGAGGAGAAGCCGCGGCATGAGCTGGGCGCGGGGCTATACGGCAGCGCAGATCGCGCTGCACTGGGTGTCGGCGGTCCTCGTGATCGCCGCATTCGTCACCCATGACGCGATGCAGGCGGCGGCGAAGGCCGTGCGCGACGGTAGTTGGAGCGGCTATGACGCGGCCATGCTGGTGCATGTGATCGGCGGCTCGGTCGTCTTCGTGCTGGCGCTCTGGCGGCTGGGGATGCTTGGCCGCCGGGGCGCGCCGCCTTTGCCCGATGACGAGCCCCCGCTGCTGCGCGCCGCCGCGAAGCTGGTGAAGGTTCTGCTTTACGTGATCATGATCGTAATGCCGGTCTCGGGCATTTTGAACTGGTTCGGCGCCGTGGCGCTGGCCCGTCAGGCGCATCTGCTGATGGAGCCGGTCGTTCCGCTGACCATTCTGATCCATCTGCTCGGCGCGCTCTATCAGCAGTTCTGGCTGAAAAGCGGCGTGCTGGGCCGGATGCTTCGGCCAGAGGCGTGAACGAATTTCGGCCGGCCCGCGTGGCCCGCCGTGCAACCGCAGGCAACTGCACTGAAAGAAAGAGGTAACAAAGATGAGCGAAACCGGAAAACCCCGCATTGGTGTGATCATCGGCAGCACGCGCGATGCGCGCTTTGCCGACAAGCCCGCCGACTGGTTCCTGGGCCTTGCGGGCAAGCGCGATGACATGACATTCGAGAAGCTCGATCTGCGCGACTTCGACCTGCCGTTCTTCAACGAGATGGCGTCGAACCTCTGGATGCCGAGCCAGGATCCGAAGGCGGTGCGCTGGCAGGAGACGCTGGCCGGGTTCGACGGCTTCGTGGTGGTGACGCCGGAATACAACCACTCGATTCCGGCGGTTCTGAAGAACGCGCTCGATCAGGCCTACAAGGAGTGGATGCGCAAACCAATGGGATTCGTCGGCTATGGCGGCGTGGGTGCCGCGCGGGCGATCGAACACCTGCGTGGCATCGCGGTCGAGTTGCAGATGGTGCCCTTGCGCAATGCCGTTCATATCGGTGGCGGCGAATTCATGAAGGTGCACCCGCTGGGCGAGAACGGCCCGATCGAGGCGATCGCGCAGGCCATCGAGCCGGCGGCAGACGCGCTTCTGGACGAGCTCGCCTGGTGGGCCAAGGCGACGCGTGCCGCCCGGATGGCGGATGCGGCCGGCGAACTTGCCCCCTGACGATATCGGGGCGCGGGATATGGCCCGCGTCCCGCCTGCTCCGCGCGGAGCGCGACAGATGGCCTGAAAGGAGCCCGGCATGGCAAAGAGACAACCCGCATTGTTCATCCCCCATGGCGGCGGGCCCTGCTTCTTCATGGACTGGGACCCGCCCGATGCCTGGGACCGGCACCGGTCCTTCCTCGAGGGGCTGGCGGCGATGCTGCCCGAGCGGCCGAAGGCGCTCCTCGTGATCTCGGGGCACTGGGAGGAGCCGGTGTTCACGGTGCAGACCAGTCCGGCGCCGCCGCTTCTCTTCGACTACTACGGCTTTCCGCCCCACACCTATGAGCTCACCTGGCCGGCGCCGGGCGATCCGGCGCTGGCGGGGCGGGTGCGGGCGCTGCTCGAGGCGGCGGGGTTCGAGACCGGCGAGGATGCCGAACGGGGCTTCGATCACGGGGTGTTCGTGCCGCTCAAGATCGCCTTTCCCGCGGCCGACATCCCGACGGTGCAGCTCAGCCTGCGCGCCGATCTCGACCCGAAGGCGCATCTGGCCGCCGGCCGGGCGCTCGCGCCCTTGCGTGAGGAGGGGGTGGTGATCATCGGCTCGGGCAACAGCTATCACAACCTGCGCCGCA
>WFPA01000073.1 GCA_015487815.1 Albidovulum sp.
GCGGGCAAGCCAGCGGGCGAAGTCTTCCGCACCGACATCGGCGGAGAAATGCGGGGCCGTGGGGTAGCTGGTGTATCGCGGCACACGGGCGTCGAAAAGACCGGCTTCCCTCAGTTGCTCTTTTGTCATCATGGGCATAGGGTTGGCCGAGCCTGGGAGTTTGCGCATTGATCGAGATCAAGACCGGAGAGAAACCGGCTTCGGCCGACGCTGTGGTGCGCGACTGCAGCCATTGCACGATTCGCCACCGCGCGGTCTGTTCCCGTTGCCAGCCACACGAGCTGGTCGAGCTCGAGAAGATCAAGTCCTACAAGCTCTACCAGCCCGGCGAGACCATCGTCTGGGGGGGTGAGCCGCTCGACTTCGTCGGCACGGTCGTTACCGGAGCGGCGACGCTCTCGAAGAGCCTCGAGGACGGACGACGGCAGATCGTCGGTCTCGTGCTGCCCGGCGACTTCATCGGCCGGCCGGGGCGAGAGCATGCGGCCTATGACGTGGCGGCGGTCAGCGAGGTGCTGGTCTGCCGTTTCCAGCGCAAGCCCTTCGAGGAGCTCCTGGCCCGCTTCCCCAATCTCGAGAACCGTCTTCTCGAAATCTCGCTCGACGAGCTCGATGCCGCCCGTGAATGGATGCTGGTTCTGGGGCGCAAGACCGCGCGCGAACGCATCGCCTCCTTCCTGGCCAACATCGCCCGCAGATTCGCCGCGCTGCGGCGTCAGCATCTTGGCCAGTGCATCGAGTTCGACATGCCGCTGACACGCGAGGCGATGGCCGATTTTCTCGGCCTCACCCTCGAGACGGTCAGCCGCCAGCTCTCGGCCCTCAGGCGCGACGGGCTCATCCGCATCAGGCAGAACCGCCATGTGGTGATCCCCGACTTCATGGCTCTTCTTGTCGAGGCCGGCGAGGATTCGGACGGCGGCCTCGTTTCCTGAGGGGCGGATCCCCGGGGTGGCAGCCCGTCGATATCGCGAAACGGTCGAAGGCTTCTGCCCGGGGGATCGTGCGCTCCCTCCTGTGCATCCTCTGCCGGGATGGCCGCCCGAGCGGAGCGAGGATCAGGCCGGCGGCATGACCTGCGAAGCCCGGCTCTGTCCGCTCGTGGCGGTTTGCCCGGGCCCGTGCGGCCTGCCGGATCGGTCGGCGGGAGCCGGGTGGGGCCCCGGGCGGCTCTGGTCGGGAAACGGGTCCGGGTTCAGATACGGGGCGAGTTGCCGGGTCGGCGGGTCTTCTCGGCGATGCGGTCCTCGATCAGCCTGGCGAGCCGCTTCACCCTTTCATCGAATCGGCGCGAGAGCGTGGCCTTGCGCAGCTTCGCCGATTGCAAGGTGATGCGGCTTGCCAGGGTTTTCGGGCGAATGTCGAAGGCGACCTGCATCCGGGTCTTGCCCGGTCGGGGAGTGAGCAGCTCGATCACGTAGCCCATGTCAAATCCCTGGGAGACGGCATGGAATTCGAGCCGTTCGGCGGGGTGAAGATCGACGAGCGTCATGTCGATGCGGCGCATCCGACCACGGATCGGTGCCTTGATGACCCACTCCATGCCGGCGCCGGGCGTTTCGAGCGCATCGGCACGAACCACTTCGGCGCCGGCCTGCAGGGCCATGCGTTCGAAACGCTCGAACTCTGTCAGTTCGGCAAAGACCGCCTCGGGCTCTGCCGCGATGTCCGCACGGGCTGAAAGGCGCATGGGTGCTCCGGGTTCTCTCAGATGCAGACGCGATAACGGCGACAAGGTGCCGTCTTTCCCCGCCGGACGCAAGGGAAGAAGCCCGGCACGGCCGTGACTGGTCGGGCTCCTCGACGAAGGGCAGGGCGTGGTCGGTGCCTTCGGCCATGCGGGCGGTCCGGGAAAGACATTCGCCGTGCCGCTCCGCCGATGAAGGGCAGCCACCGATCACCATCAGGAAGGCCAGATCAGGAGGGCCAAGGCGTTCGGCAGCGGGATTTCCGCACCAAGATCGGGAAAGGCTGGTCCGCACGCTCTCCCCCGGTGCGAGCGGCAGAACGCGGTCGGAAGCACCCGCCGTCCGGTGCCCAGATCCCCGGGCCGGTTTTCGCCCCGTTCCGGTCAGCGCCGCAGGGCCGCTACTCGCTGGCGGCGGCGCTTCTGCGGCGCCGGGTCTGCCGCCGGCCGCGTCGCCCGGCGCCCGTCACCTCGCCTTCGGGCTTGTTGTGGCGGATCCATTCGGCCCCGTGGGGGTCGTTCCCCATCAGGAGGTTCGCGGCGCGCACCGCCTGCATCTCGGCCGGCCGGCAGGGGTTCATGATCGCCGAGGTCATCCCCGAGGCGATCGCCATCGGCAGGAAGGCGGCGTTGATGGCGTGGCGGTTGGGCATGCCGAAGGAGATGTTGGAGGCGCCGCAGGTGGTGTTCACCCCGAGCTCCTCTCGCAGCCGCCGCACCAGGTGGAACACCTGACGCCCGGCGGTGGCCATGGCGCCGATCGGCATCACCAGCGGATCGACCACGATGTCCTCCTTCGGAATGCCGTGGTCGGCCGCCCGCTCGACGATCTTCTTCGCCACGGCGAAGCGCACGTCCGGGTCTTCGGAAATGCCGGTATCGTCATTCGAGATGGCGACGACGGGCACGTTGTACTTCTTCACGAGGGGCAGGATCGCCTCGAGCCGCTCCTCCTCCCCGGTCACCGAATTGACCAGCGGCCGCCCCTCGGCGACCTCGAGCCCGGCGGCAAGGGCGGCGGGCACGGAGCTGTCGATGCAGAGGGGCACGTCCACCAGCCCCTGCACCAGCTCGATCATCCTGCGCATCAGCGGCGGCTCGGTCTCGTTCGGGTTGGGGTTGGAGCTGTAGACGACGCCGGCATTGACATCGAGCACCATCGCGCCGGCGGCCATCTGCTCGAGAGCATCCTTCTCGACGGTGGAGAAATCGCCGGCCTCGAGTTCGGCGGCGAGCTTCTTGCGCCCGGTGGGATTGATCCGCTCGCCAATGACGCAGAAGGGCTCGTCGAAGCCCATCACGACGGTTTTCGTCTTCGATTCGATGATGGTGCGGGTCATGGGATCCTGTGCTCCGTTGTCTGCGCCGGGAACGGGGCCCGCGGAGATGTGCGGCGGCGCGTCAGTCCGCAGCAGGTGCGCTGCGCTCCCGGGCCCAGTCGATGGCCGTCGATATACCCCCGAGGGGGAAGAGATGCACCCCCTCGATCGGGCAGGGCGACAATTCGGCATCCCGGAGCCGCCGATGGGTGGCGACATGGCGGGCAAGGGTGGCGGCGACGGCATCGGGTGTGAAGGGCATGAGCAGCTTCGAGAGATCCTTCGCCCGCCGTTGCAGCACCGTGAGCGAAGGGCCGACGCCGCAGGCGATGGCATATCTGATCAGGGTCTGGAGCCGTGCCGGCCCGGCAAGGCCCACCCGCACCGGAAGCCGGACGCCGAGACCGGCGATCCGGTGCGCCCAGTCGATCACCGGTGTGGCCTCGAAGACGAACTGGGTGACGATCTTCATGTCGATGCCATGCACCTCGGCCCATTCCTGCTTCGCGAGAAGGGCGGCGTCGGCCAGCCGGTGGCCGCCATCGGGGTCGATGTCGCGGTTGCCTTCGGGGTGGCCGGCGATGTCGATGCGCCGGAAGCCGTGTCGCTCGAGAAGACCGGTCCGAAGAAGGTCCATGGCTTCGTTGAAGGGCCCGGCCGCCGTGCGTGTGCCGCCGCCGAGCACGAGGGCGGCGCGAATGCCCAGTTCGGCATAGCGGGTGACAAGAGCGGCGAAAGCCTCCTCGTCGGGGAAGATGCGGGCCGGCAGATGGGGAATGACGGTCAAACCCCCTTCCGCGAGTCGCTCCGCGGCCGCCATCATCTCGGCAGGAGGCGTGCCGGCGATATGGGCGAGATAGACCTCAGTGCCCGCGGGCAGATGGACGGTCAGATCGGGGTTTTTCGCCAGCGTGCGCGGCGTCACCTCGATCGACCAGCCCTCGAGGAGTTTCGCAAGGGGTGCGGCAGCACCCTCTGCGGCATTGGTGTCGCCCGAAGCGGCAGCAGCCAGCCCGAGAGGTTCCATCACGCATCCTCCTTCGCCTGCCCGGAAAGCCTGGCCTTTCGCCGTGTCCGATCCGGGTCCTTTCCCATGTCCGGGCCCTCAGCCCCGTCTTTCGCCCACCGCGTCGGCCCACCCGCCGGCCAGGGCCAGTGCGCGCAGACGCGCATCGTCATATTCGGCCTCGATACGGGCGGCGTGGCGGGCCGCGATCTCGGCCGGGTTTCCTTCTTCCTCGGCGATCACTACGCGGCGCCATTCGTTCATGTAGGCGTCGCTCGAGCGGAGCCCGGCCCGCATGGCGGCGCGGTCGATCGCCTGTTCGAACCGCTCCGTGAGAGCGGCCCGATGGCCCTTGCGGCCCCGTCCGACCATGATCTGTGCAGGAATGTCCCGCCAGCTGACCAGAATCACCTTGTGCCTCGTCATCTCGTCTCCCCTTGCCGATTTCCTGCCACGGGTGCGGTAGCGGGCGCGGCCCCGTTGCGACGCGCAAGCGCCATGATGCGACGCTGTGCGCATCTCCGCCCGGTTCGTCGGCACGGCTTGCACAGGGGGCGGGCGATGTCTACCTTGAGTGACAAGACGTCTCACGGGAGACACGAGATGACCAAGCGATTCCCCGCTCGGCGGCGTGCTCTGCCCCGCCCGGTCGCGGGGGGAGCGCGGCCCGATCCGGCCGAGTTCTACGCCGCGCTGGATCTCGGGACCAACAGTTGCCGCATGCTGATCGCGCAACCGCGCGGCAGCCAGTTCCATGTGGTCGATTCCTTTGCCCGTTCGGTGCGCCTCGGTGCCGGCCTCGAGCGGACGGGGCGGCTTGCGCGCAGCTCCATCGACCGCGCGCTGGCGGCACTCAGGGTCTGCCGGGCCAAGCTCGACCGCCACAATGTCCGCCGCATGCGCCTCGTCGCTACCGAGGCCTGCCGCCGTGCCACGAACGGGCCGGCCTTCCTGCGGCAGGTCGAGAGGGAAACCGGCCTCACCCTCGAGGTGATCCCGCCCGAGGAGGAAGCGCGCCTCGCGGTCATCAGCACCGCTCCCCTGGTCTCCACACGCACGGCTCAGCTCCTGGTGGTCGATATCGGCGGCGGCTCGACCGAGCTCGTCTGGATCGATCTCTCGAAGGTGCCTCCCGTGGAGCGGCCGCGGGCGCTGATGCGGCTGCACCGGGGGTTTCACACCGAGGACACGCCCTTCCCGGCGCCGAAGGTGGTGGACTGGATCTCGATTCCCCTCGGCGTCGCCACCCTGCGCGACCAGTTCCGCGACGTGGCCGACGAGGCGGCGCGTTTCGCCCTCATGTCCTGCGCCTTCGAAGAGGCGATGGAGACCTTTGCCCCCTATGCCACCTTGCCGCAGGCCGAGGGCGAGGAGTTCCAGATCATCGGCACCTCGGGAACGGTCACCACCGTTGCTGCCTCCCATCTGGGGCTGAGGCGCTATGATCGCAACAAGGTTGACGGGCTGACGATGACCACCGAGCAGATCGACCGGGTGATTCACCGCTATCTGCGCATGGGTCCCGAAGGGCGGCGGAACGACCCCTGCATCGGCCGCGACAGGGCAGTGCTGATCCTTTCGGGAGCAGCGATCCTACAGACGCTGTTGCGGATCTGGCCGACGCGTCATCTCACCGTCGCCGATCGCGGTCTGCGCGAAGGTCTGCTCATGGCCCAGATGAGCGCCGACGGCGTGCTCGAGGACAGTTGCTAGGAGAGCGGAGATGAGCCGCAGGCGGAGCAAGGGGCCTAGGCGGGCCTCGGGGCGCGGAATGCGCGAATTGTCGGTGCGGGTGAAGACGGCGCGCGGCCGCAAGCTGTCGTCCACGCGCTGGCTGCAGCGCCAGCTCAACGACCCCTATGTTCAGCGCGCCAGGGCCGAAGGCTATCGCGGCCGCGCCGCCTACAAGATCATGGAGCTCGATGACAAGTATCATTTCCTCAGGCCCGGCGGGCGGGTGGTCGATCTCGGCTGCGCTCCGGGCGGCTGGACCCAGGTTGCGGTCGAACGAGTCAATGCCCGCGGCGAGAAGCCCGGCAAGCGCCGCGGTCGGGTGATCGGTGTCGATCTCAAGGCGGTCGAGCCAATCGCGGGGGCGGAACTGCATCAGCTCGACTTCATGGAGGACGGGGCCGACGAGAAGGTACGTGCCTGGCTCGGCGGCAAGGCCGATGTGGTGATGTCCGACATGGCGGCCTCGGCCACCGGCCATCGGCAGACCGACCATCTGCGGATCATGGCGCTGGCCGAAGCTGCGGCCGAGTTCGCCTTCGACGTGCTCGAGGAAGGCGGCACCTTCATCGCCAAGGTGCTCGAGGGTGGGGCCCAGGCCGATCTGCAGAAGCGGCTCAAGCAGGGTTTCGAGAAGGTTCTCAACGTCAAGCCGCCGGCAAGCCGGGCTGACAGCGCCGAGAAATACGTCGTTGCTCTCGGATTTCGCGGTGCTTCCGCGGAAGGGAAAGAGCGGGCGGATGAGACAGGCGGCGGGCTGCATTCGTCCTGAGGAGCGAGGGGGAACAGCCCCTGTGAGTTCGCCCGGTTGCCCTTCGGCCGCACGCTCCCGCTTCCTGGCCGGAGACGGGCCGGTGGCCGACGGCCCTGCGAGATGATGCGCGCATGGCGCCGCCTTGTCGCACCGTTTCCCGTCCCCCTTGCAAATTCCGCGCGAATGACAAGGTTGGAGCCGATGGTGCGGCCCTTCGGCCGTATCCGGCCCGATGAGGGCTCTTCGAATCGTGGATGGAGGCAAGGATGGCTGGTTTCCCGACAACGGCGAAGGGGGGCATTCTCGGCTGGCGACGGATGCCGCCTGCGGTCTTTCCACCGGCGCTCGGGCTGATGGGGCTGGGGCTCGCCTGGCGCAAGGCCGGCGCTCTCTGGGGCTTCGGTCCGGCCGTGGGCGACGCCATCCTTGGCGCCGCCTCGCTGATTGTCGTCTTCTTCCTCTTCCTCTATCTCGCCAAGCTGGCGGCGCGGCCCGCAGTCCTCGTCGAGGATGTGTCGGTGCCGCCGGCCCGGGCCGGGGTCGCTGCCGGCACCATGGCCCTGATGCTGGTGGGGGCCGCCCTTGCGCCGATGTGGCCGGAGGTGGCCCGATGGGTGGTGATGGTCGGGATGCTGATGCATGTGGCCGTGGTTCTTGCCGTCGCCGCCACTCTCATCCGCAACCCCTCGCTCGTTGTCACGGCGCCGGGTACGCTCCATCTGCCCTTCGTCGGGCTGATCGTCGCCCCTCTGGCTCTCGTGCCGCTCGGATCGGTCTTCCTCGCCGAATGGATCTTCCGCGTCACCTTCCCCTTCGCCGTCCTCATCTGGCTGGTGGAGGTGCTCCGGCCCGTGGGTGCGCCGCGCCCGGCTCCCTTGCGCCCGACGATGGCGATCCATCTCTCGCCGGTCGCTCTTTTCGGTATCGTTGCCGCATTGCTCGACTGGCAGGACGTGGCCGGCATGTTCCGTTTCCTGGGTGTGGTGGTTGCGGCGCTTCTCGTCGCCATGGTGCTGTGGAAGGGCTGGCTGATCGAGGCCGGATTCACGCCGGTCTGGGGGGCGTTCACCTTCCCCACAGCCGCGGCCGCGTCGCTCTGGTTCACCGGCGCCGCCACGCATGACGGCTGGAAATGGCTTGCCTCGGCAACTCTGATCTTCGCCTCGGTGCTTCTGCCGTGGATTGCGGTCAGGATCTGGGCACTGTGGCCCTCGGGGCAGCTGGCCGACAGCACCGCCGCCGCCGTGGCCTGAGCGGCGCCCGTCCGCGGGGTGTCAGCGGGGCAGGAAGAAGCCTTCGCGTACCGCCTCCCACAGGGCGAAATCCTCGGCCCGTTCCCGCTTCAGACGTGCTTCGAGTGCCGCCGACAGCACGAGCGGGCGCGGCGGCGAGACATTGGCCCGCGGCAGGTCGAGCCGGATTCCGAGCCGCTCCTCGAGAAAGGTGGCCAGTGGCGCGTGCCCCGGTTCGTAGGGAAAGAGGTAATCGATATCGGGTGCGCCATTCTCGGCCGAGAGGAACCGCGCCTGGGCCCCGACCCGGGCCCATTCGGGCGGATCGGGCGCGAGATAACCTTCGATGAAGGCATCGAAGTCGAGTGCTTCGGTCGATTGCGGCTGGCCGCGGATGGCGGGGCGCGCGCGGTAGCGGAACCAGCTTCCCAGCCAGTCGATCGGCTCGCGCATTACCGCCACGGTCCGAAGATCGCCAAGCCCCGCCTCGGCAAGCAGCGGCTGCAGACGCCGGCGAAACTGGCGCACCGTCATGTGGGTGAGCCGTGGCGGCCCCGTCAGCCGGATCGCTGCATGGGGAGCCAGTGCCGCCTCGAGCGCCTGCGTGCCGGTCTTGGGAACGGCAAAGAGAACCAGGCGCGCCTCGGGAAAGATCAGCATCGGCGGCTCCTACAGGCGAATGGGCGGGTGTTTACCGTTTCTCAACTGTTGCCGGCCAGAATGGCGCAATCAAGCGCAAAGGGCGATTCGCCGGACGCAGGTGCAAGAGGGCTTGAAATTTTCGCGATTTGTTCGCATAAGGAACATATGAAGAACGCAAAGGTGCGGACGGGCCGCGGCAGGCGGGAATTGCCGCCATCGGGCGGCTGTGGCAGAAGGAGCGCGAGATGACGGACAATCTGCTCGATTTCACGGAAAGGCGGAAGATGGACAGGAAGAAGGCGCTCGATGCGGCTCTGGCGCAGATCGAAAAGAACTTCGGCAAGGGCTCGGTCATGCGCCTCGGGCAGGAAGGGGCGGTGACCGACATAGAGGCGGTGCCCACGGGCTCGCTCGGCCTCGACATCGCCCTCGGGATCGGCGGCCTGCCCAAGGGACGGATCATCGAGATCTACGGTCCCGAAAGCTCGGGCAAGACCACGCTGGCGCTGCATGTGCTGGCGGAAGAGCAGAAGCGCGGCGGCATCTGCGCCTTCGTCGATGCGGAACATGCGCTCGATCCGGTCTATGCCCGCCGGCTCGGGGTCGATCTCGACGAGCTTCTGATCTCGCAGCCCGACACGGGGGAGCAGGCGCTGGAGATCACCGAGACTCTGGTGCGCTCGGGGGCTGTGTCGGTGATCGTGGTCGATTCGGTGGCGGCACTTACCCCGAAGGCCGAGCTCGAAGGCGAGATGGGCGATGCGCAGATGGGGCTTCATGCCCGGCTGATGAGCCAGGCGATGCGCAAGCTCACGGCAGCGATCTCGCGCACCAACTGCATGGTGATCTTCATCAATCAGATCCGCATGAAGATCGGGGTGATGTTCGGCAATCCCGAGACGACGACGGGGGGCAATGCGCTCAAGTTCTACGCTTCCGTTCGGCTCGACATCCGCCGCACCGGCCAGATCAAGAACCGCGACGAGGTGATCGGCAACCAGACCAAGGTGAAGGTCGTCAAGAACAAGGTCGCGCCGCCCTTCAAGACGGTCGAGTTCGACATCCTCTACGGCGAGGGAATCTCGAAGCTCGGCGAGCTCCTGGATCTCGGGGTGAAGGCCGGCATCGTCGAGAAGTCCGGGGCGTGGTATTCCTATGGTGACGAGCGCATCGGCCAGGGCAAGGAGAATGCGCGGCTGTTCCTCAAGGAGCACCCGGAGCTGGCGGCCGAGATCGAGGACAGGATTCGCGCGGCCCATGGTCTCGACCCGGTGCACGGGATCGAGGACGATGCGGAAGGAGTGCTCGGCGCCTGAACGGGCAGGAGGGCGCATGCGCTGCAGAGGGTAGCAGGCCCGATCGGCGCGTGATTTCCGGGCCGGGCAGCTGGCTTCCGGGAATGGGGACGGGCAATGGAACCATCGCCCGAGCCGTGGCGGCGGCTGCCGTCTCGCGTATGCCATATGCAATGCGCGGGTGCAGCCCCTGTCCCTCGCGGTGCCCCATGCCGACAGCACTCTTCCCGGTTCCCGGAGACCGCCTCCGGGAAAGCCGCCTCGCGCCGCGATCTCACACCGGCGGGTGCGCTTCCGGTTTCCCCGGGCCGGGCGGCATGTCACCTTGTGGCATCGGCTGTGGTTGCGTCGCCTGGCGGGGTGACGGCTTCTTCCGGTGCGGTTTCGGTGGAACGGGCGGGCGGCTGTCCGGCCGCTCAGCCTTCCGCGCTGCCAAAGACGCGCTCGAAAATGGTGTCGACATGTTTCGTGTGGTAGCCGAGATCGAATTTCTCGTCGATCTCCTCGGCGCTCAGCACCTTGCGGACTTCCGGGTCGGCCTTGAGCTCGGTGCGGAAGTCCTTGCCCTCTTCCCACACCTTCATGGCATTGCGCTGCACAAGGCGGTAGGCGTCCTCGCGGCTCACCCCCTTCTGCGTCAGCGCCAGCAGCACCCGCTGCGAATGCACCAGACCGCCGAGAAGATCGAGATTGCGACGCATGTTTTCCGGGTAGATGACGAGGTTCTCGACCAGTCCGGCCAGGCGGTTGAGGGCGAAATCGAGGGTGACGGTGGCGTCGGGGCCGATCACGCGCTCGACCGAGGAGTGTGAGATGTCGCGTTCATGCCACAGGGCGACATTCTCGAGCGCCGGCATGACATAACCGCGGACGATGCGGGCGAGGCCGGTGAGGTTCTCGCTCAGCACCGGGTTGCGCTTGTGGGGCATGGCCGAGGAGCCCTTCTGCCCCTTGGCGAAGAATTCCTCGGCCTCGAGCACCTCCGTGCGCTGCATGTGGCGGATCTCGACGGCGATGTTCTCCATCGACGAGGCGATCACCCCGAGCGTGGCAAAGAACATGGCGTGCCGGTCCCGCGGGATGATCTGGGTCGAGACCGGCTCCGGCCTCAGGCCGAGCTTTTCGCAGACATGGGCCTCCACCCGCGGGTCGATGTTGGCGAAGGTGCCGACGGCACCGGAGATCGCCCCGGTGCGGATCTCCTCGCGTGCCGCCTCGAGCCGGGCCTTGCCGCGGGCCATTTCGGCGTAGAAGCGTGCGAAGGTCAGCCCCATCGTCACCGGCTCGGCATGGATGCCGTGGGAACGGCCGATGCGGACGGTGTACTTGTGCTCGAAGGCCCGTTTCCTCAGCGCCGCCAGCACCCGGTCCATGTCCTCGAGGAGAAGATCGGCGGCGCGGACGAGCTGAACGTTGAAGGCGGTGTCGAGAACATCGGAAGAGGTCATGCCCTGATGGACGAAGCGCGCCTCCTCGGGGCCGACAAGCTCGGCAAGGTGGGTGAGGAAGGCGATGACATCGTGGCGCGTCTCGCGTTCGATCTCGTCGATCCGGTCGATGTCGAAGGCCATGTCCTTCGCCTTCCAGACCGCCTCGGCATTTTCCTTCGGCACGATGCCGAGATCGGCCATGGCGTCGAGGGCGTGAGCCTCGATCTCGAACCAGATGCGGAATTTGGTCTCGGGCGACCAGATGGAAACCATTTCCGGGCGGGAATAGCGGGGGATCATCGCGATTTCCTCATGTCACGGTGGCGCAGGGCGAAGGGAGCGCCTCGCGGCCCTGATAGGGCGTGGCGGAAAGGCCCGCAAGGGGCGCGATGCCGCTGCCAGAGCGCAGGGGTGAGCAGGGCCTGAGGCACGGAAGGCCCCGGCCGCGGGCGGTGATATGTGTTCGGCCGATCAGAGGGAGACGAGCCAGCCGCCGAGGAGGGCGCCGGGCAGGGAAAGGATAATATCGGTCCAGCTGACCCAGGGCGGGGTCGGCGGGTCGAAGAACAGCGTCATCGCGCTGATGACGGTGCTCAGAAGCCCGACGGCGAACGCATTGGAGAGCGCGGCGCCTTCGGGCGCCATCCAGCCGGCGACGGCTCCGCCGATCATCGAGGCAAGGAGAGAGAGGGCGAGGATCTGCAGCCCGACAGTGGGCTTGCCGAGCGTTTCGATGAAGCGGTTCTCGGTGGCCTCGCCCACCTCGGCTGCATCGCTCGCCGCATCGGCAGCCACGGCGATGCCGAAGACCACTCCGGCGAGGCCGCTTGCGCCAAGATCGGCAAAAAAGCCGGCGAAGACGGCCTCGAGATCGAGAAGGGCGGGATCGAACAGGCTCATCGGTCCTCTCTCCGTTCTGTGTCCGGTCCCCGGCACTTCCCGCCCCGGCCCCCGGACGTGCAAGGGCTGTCCGGGAACCCTTCCCCCCGTCGCGCTCCGCAGCGCTGCTGCGGGCCGCTTCCGGGAGGCGGCTTTCACGGGCAGGGCGGGGGGACATGGCCGGCCGTGCCGGCATGGAGGCCCGCGACGTTTCCCCCTGCCGTCGGGCGTCTGTCCTCCGCGCCGAAGCGCCGCGGCCAAGCCGTCCGCCCCGCCTCACTTCGCTTACGCCCTGCCCGTCGCGATGCGTTCAGGTGCCGCGGGCAATGGCGGCCACGCCGGTGCGGGCAACCTCGGACAGCCCGAGGGGGCGCATGAGGTCGGCGAAGGCGTCGATCTTCTCCGGGCTGCCGGTAATCTCGAAGATGAAGCTTTCGAGCGTGCTGTCAACCACATTGGCGCGGAAGATGTCCGCGAGCCTCAGCGCCTCGACTCGCTTCTCTCCGGTGCTCACCACCTTGAAGAGCCCCAGCTCGCGTTCGACCGCCGGTCCCTCCACCGTCAGATCGTGCACCTCGTAGACCGGGATCAGCCGCCCCAGCTGGGCCTTGATCTGCTCGATCACCTTGGGCGTGCCGGTGGTGACGATGGTGATGCGCGAGCGGTGGCCGGTATGATCGACCTCGGCCACGGTCAGGCTCTCGATGTTGTAGCCCCGGCCGGAAAAGAGGCCGATCACCCGGGCGAGCACGCCCGGCTCGTTGTCGACGATCACCGCCAGCGTGTGGCGTTCCTCGACATCGTCGAAGGCCGGGCGCAGGTCATAGGCCGACTTGCGCGACGAGCCCTTCTTGATCCTGAGTGCGGACATGTTTCTTCATCCCTTGCCGAACTGTCATTCCTGACCTGGAGCGGAGGAGCCCGTATCGGCCACCCGTTCCCGTCCCCTGCAATCCTTCCTCACACCATCACCTGACCGTCGCCCCGGATGGCGTCGGTGGCGGCGGCGTCGCCGAGCAGCATCCTGTTGTGGGGCTCGCCCGAGGGGATCATCGGGAAGCAGTTCTCGTGCTTCTCGACCAGGACGTCAACGACCACCGGCCCGTCATGGGCGATCATCTCCTCGATGGCGGCATCGAGATCCCCCGGCTTATCGACCCGGATTCCCTTCGCCCCGAAGGCCTCGGCCAGCCTGACGAAATCGGGCAGCGCCTCCGACCAGCTGGCCGAGTAGCGTTCGCCATGCAGAAGCTGCTGCCACTGGCGTACCATGCCGAGGCGCTCGTTGTTGAGGATGAACTGCTTGACCGGCAGCCGGTACTGCACCGCCGTGCCGAGCTCCTGCATGTTCATCAGCCACGAGGCCTCTCCGGCCACGTTGATGACGAGGGCGTCGGGGTGCGCCATCTGCACCCCGATCGAGGCGGGGAAGCCGTAGCCCATCGTGCCGAGCCCGCCCGAGGTCATCAGCCGGTTCGGCTCCTCGAACTTCATGAACTGGGCGGCCCACATCTGGTGCTGGCCGACCTCGGTGGTGATGTAGCGGTCGCGCCCTGCCGTCAGGGCCTCGAGCCGCTCGAGGGCGTATTGCGGCTTGATGACCCCGTCGGAGTTGCGATAGCGCAGGCAGTCCACTTTCCGCCACTTGTCGATCTGCTCCCACCAGCGGGCAAGCCCCTCGCGGTTGACCTTGCGCCCGCGGGCCTTCCAGATCTTGAGAACATCCTCCAGCACATGGCCGACATCGCCGATGATCGGCACCTCGGTATGCACCACCTTGTTGATCGAGGAGGGGTCGATGTCGATATGGGCCTTGATCGAGCCGGGCGAGAAGTCCTGGATCCGGCCGGTGATGCGGTCGTCGAAGCGGGCGCCGACCGCGATCATCAGATCGCAGTCGTGCATCGCCATGTTGGCCTCGTAGAGGCCGTGCATGCCGAGCATGCCGAGCCAGTTCTTTCCCGAGGCGGGATAGGCGCCGAGGCCCATCAGCGTCGAGGTGATGGGGATGCCGGTTGCGTCCACCAGTTCGCGCAGCAGCTGGGCGGCGGCCGGCCCCGAATTGATGACACCGCCGCCGGTGTAGAAGATCGGCTTCTCGGCGGTCTCGATAAGTTCCACCAGCCGGGTGATCTGGTCGATGTCGCCCTTGAGCCGCGGCCGGTAATGGCCGAGATCGGCCCGTTGCGGCGGCACGTAACGGCCGGTGGCGAACTGAACGTCCTTCGGAATGTCGATCAGCACCGGGCCGGGCCTGCCCGAACTGGCGACATGGAAGGCACGGTGGATCGTGTCGGCCAGCCGGTCGGTGTCCTTCACCAGCCAGTTGTGCTTGGTGCAGGGGCGGGTGATGCCGACGGTGTCGGCTTCCTGGAAGGCGTCGGTGCCGATCATGAAGGTCGGGACCTGGCCGGAGAGGACGACCACCGGCACGCTGTCCATCAGCGCGTCGGTGATGCCGGTGACGGCGTTGGTCGCGCCGGGACCCGAGGTGACGAGCACGACGCCCGGCCTGCCGGTCGAGCGGGCATAGCCTTCGGCGGCATGGACCGCGGCCTGTTCGTGGCGCACGAGGACATGGCGGATGTCGTTCTGCAGGAAAAGCTCGTCATAGATCGGCAGCACCGCGCCGCCCGGATAGCCGAAGATCACCTCGACCCCCTGATCCTTGAGCGCCTGGACCACGATCTTCGCGCCTGTCATCTGTTCCGTCATCGCACCTGTCTCCGTATTCCTCATCGCAGGTCGTCCCCTTGCTGGAAACGCGCTGCCGGGAGAATGAAAACGCCCCCGAACGGGGTCGGGGGCGCACGGGGCCGCTCGAGCGGCTCATCCCCTGCGCCGACATCGCCCTACCACGACAAGCCCGATGCACGCGACCACGCACCCGAAGCGCGGCGCGTGGCATGTCGTCCCGGTTTCGAGGGGGCGCGTCATCCCGATGGTTTCCTCTTCTTCCTCGCGACCTCTTTTCGACGTCGTTGCCCGTTTCGCCAGTCCTTTCCGTCGGTCCTGCCGATTCGACCAGACCTGTAGGTCAGTCCCGTCGGCCAGTCCGGTCGGAAGGGCACTTCGCTCGCGGAACGAAAAAGGCTCCGACGCTGTCCGGGCCGAGATTATGGAGAGGGGCGGGGAGGGTCAACCGCAAAATCGCGGAAATGTCGCGGCGCCAACCTCTGGCGAAATAATATTTCAATCGCGAAGGAGGGGTGCGAAGGGGCTCCGTGGACGGGTGGCGGGCGAATCGGCATTTGCCCGCTGCTTCCCGCCCGTGGGGGGCGGCTCCGGGAAGACTCCGGGTGATGGCCGCCTCACCCGCCGCGGGAGAGGCCGGGCTTCGCTCACGCGACACGCAAGACGACGGGGTGTGCGCGGCCGGTGTGAAGGAGGAAGGGCCGGAATGGCAGGAAAATTTCCCGCTCCCGGTGGCAAAAAGCGCAATACGGGTATTCCCATGACGCATGCCTGGCGCTAGGCTCCGTGGCGTTGAAGCCCGCGGGCTTCGCGAAAACCCCGGACCAACCGGGAGAACGTTTGCAAATCTAGGGAGGACTGACGCATGGATCGTCGTTCGTTTATTCGCAATGCTGCGCTTGGCGGTGCCGCCGCTGCTGCCAGCAGCCTGGCCGCGCCGGCCATTGCCCAGGGCAAGCGCAAGCTGACCATGGTCACCTCGTGGCCGCGCGGTTTCGCCGGTGTGTGGGATGCGGCCGAGGTCACGGCCAAGGCCATTACCCAGATCACCGACGGCACGCTCGAGATCGAGGTCAAGGCCGCCGGCGAACTCGTGGGCGCCTTCGAGGTGTTCGACGCGGTGAGCTCCGGTCAGGCCGACATGTATCACGCCGCGGACTACTACTTCGTCAACAAGCACCCGGCGTTCCAGTTCTTCACCGCGCTGCCCTTCGGCATGGTCGCGACCGAGTTCAACGCCTGGTATTACCACGGCAACGGCCAGAAGCTGCATGACGAGCTGGCCGGCATCTTCAACCTCAAGCCGTTCATCGCCGGCAACACCGGTCTGCAGGCCGGTGGCTGGTTCCGCAAGGAGATCAAGAGCCCCGACGACTTCAAGGGCCTCAAGTTCCGCATGCCCGGCTTCGGCGGCAAGGTGCTCTCCGAACTCGGCGTGTCGATCCAGAACCTGCCGGGCGGCGAGATCTATCAGGCGCTGGCTTCGGGCGCGATCGACGGCACCGAGTGGATCGGCCCCTGGGCGGACGAGAAGGCCGGCTTCCAGGAGATCACCAAGATCTACTATGCCGCCGGCATGCACGAGCCGTCGGCCAGCCTGTCGGTGACCACCAACCTCGACGTGTGGAACAGCCTGTCGCCGGCCCATCAGAAGGCGATCGAGACGGCCGCCGGCTACGCCAACATCTGGAGCCTTGCCCAGTTCCAGATGAACAACGGTGCCGCGCTGCGCCGCCTCAAGGCGGAAGGCGTGAAGGTCCTCCAGTTCCCCGACAGCGTCTGGGAAGCGATGGGCGAGGCGGCGAAGAAGGTCATCTCGGGCTATCTCTCGGACGACCTCTTCAAGAAGATCTACGACGACTACATCCCGGCCATGAAGGACATCAGCGGCTGGCTGTCGGTGTCCGAAGGCGTCTATGTGAAGCAGCGCGACCGGGTGATGAAGGACATGTGATCCGGCCACGCGGCGCATTGGCGGTCGCCCCTCGGGGCGGCCGCTTCCTTCCGACTTTCCCGGAGCACAGGGCAGACGCACGAAGGGCCCTCGGCCCGCCTGCGCTTTCTTGCGAGGGACATCATGCTGGACGCAATCCTCTGGCTCGTGCGCGAGATGGGCATGGGCTTCTACAACTTCTTCTACGCCATCACCCACCCCGGTCTGTGGCTGAGCTGGGTCTGGAACGGCCTCGCCTCCACCGACGACAAGAAGGCGCTGATGCGCTTCATCTATTACGGCGCGTCGCGGGAGCTGTTCTTCGTCTTCCTCGACTTCTTCCTGATCCTGACCGCGCTCGGCCTGTGGAAGCGGCGCGTCATGTGGGGCACGGTGATCGCCTACGAGAAGTTCGCCAACACGCTGGGCCGCACCGCGGCCTGGGCCGGGCTCATCATGGTGCTGCAACAGACGATGGTGGTCTTCCTGCAGCGCATCTTTCGCGTTTCGGAAATCGCCATCGGCCCCTTTTCCCCCTTCGGCTACAAGCTGTGGGACGGGTTCACGCTGATCGCGAAGGATCTCAGCTGGTGGGGCGAGGAACTCAAGCTCTACAACGCCATCATCGTCACGCTGTGCTGTGCCTATACCTTCATCCAGGGCGGCCATGTGCGGGTTGACCTCGTCTATGCCCGCCTGCGCTTCCGCAGGAAGAAGCTGGTGGACATGGTCGGCTCGCTCCTCTTCATGCTGCCGATGATGCTCCTCATCTGGAAATACAGCTGGCCCTTCATGTGGCGCCACCTCATCACCCCGGCCGTGTCGGCGTCGGACCGGCTGGAGCTGATGCTGCGCAAGGCGATCGTGGTGCGCTGGAACGTGGAGACCACCGGCTTCTCGCCGAGCGGCTTTGACGCCTATTTCCTCTTCAAGGTGCTGCTCGTGGCCTTCACCGCCACCATGATCATGATGGCCATCACCTATTTCTACCGTTCGCTGCTGGCCTTCCGCGAAGGGCCGGAGGCGGAGACGAAATACCTCGACAAGGACACGCTCGGCGAAGGCGAGGAAGTCTACGAGGGCACACACTGACGAACGGGGACAGGAACCATGCTCTTTGGTCTCGACGGGGTCGAAATCGGCCTCCTCATCGTATTCGCCTGTCTGTTCGGGGCGATCATGTCGGGTTTTCCCGTGGCCTTCGCCCTCGGCGGGGCCGGGGTGATCTCCTTCATCATTCTTGCCGCGCTCGACAGTTCCGGCATCCTTGTCCATCAGGCGATCGACACGGGATCGGAAGCCTACAAGGCACTGGTGGCAAAAGGGGTCAGCGACATCGAGATATCGGTGTTCCGATACCCCGACCTGCCAAGGGTGG
Organism: Albidovulum sp.; assembly: GCA_015487815.1. Classification (GTDB taxonomy): domain Bacteria; phylum Pseudomonadota; class Alphaproteobacteria; order Rhodobacterales; family Rhodobacteraceae; genus WFPA01. Next base: position 17,981 of record WFPA01000073.1, read on the forward strand.
CGATGCCGATCTTCGAAGGGGGATGGGAGCGCGCGCTTGACCGCAACCTTTCCTTCATCGTCAACCGTATCAACGAACGGGTGCTCGCCGGCCAGTCGATCGAGACGCTGCTGGCCGTGCTCATGTTCGTGCTGATGGGCATCGCCCTCGAACGTTCCAAGATCGCCGAGGACCTGCTGACGACGATGGCGCGTGTCTTCGGGCCACTGCCCGGCGGGCTTGCGGTCTCGGTGGTGGTGGTGGGGGCCTTCCTCGCCGCCTCGACCGGCATCGTCGGCGCGACGGTGGTGACGATGGGGCTGCTGTCGCTTCCGACCATGCTGCGGCACAAGTATTCGCCCGAGCTCGCGACCGGTGTCATTGCCGCGTCGGGGACGCTCGGGCAGATCATTCCGCCCTCGATCGTGATCGTGCTTCTCGGCACGCTGGCTGGAGATCTCTACGCCGCCGCCCAGGAAACCCGCGCCCATGCCGCCGGCTGTCCCGACGCGCTGACCTATCTCGGCAAGCCGGCGGTGGTGTCGGTCGGCACGCTGTTCCAGTCGGCGCTGCTGCCAGGGATCCTGCTGGCCTTCCTCTATGCCGCCTATGCTTTCGGTTACGCGATGGTGCGGCCCCACAAGGCGCCGCCGGTGCCGTCTCTCGGGGCGGTCGGCGAGCCGCTCACGCGCAAAGACATCCTTGTGTGGATCGTCGGAATGCCCGTGGGGCTGATCGTGGCGGCGGTGCTGGCTTTCGAGGTCGGGCTGGCCGGTTCGCAGGACATTTCCGTCAGTTCCTACAGCGAAGGCGGCGAGCAGGCGGTGCTGCGGACCAACGTGTCCGAGCAGTGCAAGAAGTCGATGATTGCGCTGCACGGTCAGGAGAAATGGGACCTGGCCGTGGCCCAGCAGGCGAAGATCAATGCCGAGGGTGGTGCCAAAGAAGCGAAGGCCCGCACGCCCGAGGAGATCGAGGCGGCGCGCAAGGCGGCCATCGCGGCCGCGCCGCCGATCGGCAGCGGCGTCCTGAGCGGTTTTCTCGTCATTGCCCTGCTTCTGGCTCTTGCCCGCGGGGTCACCCCCTCGGCCGATCCGCGCCCGCTCGTCGTCGGGGCCGCCGGGGTGGTGCTGGCGCTCGTGGTCGATGCGCTCTTCATCACGCCGGTGACGAGCCCCGGCGCCACCTTCCTGTGGCTGGCGATCCCGATCGCGCTCGGGCTTTACGGGCTCAGGGCGGCCTTCGACTATCTGGGGCGCAACGATCTTCTGCGGGTGGTCTTCCCGCCGCTGGTGCTGATCGTCGCCGTGCTCGGATCGATCCTCGGCGGCATCACCAACCCGACCCCGGCGGCCGCGCTCGGCGCCGCGGGGGCGCTGATGCTGGCGGCCCACCGCAAGCTCAAGGACGAGGGCAAGGACGGCAAGATCATCGTCTGGGCGGCAATCGCCATCGTGGTGATGATCCTCGTCGGCATCAATTTCGACCTGCGCACCTCGCTGGAGAACATCTCCATCGAACAGTGGATCGCCATCGGCGTGGCCGTGGTGGCCTATCACTTCGCCTTCTTCGGCATCCTCTATTCGTGCTGGGTGCTGCTGAGGGGCAAGGTGCTGGTGCCGGTGGTGCGGGAGACCGCCAAGGTGACCTCGATGGTGTTCACCATTCTCATGGGCTCCCAGGTTCTGAACCTCGTCATCATCTCCTTCGGAGGGGAGCACTACATCCAGGCGTTCCTGCGCTCCTTCGATTCGGAGACGACGGTCTTCCTCCTCGTGATGGCGGTGCTGTTCTTCCTCGGCTTCGTGCTCGACTTCCTCGAGATCATCTACATCGTCGTCCCGATCGTCGGTCCGGTGATCTACGGCGGCACGATGGATCCGAAATGGGTGACGATCATGATCGCGGTCAACCTGCAGACCTCGTTCCTGACGCCGCCCTTCGGCTTCGCGCTGTTCTATCTGCGGGGCGTCGCGCCGCCCGAGGTGACGACGGCGCATATCTATCGCGGCATCGTCCCCTTCGTGCTGATCCAGGTGCTGGGGCTGACGCTCCTGTGGTGGTTCCCCGAGGTGGTGACGATCGTGCCTTCTCTGTTCCCGAACGGCTGAGGCACGAAAGAAGGACGGGGCGGTCTTCGGGCCGCCCTTTCCTTATTCCCGTTCCCGCTCAGGCGTGCAGCGCAAATCCGGCGCGCAGCGCAAGCGGGCGGGGGCTGCCGCGCCGGCTCCTCCGCTTACTCCCGCGACGGCATCGCCGGCAGGCGGATGGCGGCGACCTGTTCGGCCACGGGCTCGGTTGCCAGGGGATGCGGGGTGGTGTCGAAGGCGCTTTCGTCCTCGAGATCCTGCCAGCCCTCGCGCGTGTGGATCTCGAGCGGTCTGTAGGCCGCCTTGTAACCCATCTTGTCGCTGCCGGGGACCCAGTAGCCGAGATAGAGATAGGGCTGGCCGTGCTGGCGGGCGATCTCGACGTGATCGAGGATCATGTAGGCGCCGAGGGAGCGGCGCGAAAGGTCGGGCTCGAAGAAGGAATAGACCATCGACGGGCCGTCGGCCAGGATGTCGGTGAGCGCCACCGCCACGAGCCGGTGTCCTTCCGGGGCCGCCGGATCGGCCATGTGATACTCGAACACCCGCGTTTCGACCGGCGTTTCCTCGATCATCGCGGCAAACTCGAACAGGTCCATGTCGGTCATGCCGCCGCCGGCATGGCGGGCTTCGAGATAGCGGCGGAAGAGGGCGTATTGCGCTTCGGTCGCCCAGGGAGCGTTGGCGATGCGCACGAGGTCGCGGTTGCGCCTGAGGATGCGCCGCTGGCTCTTCGAGGGGCGAAAGTCCTTCACCCGCACCCGGGCCGACATGCAGGCGGCGCATTCGGGGCAGGAGGGGCGATAGAGCACGGTCTGCGAGCGGCGAAAGCCCTGCTGGGACAGGCTGTCGTTCAGGGCCCGGGCCGTTGGGCCCGAAAGCGCCGTGAAGAGCTTGCGCTCCATCCGCCCCGGCAGATAGGGGCAGGGCTGGGGTGCCGTGACGTAGAATTGCGGCAGGATCGACCGGGAATGGCGCATTCTCTCTCCACGCTGTGGCGCCGGTGAGGCTGCCCTGGCCGAAGCCTAGCAATCCACCGCCCGCGGGACAAGGCGGCGGACGGTCACGGCGGATCGGGAAGCGTGTTGCGAATGCGTCTCCGGGTCGCGAGAAGCCCCCTTCATGCCGCAGGGCGCCGCCCGGAGGGATGGGCCTATTCGCCCGCCGACCGGTGCGAGACCCCGGCCCGCTCAGACCTCGCGGGCGTCCTGCAGGACGAGCCAGCCGAACAGCACCATGCCGGTCAGCACCAGGATCTCCCCCGGAACCAGCAGCGGCACGATCCGCGCCTCGCTGACGATGCCCGAGAGCATCAGCAGCAGGGCCCCGTTCATCATGAGCGCCCCGAGCTGGAACACCCAGAACTGTGCTTGTGCCAGGCGGCGGGCCGCCATGGCGGGAAAGCTGCGGTAGGTGAGTGCGAACAGGGTCATCAGCGCAAAGCCGACCAGGTTGGCATGGACATGCGCACCCTTGAGGGCGAAGTTCTGCGTCGCGCCCATGCCGATACCGATCATCATGCCGATCACGATGTAGATCACCGCGGTCACGAAGAAGCCGCGGGAGATGTCCAGCCCCTTTCCTGTCGTCATTCTTCCTGTCCTCCCCGTTGGTCCACCGATCTGTCGGGGGCAGCCACGCCTGTCCCGGTCCGGCGGATTGGCGACATCGACTTGACAGTGGAAAGCTATCCTCTTGCCTTGACACCGTCAAGCCTGTGGACATAGTGCGGACATGGACAAGGAAAGCGCAGCCTTCATGCCGAGGGCGAAGGGGCGGCGACGAGCAGTTCCCGACCGTGATCTGCGCAGCGCGCTGGTGGCGGCGGCGTTGCGCATCCTCGACGAATCTCCACCCGGCGCGCGGGCGCCTGCTCTCTCGCTGCGCCGCTGCGCCCGGCTGGCGGGCGTCTCCCATGCCGCGCCGGCCTATCATTTCCGCTCGGCCGCGGGGCTCAGGCTGGCGGTCATGGCCCGGGGCCATGCAATGCTAGCCGACGAGATGCGACGCCATCTCGAGAATGCTGCCGCCGATCCCAGGGCCAGGCTTGTTGCGGTCTGCGAAGGATATGTCGCCTTCGCCCGCGCCCATCCCGCCCTCTACAAGCTGATGATGAGCGACAGCGCCGACGCGGCCCGCAAGGCCGATCCCCGCAGCATCGAGGAGATCGGCCGTGAAGGGGGGCGTTCCTATGCCCTCTTGCAGGATGCCTGCCGCCCCTTCCGCCTGCCGGGTCGCGATCCGCGCGATCTCGAGGTGATGCTCTGGAGCCTGCTCCACGGCTATGTCTCGCTGTTCTGCGAGGAGAGTGGCGCCTGCATGCCCTTCGACGGCCCGGTGCCCGGGATTGCCGCCCTGCTCTCCACCCTCGAGATGGTCGATGCCGGCGGTTGAAGGCCATGCCGGCCCGGGCAGGTTTGCATGCTCCCTCTTCCGGCCGCCCCGCCGGGCACCGGGGCGCCGGGTGCAGCCGGAGAGGGCAGGGGAGAGGCGTCTGTCCTGCGCTTCCTTCACCTTGCGGGTTCGCGCCGCGTCCTTGACGGGGTGACCGGGCGCGGCTAGAAATTGAACGACCGTTCAACAGGCCGACCGGGACCGGGAGGGGGAAGAGATGTTCACCCAGTCGATGGATTTCGCCCTTGGCGAGGAGGTCGAGGCGCTGCGCGAGATGGTCCACCGCTGGGCGCAGGAGCGCCTCAAGCCGCTGGCGGCCGAGATCGACCGCAACAACGACATGCCCCGGGGGCTGTGGCGCGAGATGGGCGATCTCGGACTTCTCGGCATCACCGTCGAGGAGGACTACGGCGGCGCCGGCATGGGTTATCTCGCCCATGTGGTGGCGGTCGAGGAGATCGCCCGGGCCTCGGCTTCGGTCTCGCTCAGCTACGGCGCCCATTCCAACCTCTGCGTCAACCAGATCCGCCTCAACGGCACCGAGGAGCAGAAGCGGCGCTACCTGCCGAAGCTGATCTCGGGCGAGCATGTGGGCGCGCTGGCGATGAGCGAGGCCGGCGCCGGCTCCGACGTGGTGTCGATGCGGCTGCGGGCCGAGAAGAAGGGTGATCGCTATGTGCTCAACGGCACCAAGTACTGGATCACCAACGGCCCCGATGCCGACACCCTCGTCGTCTATGCGAAGACCGATCCCGAGGCCGGGCCGCGCGGCATCACCGCCTTCATCATCGAGAAGACGATGAAGGGCTTTTCGACCAGCCCGCATTTCGACAAGCTCGGCATGCGCGGCTCCAACACCGCCGAGCTCGTGTTCGAGGATGTCGAGGTGCCCGAGGAGAACGTGCTTGGCAAGGTGAACGAGGGCGTGAAGGTGCTGATGAGCGGGCTCGACTACGAGCGGGTGGTGCTCTCGGGCATCGGGCTCGGCATCATGGCCGCCTGCATGGACGAGGTGATGCCCTACATGCACGAGCGCAGGCAGTTCGGACGGCCGATCGGCGACTTCCAGCTGATGCAGGGCAAGATCGCCGATATGTATACCGCGATGAACAGTGCCCGCGCCTACACCTATGCGGTGGCGCGGGCCTGCGACCGCGGCGAGGTCACCCGCCAGGACGCCGCCGCCTGCGTGCTCTACGCCTCGGAGGAGGCGATGAAGCAGGCCCACCAGGCGGTGCAGGCCTTCGGCGGGGCGGGCTTCATGAACGAGTCCACCGTCAGCCGGCTCTTCCGCGACGCCAAGCTGATGGAGATCGGTGCCGGCACCTCCGAGATCCGTCGCTGGCTGATCGGCCGCGAGCTGATGAAGATCACCGGCTGAGCGGGCGGCCCGGGCCGGCAGGCACAAGGCCGGGGGAAGGAAGAGATGCTCGAGAAGGCACCCTATGAAGATCTGGTGCGCCGGTTCCGCTGGCGGCTGCCGGCGCGGCTCAACATGGCGCGGCAGGTCTGCGACGACCGGGCCGCGCGGGAGCCCGGGCGACTGGCGATCCTCGATCTTACCGGGCCGACACCCCGTCCGGTGAGCTATGGCGCCTTGCAGGTGCTCTCGCGGCGCGTCGAGGCGATGCTTCTCGCCCGCGGCGTGCGGCCGGGTGACCGGGTCGGCGTACTCCTCTCCCAGTCGCCGCTCGCGGCGGCCGCTCATATCGCCATCTGGCGTCTCGGGGCGGTCTCGATGCCGCTCTTCAAGCTGTTCCGCCGCGACGCGCTCGAAAGCCGGCTTGTGGACAGCGGCTCCCGCTTCGTCATCACCGACGAGGAGGGCACGGACCAGCTTGCAGGTTTCGACGTCATCCCCCTGACCGCGGCCGATCTGCCCGACGAGGCCGCGGCCGCCGCCCGTCTCGAGAGCCATACACCCCCCCGAACGGGGCCCGAGGATCCGGCGGTGCTGATCTACACCTCGGGGACCACCGGCAAGCCCAAGGGGGCGCTTCACGGGCACCGGGTGCTCACCGGCCATCTGCCCGGGGTCGAGCTGAGCCACGACTTTCTCGGTCAGAAGGGCGATGTGCTGTGGACGCCGGCGGACTGGGCATGGATCGGCGGGTTGTTCGATGTGCTGATGCCGGGGCTCGCCCTCGGCGTGCCGGTGGTGGCGGGGCCGGCGGGGCCCTTCTCTCCCGATCTTGCCGCCCGCATCATCCGCGAGGGACGGGTGCGCAACGTCTTCTTCCCGCCTACGGCGCTCAGGATGCTCAAGGCCGAAGGGGCGCGGATCGACGGGCTGCGAACGGTCGCTTCGGGCGGTGAGCCTCTCGGTGCCGAGATGCTCGAATGGGGCCGCGAATCCCTCGGGCTCACCATCAACGAATTCTATGGCCAGACCGAGTGCAACATGGTTGTCTCGTCCTGCAACGCCCTCTTCCCTCCCCGGCCCGGATGCATGGGCAAGCCGGTGCCGGGCCACGAGGTCGGGATCATCGACGAGGAAGGCCGGCCCGCATCGGGCGAAGGCGACATCGCCATTCGCCGCGGCTCGGCCTCGATGTTTCTCGGTTACTGGCGGCGCCCCGAAGCGACGGTGGAGAAGTTCCGCGGCGACTGGATGCTGACCGGCGATCGCGGCATGTGGGAAGACGGATATGTCCGCTTCGTCGGCCGCGAGGACGACGTTATCACCTCCGCCGGCTACCGCATCGGGCCGGCCGAGATCGAGGACTGCCTGCTGACCCATCCGGCGGTGGCCAATGTCGGTGTGGTCGGCAAGCCCGACCCGCTGCGCACCGAGATCGTCAAGGCCTATGTGGTGCTGAAACCGGGGGCGAGGGCGACGGCCGGGCAGTTGCAGGATTGGGTCAGAGGGCGGCTCGCCGCCCACAGCTACCCGCGGGAGATCGCCTTTGTCGATCAATTGCCGATGACGGTGACGGGCAAGGTCATCCGCAAGGCCCTGAAGGCCCGGGCGGCCGAGGAGGCGGCGGCGGAAAGGGGGGAGGCATGAGCCTGAAGCGAAGACAGGAGGCGACCGGTCATGCCGCGCCTCACTTCGGGCGGGCCCTTGTTGCGGCCCTGGGGCTGCTCGTCCTCGTCGCCGGACCGACCCCGGCTGACGAGAGTGGCCTGTCCTTCGACATCGGCCCGACCCGGGCCTGCCTCGACGCGGCAGGGGAGAGGGACGCGGTGCCCCTTCCTGCCGATCTCGGCACCGCCGAGGACTGCATCGGTCGGGCGGCCAGTGCCTGCATCGAGGGAAGCCCGATGGGCGGCACCACCATCGGCAGCCAGTTCTGCCTTTCCCGCGAGCTCGAATGGTGGGATGCACGGCTCAACGCTGCCTATCGGGCGCTGATGGCCGCGGCCCGTCGGGTTGACGGCGAAAATCGCGAAAGCGGCTTCGGCAACCGGCCTTCGGTCGCCCGGGCACTGCGCGAGATGGAACGGGCCTGGATTCGCTGGCGGGACGGGAGGTGCGATTTCGAGGCATCCCTCTGGGGAGCGGGCACCGGCGCTGCCGGCACGCGGCTCGACTGTCTCATGCGTCTGACCGGTCGGCAGGCACTCTATCTCGAGAGCGTTTCGCTCGATTGAGACGAAGACCGGGGAAGCCGGGCTGGCGCTGCATCGCATGGAGCGGAATACGGGAAGGGAAGGGCCAGGGATGAAACGCATCGGATCGCCTCTCATGGCAAGCGAGGCCACGCGGACCAATCGCTCTGCACATCTCGAGATGATCGAGCGGGTGCGCGCGGCGGCGGCGCTGGCCGCGGCGGGCGGGGGCGAGAAGGCCCGGGAGCGGCACCTCGCCCGCGGCAAGATGCTGCCGCGCGAGCGGGTGGCAAATCTCATCGATCCGGGCTCGCCCTTCCTCGAGATCGGGGCCACCGCCGCCCACGGCATGTATGACGGCGCCGCGCCCGGTGCCGGAGTGATCGCCGGCATCGGCCGGGTGCATGGCCGGTGGGCGATGGTGGTGGCCAATGACGCCACGGTGAAGGGCGGCACCTACTACCCGATGACGGTCAAGAAGCATCTCCGCGCCCAGGCGATCGCGGCCGAGAACCGGCTGCCCTGTTTCTACCTGGTCGATTCGGGCGGGGCCAACCTGCCCCAGCAGGACGAGGTCTTCCCCGACCGCGAGCATTTCGGCCGCATCTTCTACAATCAGGCGCGCATGTCGGCCGCCGGCATTCCGCAGATCGCGGTGGTGATGGGCTCCTGCACCGCCGGGGGGGCCTATGTGCCGGCGATGAGCGATGTGACGATCATCGTCCGCGGGCAGGGCACGATCTTCCTCGCCGGCCCGCCGCTGGTGAAGGCCGCGACCGGCGAGGAGGTGACGGCCGAGGAGCTCGGCGGCGGCGACGTGCACACCCGCCTCTCGGGTGTCGCCGACTATCTCGCCGAGGATGACGCCCATGCGCTGGCCCTGGCGCGCCAGGCAGCCGAGAGCCTCAACCTGCGCCGCCCCGAGGGGCCGGAGCGCGCCGCGCCCGAGCCGCCGGCCTTCGACCCCGAGGAGCTGCTCGAGATCGTGCCCGCCGATCTGCGCACGCCCTATGACGTGCGCGAGGTCATCGCCCGCATCACCGACGGCTCGCGCTTCGACGAGTTCAAGCCCCGCTTCGGCGAGACGCTGGTCACCGGCTTCGCCCGTCTCGACGGCTGGCCGGTGGGCATCATCGCCAACAACGGCGTGCTGTTCTCCGAGAGCGCGATCAAGGGGGCGCATTTCGTCGAGCTCTGCTCCCAGCGGAAGATCCCGCTGATCTTCCTGCAGAACATCACCGGCTTCATGGTCGGCCGCAAATACGAGAACGAGGGCATCGCCCGCCACGGCGCCAAGATGGTCACCGCCGTTGCCACCACCGCCGTGCCCAAGATCACGATGATCATCGGCGGCTCCTTCGGGGCGGGGAACTACGGCATGGCGGGGCGGGCCTATGATCCGCGCTTCCTGTGGACCTGGCCCAATTCGCGCATCTCGGTGATGGGGGGCGAGCAGGCGGCGGGGGTGCTGGCCACCGTCAAGCGGGCGGCGCTCGAGAAGGAGGGCCGGACGCTCTCGGCCGAGGAGGAGGAGGCGATCCGCCGCCCGGTCATCGCGCAGTTCGAGCGCCAGTCCGACCCGCTCTATGCCTCGGCGCGGCTGTGGGACGACGGCATTATCGACCCGCGCAAGAGCCGCGAGGTGCTGGCGCTCTCGCTCTCGGTGGCGCTGAACGCGCCCATCGGCGAGACGCGCTTCGGCGTGTTCCGGATGTGAGGGAGGGAGCGATGGCCGGGCACGATATCCTCGAGCGCATCGAGCTGCGGGAGAAGTGCGACATCACCCGTCTTCGGGTGGACGCCATCGTCAACGCTGCCAATGAGAGCCTTCTGGGT
>WFPA01000074.1 GCA_015487815.1 Albidovulum sp.
GACCACGAGGGCATCTCGCTTTCGCGGCGGCGGATCACCCTCTCGACTTCCGGGGTGGTGCCGATGATCGAGCGGGCCGGCGCCGAGATCGGCTGCATGCTCGCCATCTCCTTTCACGCCACCACCGACGATGTGCGCGACCGGCTGGTGCCGATCAACCGAAAGTGGAACATCGCCACCCTGCTCGATGCGCTGCGGAAATATCCGAAACTTTCCAACTCCGAGCGCATCACCTTCGAATACGTGATGCTCAAGGGCGTCAATGACAGCGACGAGGATGCCCGCCGCCTGGTGAAGCTGATCGCCGGCATCCCGGCCAAGATCAACCTCATCCCCTTCAATCCCTGGCCCGGTGCGCCTTACGAGCGCTCCGACTGGGAGCGGATCCGCGCCTTCGCGCATGTCATCTATCAGGCCGGTTATGCCTCGCCGATCCGCACCCCGCGGGGCGAGGACATCATGGCCGCCTGCGGCCAGCTCAAATCGGCCACGGAACGGGCGCGCAGGCGCAAGGCAGAGATCGAGGCCGAGGCCGGACTTGCCGGGTGAATGGCCAGGCTGCGCAAGCGAGCAACGCGAGGGAGAATCCATGCCTCACGACCATCATGGACACGCACATCTCGATTTCGAAACCGGTGACCGGCGGCTCATCTTCGCCATTGCGCTCAATGTCGTGCTGACCTTCGTGCAGATCGCGGCCGGCATCCTCTCGGGGTCGCTGGCGATGATCGCCGATGCGGTGCACAATCTCTCCGACGCCGCCTCGCTGGTGATCGCCTGGGGCGCGCGGCGCATCGGCCGACGGCCGGCGGATCTTGCCATGACCTTCGGCTACAGGCGGGCCGAGAGCGTCGCCGCGCTCGTGAACTATGTCACGCTGATGGCGATCGGCTTCTATCTCGTGGGCGAGGCGATTCAGCGGTTTTTCGATCCTCAGCCGGTCGCAGGGGTGCCGGTGATGATCGTGGCGGGAATTGCCCTCGTGATCGATATCGGCACGGTCATCCTCATCGGCCGCATGGCCGAAGGGTCGGCCAACATGCGCGCCGCTCAGCTGCACAATCTGGCCGATGCACTCGGCTCGGTGGCGGTGCTGGGGGTGGGTTTCCTCGTCTGGCGTTTCGGCTGGACCATCGCCGACCCGATCGCCACGCTCGGCATTGCCGGCTATGTGCTCTGGCATGCTTTCGCCGAGGTCGGGCCGACGGTCCGTCTCCTGATGCTCGGTGCTCCGCCGGGGGTTGATGCCGACAGCGTGCGGGAGGCGATGATGGCCGAGGACGGGGTCGCAAATGTCCACCATCTGCATCTGTTCGAGATGGAGGAAGGCTGTCCGGCGCTGACGGCCACAGTCACCCTCGCCGAAGGCCGCTGGGCCGAGGGCGATGCCATCAAGGCGGCGCTCAAGCAGCGCCTCGCCCGGGAATTCGGCATCGAGCATGTCACCCTCGAGATCGAGTGCGCCCGTCATGCGCCCCGCAAAGTGCACCCGATCGGTCATGCAGACCCTGCGGGGCACCACGCTCCGGCAATTGCCGAACCATGCCGATAGGGTCGATGGGAGAGCCGAAGATGCATCGTCGCAGCTTCATCGGGCTGATCGTGGCCGGTGCTGTTCTGTCGCCGGGCCTTCTCCGGGCCGGGTCGCTTCGCGAAGGCGGCCGATCGGCCGGATCCGAACCGAAGATCACCCGGCTGGTGATCGTCAAGCACAAGCGGCGGCTCTATCTCCTTTCCGGTGGAAAGGTGGTGCGGCGCTACAGCATCGATCTCGGCTTTGCGCCCAGAGGCGACAAGAAGGTGGAGGGTGACGGGCGCACTCCCGAAGGGCGCTACGTGATCGATCGCAAGAACCCCAATTCCCGCTACCATCTCTCGCTCGGCATCTCCTATCCGAACGCGCGCGATCGGGCCGAGGCGGCACGGCTCGGCAAGAGCCCGGGAGGTGACATCTTCATCCATGGCCGGCCCTTCCTCATCCGGCTGCTGAAGGGGCGACGCGACTGGACGGCGGGCTGCATCGCCGTTTCCAACCGGGAGATCGAGGAAATCTACCGTCTGGTCGATATCGGCACGCCGATCGACATCTACCCATGACGGTTCGGGGCCCCGCCCCGTTTCTCAGCTCGAGGGAACGGGCTGGCCGTCGCGCGTGTCCTCGGCCGGAGGCGGCGGCACGGGAGCCGGCACCAGGGGCGGCAGGTCGGGGTTGCCGAGAACGAGCGTCCACCAGATCTTGCGGTTCGGCTCCTGATACCAGCCGATGCCCATTTCCCGGGCTTCCGGGTCGAGAAGGACTGCCCGGGTGAATTCGTCCTCGAGCCAGGCGGCGACGGTCTCTTCCGCATGTTCGAAGGTTTCGGAGACGAGCTCGCCTGTGAACCGCCCCTTGTAACCGGCGCGGGCCACGCGCTGCGGTGGGGAAGAGCCGTCGGATCCGAAATGCCAGGGGCGCTGCTGCCGGGCCATGTCTTCGGAGTGGGCCAGGGCGGCGGCGGTCAGTTCGGGCGAGAGCGCAAGCGGCACAAGCCCCCGGCCCTCGCGCACGGTATTGATGGCAGCGAGCATCTTCTTCGGGATGCGCCTGGCCTCGAAATAACCGATCTTCTTCGCCTGCGGCAGTGGCGGTCCATCGGTCCCGAGCGAGCGGGTCGATTCGACGGTGCACGCCCCGAGGGCGAAGAGTGTCATCAATGCGGCGGCAAGCCGGATCATGCGATCTGTCCTCGTTCTCAGCGGCCGCACGATGGCCCCGGAAAGCGTGCGGTGCAACCCCCCGGAGGCATCAACCGGCCGCGGTCGGTCGAAACTCGCCCGAAAAGGCCGCAGATGGGGCGATTTTGCCAATCAAGAACGCGTGAATTGAAGATCAACCGGCTTCGACCTATGTCTGGCTTGACCGGACCTTCGAGGACAGGAGCGCAGCCATGACCAATTCTTCTTCCCGTCTGACACGGCGCCGATTCACCATCGGGATTGGCGCCGGCATGGCGGCAGCCGGAGGGCTGGCCACGCCGCTCAGGGCGGAAGATTCCCAACCCGCCACCCCGCTCCCGAACACGGTGCAGATGGAAAAGACGGTGGGAGAGGCGGTGCGCCACAACATCGCCGGCTTCCGTTCCCTCGACTGGAGACCCTATTTCTCCGATCTCAGGAACGGCGCGATTCTCGTCGATATCGAATCGCGGGCGCTGCATTTCTGGTCGGAGGACGAGAGCATCTACAAGCTCTACCCCTGCTCGGTGCCGATGAGCGAAGACCTTACCCGCAAGGGCCGCACGAAGGTGGTGCGCAAGGTCGTGGGACCCAGCTGGCGACCGACCCCCTCGATGAAGCGGCGCAACCCCGAATGGCCGGACTACATCCCTCCGGGGCCGAAGAACCCGCTCGGCACCCATGCCCTCTATCTGTCGTGGCGTTACTACCGCATTCACGGCACGCACGACACGCGAAAGATCGGGCGTCGCTCGTCCAACGGCTGCATCGGTCTTTACAACAGCCAGATCGCCGATCTGTTCGCCCTGACGAAAGTGGGCACGCAGGTGTTGATCATTTGACACGGTTCACCGAAAAAAATCGGCTCCCGGCCAAGGCTGACAGTTGCAATCGTGCCGATCGGGGGCTTAAGTGTGATCACACGAACACAAGATGTGCCCTTTCGGCATGAATTCCAGGAGGAAGACAGATGAAGAAAATCATTCTCGCCGCTGCGTTCTCGCTTGGCGCGACCGCTGCCATGGCCGGCAATGTGGCCGAGCCGGTGATGGAGCCCGAAGTGATCCAGGAGGACACCTCCTCCTCGTCCACCGGTCTCATCGTGCCGATCATCGTGCTTCTGGCGGTCTACGCGGCGACCCGCCGCTGATAGGCGCACAGTCGGATTGGAAACGGCGGGCCGTGGCCCGCCGTTTTTCTTTGGGTGGCCGGGGCCGAAGGGTCAACCATCGCCGGCAGCCGCTTCGGCTTCCAGGATCGCCGCAAGGCCGCTGCGATAGTCGGGATGCCGCAGCGTGACGCCGAGCTCCTCCTTCAGGCGCCGGTTGGAGACACGTTTCGATTCGCCATAGAAACTGCGTGCCATGGGCGACATCTCTGCCGTTTCGAAGGATTCGGCCGGCGGAGGCGGCAGGCCGAGGAGGCTGGCGGCATGGGCGATCACCTCGTCGGGTGGTGCCGGCAGATCGTCGGTGAGGTTGTAGATCCGCCCCGGATGGGGCCGCGTGATCGATGCCTTGAGCGCGGCCACGATGTCATCGACATGGATCCGTCCGAAGACCTGACCCGGCTTGACGATACGCCGGGCCGTGCCGCGCCTGATCTTGGCGAAAGGGCCGCGGCCGGGGCCGTAGATGCCGGCGAGGCGGAATATGTGCACCGGCAGGCCGTGCCGGCGATGCAATTCGAGCCATTCCTTCTCTGCCCGAAGGCGCCAGCGGCCCCGCTCCGAGGAAGGGGCGGGGGGCGTTTCCTCGTCCACCCATCCACCCTGGCGGTCGCCATATACGGCGGTGGTCGAGAGATAACCCACCCAGTCGAGACGATCGGCCCGGGCGACGAGGCAGTCCCTATCGGCCGCGATCAGCGGATCGCCCGAGGGGCCGGGGGGAGCGGCCATGAGAAGGTGGCTTGCGCGGTCGATCACCGGCGCGAGCGGCGCGCCGGGCCAGAGAAGGGGCGTGATGTCGGCCTTCGCGATCGCTCCGATCCGGGACGCCTCGCGCGTGGTGCCGATCACCTCCCAGCCTGCGCGCGCCATCTCCCGGCCGAAGGCGGTGCCGGTGTAGCCGCAGCCGACGATGAGGAGCGTTCCTGGCCCCTTCTCTCGTTCCATTTCCTGCGTCATGCCTCGGGCTCCTCTCGCGCCAATGTGTGGGTGGGGGATGCCTTGAGCCGGGCCACGGCCCATCTTGCAGCGTCGGTCACCACCGGATCAGGGTGATCGAGATGTTCATGCGCCACTTCAAGAAGCTCTCTTTCATCTGAGTTGCCAATGGCATAGAGCACATTCCTCAGAAAACGGTTGATGCCGATCCGCTTGATCGGGGATTTCGAGAACAGCGCCCGGAACGCCGCGTCGTCAAGCCGGGCGAGATCGGCCAGCTTCGGTGCCCGCAGCGCCTCGCGGGCATGGTAGCGACTTTCGCGCGCGCGCATGGCAAACTTGTTCCACGGGCAGACGGCGAGACAGTCGTCGCAGCCATAGATGCGGTTGCCGAGGGCGGGGCGCAGTGCCTCGGGCACCGGACCGGCATGTTCGATGGTCAGATAGGAGATGCAGCGGCGGGCATCGAGCTGCCGCGGGGCGGGGAAGGCGCCGGTCGGGCAGATGTCGAGGCAGCGCCGACAGGTGCCGCAATGGTCGCTCTCGGGCGGGTCCTTCGGCAGATCGAGGGTGGTGAAGATGGCGCCGAGAAAGAACCAGCTGCCGAGCCTGCGCGAGACGAGATTGGTGTGCTTGCCCTGCCAGCCGATGCCGGCGGCTTCGCCGAGCGGCTTTTCCATCACCGGCGCGGTATCGACGAACACCTTGATCTCCGTTCCCGGCGCCTGTGCGATCAGCCAGCGGCCGAGCCGCTTGAGGCGTTTCTTGACCACGTCGTGATAGTCGCGCCCGCGGGCATAGACCGAGATCGCCCCGCGGTCCTTTCGCGCGAGAATGGCGCGGGGGTCCTCGTCGGGACCATAGCTTTCCGCCAGCATGATGACGGAACGCGCTTCGGGCCACAGGGCCGCCGGATTGCCGCGCCAGTGCATCCGTTCGGCCATCCAGCGCATTTCGCCATGCCAGCCGCGGGCAACGAATTCGCGGAGCCGCTCTCCGGCCTCGGGCACGATCGCATCGGGTGCCGTGATGCCGATGTCGTCGAACCCTTCCTCACGGGCCCTTGCGATGAGGGCGGCCTTGAGCGCGGCAGGATCGGTCAAAAGTCGAAATCCGTGTAATGGGACGGCGGAACGAAGCCGGGAATGGTGTCGGCCAGAAGCGAACGGAAGGGCGGGCGCGACTTCATGGTGGCATACCAGGTCTTGACTGTTTCGCTGGCTTTCCAGTCAACGAGGCCGAGATAGTCGAGACAGGAGAGATGGGCGGCGGCGGCGAAATCGGCCAGAGTCAGGCGCTCGGCGGCGAGCCAGCGACGCCGCTCGAGCAGCTTTTCCATGTAGGCCATGTGCAGCCGCCGGCGCCTGAGCGCGTTCTGCACGCGCCGACTGTCGGGATGGCCGGCGGACATGATCTTCTTGAAGAGGCGCTCCTCGAGCAGTGGCATCGAGACCTCGCGGGCGAATTTCTCGTTGAACCAGGCCATGAGACGGCGGACTTCTGCCCGCTCCTCGGCAGTGCGGGGCATGAGGGGCGGCTCGGGATGGGTCTCGTCGACATATTCGCAGATCGCGGCCGAATCGGCCAGCTTGAGCGGCCGGGGCCGCGCCGGGCCCTCGGGTTCGATCACCAGCACCGGCACCATGCCGGCGGGGTTGAGGCGCAGGAATTCGGCCCGGTGATCCCAGAAGGGCTCTTCCCTCAGATCGGCATCGATCCGCTTTTCCCCGAGAACCAGCCGCACGGTGCGCGAGAACGGACAGAGCGGATGATGAACCAGCCGATACATCAGATCACCTCGTGGACGGGAAAGACGGGCCGCGCATCGGACCTCGGAATTCATTACCCGCGTGGCGCCGTCCCTTCAATGGGCGCACCGAAGCTTGACCTTGCCCTCCCCGGCGCATAGCCAGTCGCTGAAAGCGAGATCCGCCTCTCAAGGAGATGCAACATGGCCAACCCTTCCCTTCTGATCCTGCCCGGCGACGGCATCGGCCCCGAGGTGATGGCCGAGGTCCGCAAGGTCATCGACTGGTTCGGCGAGAAGCGCGGACTTGTCTTCGATGTCGAGGAGGATCTCGTCGGCGGCGCGGCCTATGACGTTCACGGCGTGCCGCTGGCCGACAGCACGATGGAAAAGGCGCAATCGGTCGATGCGGTGCTGCTCGGCGCGGTCGGCGGGCCGAAATACGACGATCTGCCCTTCGAGGTGAAGCCCGAGCGCGGCCTTCTGCGCCTGCGCAAGGAAATGGATCTGTTTGCCAATCTCCGCCCGGCCGTCTGCTTCGATGCCCTGGCCGATTTCTCCTCCCTCAAGCCCGAAGTGATTTCGGGGCTCGACATCATGATCGTGCGCGAGTTGACTTCGGGAGTCTATTTCGGCGAACCGCGCGGGATCTTCGACGACAACGAGGGCGGGCGCGTGGGCATCAACACCCAGCGCTACACCACCGAGGAGGTGCGCCGGGTGGCCCGCGTCGCCTTCGAGCTGGCGCGGCGGCGGAACAATCGCGTCTGCTCGATGGAAAAGGCGAATGTCATGGAGTCGGGCATCCTCTGGCGCGAGGAAGTGCAGTGGGTGCACGACAACGAATATCCCGATGTGGAACTTTCCCACATGTATGCCGATGCCGGCGCGATGCAGCTCGTGCGCTGGCCCAGGCAATTCGACGTGATCGTGACCGACAATCTCTTCGGCGACCTCTTGTCGGACGTCGCCGCCATGCTCACCGGCTCGCTCGGCATGCTGCCTTCGGCCTCGCTCGGCGCGCCGATGGAAAACGGCCGGCCGAAGGCGCTCTACGAGCCGGTGCATGGCTCGGCTCCAGACATCGCCGGTCAGGGCAAGGCCAACCCCTGCGCCTGCATTCTCTCCTTCGCGATGGCGCTGCGATATTCCTTCGACGAGGGGGCGGAGGCCGACCGGCTCGAGAAGGCGGTGGAGCGGGTGCTGGCCGAGGGGGTGCGCACGCCCGATCTCTTGCAGAAGGAAGGCGCCACGCCAGCCACCACCGCCGAGATGGGCGACGCCATCATCCGTGCGCTCGACGAGAGTCTCGCGGCCGAATGAGCCCGGCGGCGCGGCGATGACGGCCGGGGGACGAGGGGTGAAAATCGCGTCCGCCCCCCTTGCGCTGGCCCTCGAAGCGTCCTAAATCAGCGCCACGGTCGGAGTGTAGCTCAGCCTGGTAGAGCACTGTCTTCGGGAGGCAGGGGTCGCAGGTTCAAATCCTGCCACTCCGACCAGTCACCCCCCAATCCGTTATCCGTTGCCGGAAGTCATGACGTTGCCGCAGCTCTTCACGCTGCCCGGCGGCATGTGCCGTTGCGGATGACTTTCCATCGAAAGGGCGCCGCCCTCTCAGCCACCGGCGGCAAGGCTCGCCTCGAACAGCTTGCGGGTATAGGGGTGACGGAAACGGCCGGCGAGCAGATCCGGCCGCTCGAGCGTCTCGACGATGCGCCCCGCCTCCATCACCGCCATGCGGTCGCACATGTGATCGACCACCGCGAGATCGTGGCTCACCATCAGATAGGTCAGCCCCCTTTCCTCGCGCAGGTCCCACAACAGGTTGAGCACCTCGGCCTGCACCGAAGCGTCGAGCGCCGAAGTGGGCTCGTCGAGCAGCAGGATCTCGGGCTCGAGCATCAACGCCCGGGCGATGGCCACGCGCTGGCGCTGGCCACCCGAGAGCTGGTGCGGGTAGCGGAAGCGGAAGCTTGCCGGCAGGCCGACGCTCTCGAGCGCCGCCACCACCCGCCTGTCATGTTCGCCGATGCCGTGAATGGCAAGCGGCTCGGAGAGGATCCGGTCGAGAGTATGGCGCGGGTGGAGCGAGGCGTAAGGGTCCTGGAACACCATCTGCACCTTGCTGGCGAAGGCCTTGTCACGCCGGGGACCAAGCGGTCGGCCCTCGATGCGGATCGTTCCGCCCGTAACGGGAGCAAGGCCGCAGATCGCCCTGAGGATGGTGGACTTGCCCGAGCCCGATTCGCCGACGAGCCCGTAGCTCTCCCCTTCCCCGACGGTGAATCTCGCCCCTTTCACCGCCTGCACCTCGTGCCCCTTGACGCGGAATGTGACATCGAGCCCGTCGATCTCGATCATCGCCGTCATCTCACGCCTCCTCCCAGGCCGGATCGCGCTCGAGCACCGGCAGATGGCCGCGCGGCCCGCCGATGCGCGGCAGGCAGTTGAGCAGGCCCCGCGTGTAGGGGTGGCGGGCCTGATCGAGCCGGTCGGCGGCGATTTCCTCGACCACCTTGCCGCGATACATCACCAGCACCCGGTCGCAGAAGCGCGAGACGAGCTTGAGGTCATGGGAGATGAAGATCAGCCCCATGCCTCGCTCACGCACGAGGTCGTCGAGGATCTTCAGCACCTCGGCCTGCACCGTCACGTCGAGGGCGGAGGTGGGTTCGTCGGCGATGAGAAGGTCAGGGCCCGGAATCAGCATCATGGCGATCATCACCCGCTGGCCCATACCTCCCGAGAGTTCGTGGGGGTAGGCATCATAGACGCGCTCCGGGTCGCGGATCTTGACCGCCTCGAGCGCATCGAGCGCCCGCCTGCGGGCCTCGGCTGGGCTCATCCGCTCGCGCAGCCTGAGCCCTTCGGTAAGCTGCCGGCCGATGCGCATCACCGGATTGAGCGAATATTTCGGATCCTGCATGATCATCGCCATGCGCTGGCCGCGCAGCCGGCGCATCCCGCGCTCGTCGAGACGTGCGAGGTCGATACCGTCGAACAGCATCCGCCGCGCCCTGACCTGCCCCGGCTTGCGGACGAGGCCGAGAATGGCACGTCCGGTGATGGTCTTGCCGGAGCCCGATTCGCCCACCACGCCGAGCCGCTCGCGGCCGAGGCTGAAGGAGACGCCGCGCACCGCCTCGACCATGCCTGTCTCGGTGGGGAAGCGCACATGCAGATCGTCCACTTCGAGAAGACTCATCGGCTGGTACTCCGCGGATCGAGCACGTCCCTCAGCCCGTCACCCAGAAGGTTGAAGCCGAGAGAGACGATGAAGATGGCGAGCCCCGGCATGGTGGCGACCCACCACTGGTCGAATAGGAACTTGCGGCCCGAGGAGATCATCAGCCCCCATTCGGGCAGGGGCGGCTGGGCTCCGAGGCCGAGGAAACCGAGCCCGGCAGCGGTGAGGATCACCCCGGCCATGTCGAGCGTGACACGGATGATGACCGAAGGCAGGCACATCGGGGTGACATGGCCGAGGATGATTCGCCCATGCGAGGCACCGGCAAGGCGGATGGCAGCGATGTAGTCGGCGCTACGGACGGTGAGCGTTTCGGCTCGGGCGACGCGGGCATAGGGCGGCCAGGCGGTCAGGGCGATGGCGAGGATGGCGTTCTCGATGCCCGGTCCGAGCGCGGCGACGAGGGCAAGGGCGAGGATGAGGCGCGGAAAGGCGAGGAAGATGTCGGTGAGCCGCATCAGCACCGCATCGACCCAGCCGCCGAAATAGCCCGAGACCGTGCCTACGAGAAGGCCGAAGACCGGTGCCGTGACCGCCACGAGGGCGACGATGGTCAACGTAATGCGCGAGCCGTGAACGATGCGCGAGAGGATGTCGCGGCCGAATTCGTCGGTGCCGAGCCAGTGCCCCGGCGTGAGGGGTGGCAGCAACCGCCGCGTCAGATCCTGCTCGAGCGGATCATGCGGGGCGAGGAGGGGAGCGAAGAGCGCCATCAGCACCAGCGCGAGAATGATGCCGAGGCCGATCATGGCCAGCGGGTTGCGCGAGAATCGCAGCCAGGTGAGCCATGCCTGGCCGAGTCTCGCCTGCAGCCGCGAGGACGGGTTCGGGTCGGTCAGCCAGGCCGAAAGCCGCCCGAGGGGTGTGAGGAAAGGGCCGCTCATGCCGCCGCCCTCGCGCGCGGGTCGATCAGCCGGTAGAGAATGTCGGATGCCATGTTGAGAAGGATGAAGGCGGCGCCGACGATGATCGTCCCTCCCATCACCGCCGCCATGTCGGCCGACATCAGTGCATTGGTGATGTAGAGCCCGAGACCCGGCCAGGCGAAGACGGTTTCGGTCAGCACCGAGCCTTCGAGCAGGTTGGCGTAGGACAGGGCGATGACGGTGATGAGCGGCACGAGCGTGTTGCCGAGCGCGTGCACCCAGACCACCCGCCATTCCGGCAGCCCCTTCACCCGGGCGGTGGTTACGTATTCCTGGGATAGTTCGTTCATCATGAAGGAGCGGGTCATGCGGCTGATGTAGGCCATCGAGTAATAGGCCAGCACACCGGCCGGCAGCACGATGTGCGACAGTGCGTTGCGGAAGATGTCCCAGGCACCGGCCAAGGCGCTGTCGATCAGGATCATGCCGGTATGGCGCGGCACTTCGCTTTCGAACATCATTTCCTGGAAGGTGTCGAGCCGCCCCGGCCCGCCGACCCAGCCGAGCTCGCCATAGAAGATCAGCAGTCCCATCAGCCCGAGCCAGAAGACCGGCATCGAGTAGCCCACGAGGCCGAGAATGCGAATGATCTGGTCGGTGAGGGTGCCGGGGCGGGTAGCGGCAATCACGCCGGTCGGCACGCCAAGAAGGACGCCGAGAATGGTGGCGAGGGTGGCAAGCTCGAGCGTTGCCGGGAAGACGCGGCCGATGTCCTCGAGCACGGGTTTTGCCGTCAGCAGCGAGGTGCCGAAATTGCCGGTCGCCGCATCCTTCACATAGATCAGGAACTGCACGATCAGCGG
This sequence comes from Albidovulum sp., assembly GCA_015487815.1. Lineage (GTDB taxonomy): Bacteria > Pseudomonadota > Alphaproteobacteria > Rhodobacterales > Rhodobacteraceae > WFPA01. The sequence continues at coordinate 11,546 of WFPA01000074.1, forward strand.
CCGGTCGAGCCCGAGGGCGTGGCGCGCCGCCTCGTATTGCTCCTGCGTCGCCCGTTCGCCGACGATGGCCAGAACCGGGTCGATCGGCACCACGCGACCGATGAAGAAGGTGATGGCGAGAAGGCCGAGAAAGGTCGTCGCCAACATCACGAAGAGGCGCAGGAGATCCTTTGCCAGCTGCCACAGCCGGCGTGCGATGCCGTCGCGGGGAAGGGTGGTTGTGTTGCTGCTCAACTCTGCCTCTCGGTGTTCGATCGAGGAGGGCGCATCCGCCCCTGCCGCTCGAAGGGGCCCACCGCCCGGCAGGCCCCTTCTTCTCATGCCCCGGCGAACGGGAATATCCGCCGCGGCGGCGCGAGCAAGACGCGCCTGCTCAGTTCTTCTTCACGGTCCAGTAGAAGGCCGAGTGGATCGAGCCCCCGGCGACGAAGCCCTCGACATTCCTGCGCATCGCCACCTGCTCGATGGCCTGGAACATCTCGGCAAAGGGCGACACCTTCTGATGGATCCGCTGGATCTTCTCGTACATCGCCCGGCGCTTGTCGGTATCCCGCTCGACCACGGCGGCCTCGACCAGCGGCGTCGTCTCCTTCGCCGGCCAGGCGTTGCGCCAGGCGAGAATGCCGGTCAGCTTCGCCTCGTCCGAGTTGTCGGGGTTCCAGGCGAAGGTCGAGGCGTTGGTGTGCGGATCGGGGTAATCCGGCCCCCAGGCACCGAGATAGATCTCGTGCTTGCGGGCGCGATACTGGCCGAGGATCTCCTTGCCGGTGCCGACCCGAAGCTCGACCTCGATGCCGGCCTTGGCGAAGGTGTTCTGCAGCGACTGGGCCATCTCGAGGCGCTGCTGGTCGTTGCGCACGAAGATCCGCACCTTGAACGGCCCGACGCCCGCTTCCTTCAGGAGTGCCCTGGCCTTCTCGATGTCGAGCTTGTAGGGCCTGTCGTCGATCGCGCCGAGGAAGCCCTTGGGCAGGAAGGCCTGGTGGACGACATAGGCCCCCTTGAGGAAGCTGTTCGCCATGCCGTCATAGTCGATCAGATACTTGATCGCCTCGATGACCTTCGGGTTGTTGAGCGGAGCGACCTTCTTGTTGAGGGCGATATACATGATCCGGCCGCGGACTTCGTCCCTGACCTTGATGTCGGAATTGCCCTTCACCCCCTCGATGTCCACCGGCGTCAGCTTGCGGGCGATGTCCACGTCACCCTTTTCGAGCAACAGCCGCTGGGTGGCGGGCTCGGCCACATGGCGCACGAACACCTTTTCCATTGCCGGGGCACCGCGCCAGTAGCTCTTGTTGGCTTCGAGGATGTAGCTGTCGGAAGGCTTGTAGAGCTTGAGGCTGTAGGCGCCGGAACCGGCCGAATGGGTCTTCAGCCAGCCATAGCCCATGTCGCCGTTCTGCTCATGTGCCAGCGCTTCCTTCTTGTCCACGATCGAGGCGACCACCGCCGTCAGGCAGTAGTAGAAGAAGGACGGGGCGTATTTCTTGTCGGTGGTGATGATGACCTTGTCGCCCTCGGCGCGGATGCGCTGATCGACGTTCTCCGGCGTGAAGCCGAACTGGGTGAGGATGAAGGAGGGCGTCTTGTTAAGCTTGACGGCCCGTTGCAGCGACCAGGCGGCGTCCTCGGCCGTCACCGGATTGCCCGAGTGGAACTTCACCCCCTTGCGCATGACGAAGGTGTAGGTCTTGCCGTCATCGGCAACCGACCAGCTTTCCGCCAGCCCCGGCACGAGGGGGCCGAGATTGTTCGGATCGAGCTCGACTAGCGTGTCGTAAATGTTGTTGAGCATGTCGTTGCCGGAGAACTCGAAGCTCTCGGCCGGGTCGAGCGAAACGATGTCGTCGATCTTGTCAGCTATGACCAGCACGTTGTCGGGGGTGCCGGCCATGGCCGGGATCGTTCCCAGCCCCAGACCGAGGCCAAGCGCCAGCGCGGCGGCAACCCCCCGCAATCTTTCATGAAACATCTTTCCATCTCCCTGCTGAATTGCGATCCTTCGATCGGCAGGCGCCGGTTGTCCGGCGTCCTCGAGGAGATTGACAAATTGTCGCGCCCCCTGTCGAGTCCTTTTCGTTGTGGGGGTGGTGACCTTTCACCACAAAGGGGATCTGTTCGATGAACAGGCAGCATGCCGTCTTCGACGGGCACAACGATCTTCTATACAAGCTCTGGTCGGCCGGCGACCGGCAGGGGGAGGCCTTCTTTGCCGGGCGCTCCGACGGTCATCTCGACCTCGCGCGCTGCCGGGCGGGCGGGTTTGCCGGTGGTCTTTTCGCCATCTGGGTGCCGCAGCAAGGCCCGATGCCGGATTTCTCCGCTCTGCCGCTCGAGACGTTGCCGGCCTTCGATCCGATCGAGCCTGCCGATGCCCGCCGCGCCACGCTCGAGATGATGGCCATCGCCCATCGCATGGCCTATGCGCGGCCCGACGACTTTCGCATCTGTCGCACGGCCGGAGAGATCGAGGCGGCCCGGGCGGCCGGTGCCGTTGCCTGCGTGCTGCATGTCGAGGGAGCGGAGGCAGTCGGTCCCGGTTGCGACGAGCTCGAGGTGCTCCATGCTGCGGGGTTGCGCTCCCTCGGGCCGGTCTGGTCGCGGCCCAACATCTTCGGTACCGGCGTCTCCTTCCGCTTTCCTGGCACGCCCGAGGAGGGACCGGGGCTGACAGAGGCCGGCAAGCGGCTCGTGCGCGAATGCAACCGCCTCGGCATCGTCATCGACCTCAGCCATCTCAACGCCGCCGGGTTTCGCGACGTGGCGGCACTTTCGGATGCGCCGCTCGTGGCCAGCCATTCCAACGTGCACGCCCTTTGCCCTTCGCCGCGCAATCTCACCGACTGGCAGCTCGACGCGATTCGCGATTCGGGCGGGCTCGTGGGGGTCAATTTCGCCGTCGGTTTCCTGCGCGCGGATGGCCGGCGCGAAGCCGGCACGCCGCTTTCGGTCATCACCGCCCATCTGGCGCGACTGGTCGAGCGGCTCGGCGAGACCGGCGTGGCCCTCGGTTCCGATTTCGACGGTGCCGAGATTCCCGATGCCCTCGATGATGCGGCCGGCCTGCCGCGGCTGGTGGCCGAGATGGAGCGGGCCGGCTTCGGCGCCGCTCTCATCGAACGGATCCTCTGGCGCAACTGGGTCGATCTGCTCGGGCGCAGTCTTCACCCGCCGCGGGGCTGACCTTCCATGTGACGATGCCGTCGCGTCCGCTCAGTCCTCGGCGGCCAGGGCCTGCTGGATGCGGTAGTTCTCGTCGATATTGGCGAGCATCTTCTTCAGCGTCGTCTTGAAGGTGGCCTTCTCCTCCTCGGAGATGCCCCTGAAAAGCTCGTCGCCCGCCTCGCGGATGAAGGGCCAGATGCGCTTGAAGAGGGCACGGCCCTTTTCGGTCATGTAGACGCGCACGGCGCGGTTGTCGTCGGGGTTGACCCTTCGGACGACGAGCCCGTCCCGCTCCATGCCGTCCAGCGCGCGTGACAGGGTGGATTGTTCGACGACGGCATGCATGGCCAGCTCGCCGATCTGAACGCCGTCGCTCACGCTCAGAACGCCCAGAGTCCTCATCTTGACGATGGTCAGCCCGAAAGGAGCGAGCCGCCGCCGGAGCCGTGCCGTGTGCTTGCCTACGGTGCGCACGAGAAGATAGGGCACGAACTCCCCGAGAACGAGATCTTCGTCCTGTGGCGTTTCGGCGCCGGGCATGGCCTGCACGATATCCTGTCGAATTGCCTCAGCCGGTTTTGTCATCCTCGCGATCCCGTTTCATGTTTCCGTCTGCATGTGCTCGAACATGCGCTTTGCCGTGAAATGGGGCAGGTCCGGAAAAAATGAAGAGGGCGCCAGCAGTTTTTTGTTTAATTTTTTGCGTAAATAGGAATGAGCACGAGAGCAAGTGCTTTTCGGGCACGGAGGCACGATGAGCGGAAATTGTGCGGGGCATGCTGGCAGCGATGAGGAGATGATGGCCGGAATCGTGGTTGAGACCGCCTGGGGCGCAGTCGGCTTTCTCACCGTGCGGCCCGTGGCGCCGCAACAAGAAAGGCGGCCGGTTGCCAAAACGCCCGGCCCGCTGGCTGCGGCGGAACCCCTGGCCGTGATCGGCGACATTCACGGCCGGGTCGATCTGCTTGATGCGCTGCTTGCAGCCCTGGAGAAGGCGGTGCCCGGCGCGCGACGGGTTTTCGTCGGCGATCTCGTCGATCGTGGTCCGGCCAGCCGCGACGTGCTTCTGAAGGTGAAGGCGCTGACGGAAGCGGGCGCCGTTGCGCTTCTCGGAAATCACGAGCGGATGATGCGCGACTTTCTTGCCGATCCGGTCGGTGCGGGGCGGCTCTGGCTGATGAATGGCGGCACCGGGACGCTGGAGAGCTTCGGCATCGATCCCTTCGCACATGGCCCTGCCGGACTTGCCGCACGGCTCGAGGCCGCGCTTGAGGCGGCAGGGCTGCTTTCCTGGCTCGAGGCGCGGCCGCTGCTGTGGCGAAGCGGCAATGTCGTCGTTGTCCATGCGCTTGTCGATCCGGGAAGGCCGCTCGAGGCGCAGCGCGAGGAGGATCTCCTGTGGCGCCGGCCTTCGCCCGCGGATCCGCCCCATCGGGACGGGATCTGGGTCGTGCATGGCCATACGGTGATGCCGGCGCCCGTCGTCGCTCCGGGCTATGTGCGGATCGATCTTGGCGCCTGGCGCTCGGGAAATCTCTGCGCGGCTCTCATCGGCGCCGAAGGGATGGCTCAGCCCTGAGAGGCGGCGGTCTTCCGCACGATGTAAGCGGCCGTCATCAGGTCGAGATGGGCGCCGCCACCATTCTTGAACAGGGTGATTTCCTCGGGCGAGGTGCGGCGGAAGCGGCCTGCGGCGATGTCGGAAAAGTCGGCAATCACGTCGTCCTCGCCAATCACGCCCTTCTTCATCGGGATGACGAGTTCGCCGATCTCGCCGATGGTGGTGGCGCGGGCATCGACGAAGATTCTCGCGCGCGCAAGGGCTGCGTCGTCGGCCTCGCGCATGTCGGGGCGGAAGGCGCCGACGAGATCGACATGCTGGCCGGGGCGGAGCCAGGCGCCGCGGATGAGCGGCTCGGTGCTCATGGTGGCGGCGGTCACGATGTCGGCGCCGCGCACGGCGGTCTCGAGGTCGTCGGCAACGTCGATCGGAGCAAGATCGGCGAGGCGGGCGGAAAGCATCCGCGCCCGTTCGGGGGTGCGGTTCCAGATCGTGAAACGGGCTTCCGGGAAGGCGGCGGCATAAGCGCGAATCAGCATGCCGGCGATCACTCCGGCGCCGATGACGGCGATGCTGCGACTGTCGGGCCGGGCGAGATGGAGCGCACCGAGAAGGCTGTCGGCCGCGGTCTTCCAGCGGGTGACGAGGGAGAAGTCGATCAGCGCCCTGGGGGCTCCGGTCATGTCGTCGAACAGGGTGACGGCGCCATTTACCGATGGCATGTCGCGCACGGTGTTGCCGGGAAAGACGGTCGCGGTCTTGACGAGGATGCCGAGCCCGTCGATCCAGGCATGGCGCGAGAGCATGGCATCCTCGCCGCGGGTGAAGAGCACGTCGGAAATCTGCGGCCGCGGCAGACGATGGCCGGCCTCGAGCGCATGGGCGAGCTCCAGCCAGTCGAGTCGTTCCTCGATGTCGGGGCCGATCGTCTTCATGCCTGCTCCTCCTCCGTCTGTCCGGCGCGGCTCAGGGCCGCGGCCGCCGCTTCGGGACTGACGAGCCCCGCCTCGGTCAGACGCGCGGCCAGGGCGGCGGGGCTTGCAGCGGGGTCGGTGAAATGCAGCACCTGCCAGCCGCGGGACCAGGCGGCGGCGATGTTGTCGGCCCGGTCGTCGATGAAGAGGAGACGCTCCGGGGGAAGGCCGCACGCCTCCTCGACGATGGCATAGATCCGCGGGTCGGGTTTGGTGACGCCGAGATGACCCGAAATGAAGCGCCGGTCGAAATCGGCGAGGAAATCGTAATGGGCTTCGGCGATCTCGAAGGAGCCGATGCCGAAATTGGTCAGCGCGAAGACCGGCACGCCCGCTTCCCGCAGGCTTTGCTGGAGCGCGACCGAGGGGCGGATGACCGGGCCGGTGAGATCGAGCCAGCGCTCGCGCCACAGCCGGATGAGGGGGGCGAATTCGGGGTGGGCCGCCGCCGTCTCCTCGACGGTGGCATGGAAGTCGCCACCCCGGTCGATCCGCTCGTTCATGGCGTGAAGATCGACCGTCTCGAACAGGCGCTTGCGCGTCTCGTGGCCGACGAGACGGTCGTAGAAGCGTTCGGGCTGCCAGCCGATCAGCACGTTGCCGATTTCGAAGATGACGGCTTCGGGGGCGGTTTCTGCGCTCATGGGGAGGTCACGGCTCCGGTGAGGGTGAGAAGGACGGGAATGGTGAGGATCGAAAGCAGGGTGGAAAGGAAGATCGTCGAGGAGATGCGCGCCGGGGCGATGCGGTAGTGTTCGGCGAGAAGATAGACGTTGCCGGCCGTGGGCAGGGCGGCACAGGCGACCGCGACACCTGCCGGGAAGCCGCCGGTGCCGACGAGGCGGGCGGCGAGCAGCACTGCAAGCGGGTGGAGGACGAGCTTGACGCTCGAGAGGCCGAGAGCCACCGCCGGCCGTGCGAGCCGGGCGCCGGCGAGCGAGGCACCGATGGCAAAGAGCGCCCCCGGCGTTGCGGCGTTGCCGAGAAGGGTCAGGAAGCGGTCGAAGGCGCCGTGCAGCGGCAGGCCGAAGGCCGACCAGGCGAGACCGGCGGCCATGGCGAGCACCATCGGGTTCGAGAGCCCGCCCTTCACCACCGGCCAGAGTGCGGCCAGCGAGGACGTGCCACCACGGGAAAGGGCGATGAGGGCGCCGATGAGCGTGCCGAACACGAGAAGGTCGGTCGCGAGCACCAGAAGGATCGGGCCGGCCGCGGCTTCGCCCATCAGTGCCACCAGCATCGGCACGCCCATGAAGCCGACATTGCCGATCACGCTTGCCTGCGCCTCGATCACGGCTTCCTCGAATGGGGCGCCGCGCAGCCGGCCGGCGAGCATCACGAGCAGATAGAGCCCCCCTGTGCCGAGAAGGTAGGCGGCAAGGAGGGGCGGGTTGAGGATTGCGGCCAGATCGAGCGTGGCGGCAAAGCGGAACAGCATCGCCGAAAGGGCGAAGAGGAAGACGAAGCGGCTCAGCCAGCGCACGCCCTCGGCGGCGAAGAGCTGCGCGCGAACGGCGAGGAAGCCGCAGCCAAGCAGGGCGAAGAAGGGCAGGGCCTGCCAGAAGACCGCGGCCATCGTCAGCCGCCGCCGATGAGCACGCCTGCGGCAAAGACCAGCACGCCCCCGAGCACGACCTGGAAGATCGCCCGATGCCACGGAGTCTGCATGTAGCGATGCTGGATCCAGGCGATGGTCCACAGTTCGACGAACACGACCGCGATGGCGATGGCGGTGGCGAGCCAGAAATCGGGAATGAGATAGGGCAGGGCATGGCCGAGCCCGCCGATCGCCGTCATTATCCCCGAGGCGACACCGCGCTTCCAGGGCGAGCCCCGACCCGACAGCACCCCGTCATCCGAGGCCGCTTCGGTGAAGCCCATCGAGATGCCGGCCCCGATCGAGGCGGCGAGGCCGACCTGGAAGGTGGTCCAGGTGTCCTGGGTGGCGAAGGCGGTGGCGAAGATCGGGGCGAGGGTGGAAACGGAACCGTCCATCAGCCCCGCAAGACCGGGCTGCACCCAGGTGAGGATGAACTTGCGATGGGCGACAAGGTCTTCCTTGTCCTTGGCCCCGACTTCCTCGAGCTCGCGTTCGAGCTCCTCGGCCAGCTTCTCGTGCTTCGCCTCCTCGGCGGCGAGATCGCCGAGGAGCTTGCGGGTGTCGGCGTCGGAGGTGCGCTGGGCGGCCCGGAGATAGAAGTCGTGGGCCTCGCGTTCCATGAGGGCGGCTTCCTCGCGGATCCGTTTGATCGGCAGGTTCTCGACCAGCCAGACGGGGCGGCGCGAATAGAAGCCGGCGACATGCTCGCGGCGGATGAGGGGAATGGTATCGCCGAAGCGCTTCTTGAAGAGCTCGATCAGCCGCTTGCGGTGCTCGTCCTCCTCGCGGGCCATTTCCTCGAACATGCGGGCGGTGTTCGGGAAATCCTCGCGCAGCCGCTCGGCATACATCCGGTAGATTCGGGCGTCGTCTTCCTCGGAGGAAATGGCGAGGGCGAGGATCTCCTTCTCGGTGAGGTCGGAGAAATGCTTTCGCTGTCCGAAACCGGGGATCATGCCGTCTGTCCTTTCTGCTTTTCTGTCGTGCCCGGATGCGAGGGGGTTCGTGACCCGGAAGGTAGGGTCTGCACCCTGCCCTGGCAACTCCCACCGGGCTGAATTCGTTCAGCCCGGCAGTCGCAACCGGGTCATGAGATAGATGTTGTTGCGGATGAAGTTTTCCGCCGTGCGGGTGCGCTGATTGAGACGCTGATCGAGGCGCCGCCGCCGCCGCTCGTCGATGAAGAGGCGCAGGAGGGCGGCAAGGCTGCCCCGCAGCCAGGGCTTCTTCTCCCGCAGCTCCCGGTCGATGCGGCCGATGGCGAAACCGATGACATTGTAGAAATCCTGCTCGATCTCGACCGAGGGCGCCACGGCGCGGGTGATGTCCTCCTCGGCCAGCACCTCGAGGCCGAGATCGGCTAGTGCCTCGCGATAGCGCTCGATCCGGTGCCCGCCCCCGACCACGACCTCCTCGTTCTCCTTGCGGTAGTCGGGAGAACGGAAGCAGTCGGAAATGACGATCTCGCCTTTCTCGGCCAGAAGGCCCGCCGCCTTCTCGAGGGCGATCCGGGGCGGGATGTACTGGAAGCTCTCGGAAAAGAGGCAGATGTCGAAGCGCGTGTCGGAAGCGAAATCCTCGAACCGGCATTCATGCACACGCGCCGCCGGTGCGTTCTCCCGGCAGCGGGCAGCCAGCACTTCGCTCGGAATGACGATCTCCACCTCATGACCGAGGGCGAGGAGCTTCCTGGCCGTCTCGCCGGCGCCGCCGCCGATGTCGAGGATGCGTCGCGGCCGGCCGTCGTCGAGCCCGGCGAAGGCGAAGAGTCGCGCTGTATAGGCCTCCTGTGCGCGGCCGAGATTGCCGGCGTTGATCTCGAGCCCGTCCCACAGCCCGTAATGCAGGTTCTCCCTGCCGGTGAGGAAACGGGCAGCGGCCAGGGCGATGTCGAGGCCGACGGCGCGGCTGTCGATCCGGTTGCGGCTGCGGCGGGCCATGTCAGCCCTCCCCGGCATTGCCACCCGCGGCGATCTCGTCGATCAGCGGGCCGAAACGGGCGAAGATCCGGTCATAGAGCGGCCGTTTGAAGGGGATGATGTGGTCGAGCAGGGCATGGCGGTCGAGCCAGCGCCAGTCGCGGAACTCCGGGTGATCGGTCGCGATGTTGACGAGCTCGTCGCCCCCGTCGAGGCGAAACAGAAACCATTTCTGCTCCTGGCCGCGAAAGCGTCCGCCCCAGAGCTGCGGCACGAGGTCCTCGGGCAGGTCGTAGCGCAGCCATTCCGGCGTCTCGTCGATGAGGGTGACGGCGGAAGCGGGCACGCCGGTTTCCTCTTCGAGCTCGCGCAGCGCGGCTGCATGCGGCGTCTCCCCGGTGTCGATGCCGCCCTGGGGCATCTGCCAGGCGCCGGGGCTGTCGATCCGCTCGCCGGCGAACAGGAGGCCGTTGCGGTTGACGAGGGCCACGCCCGCACCGCGGCGATAGGGCAGATCAGCAAGGCTCATGGGCATCCGCTCCCCGGGACTGGGTATCGAAATCACGGCAGGGAGTGGGCAATGGCGGCGGGAAAGTCAAGCAGTGGGCCCGCCACCCCGCCCGTCGCTCGAAGGGATGAGACGGATCCGAAGCAGGCTTGCGTCCGCATGGGCGCGTGCCGCTGCCGGACGCCGCAGGGTCCGCGGCCGATCGCCGGGGCCGCCGGCTGGTTGCCGTCCGCGGCAGGAGAAGCCCGGATGATTGCCCTGTCCGCTGTCTTGCCGCCGCCCCGACCGTGCCGGTGCGGCAGCGGCCGGCCGCTCTTGTGGAGCCGCCGGCCGAGGCGCCCATCTCAGTTCTTCGCCGGACTCCTTGCTCCGTTCCCCGCATTCAGCCCCTGGAGCACCTTCATGCCGCGCAGGAGGTCGATGGCGTAGGACAGCTGGAAGTCCTCGCGGCGCAGCTTCTCCTCGCGCTCGAGGGCCTTCAGCTCCTCTTCGAGCTTCTTCTTCTGCTCCGCGGTGATGGCATCGTTCTCGAGGCGGCCGCGAAGCTGGGCTTCCGAGCGGCGGAACCGTTCCGCCATCTTGTCGTCGCTCTCGGCCTTGGCCAGTTCGGGCAGGGGCTTGACGACGACATCGGGCACGATGCCGAGTGCCTGGATCGAGCGGCCCGACGGTGTGTAGTAGCGTGCCGTGGTAATGCGGAGCGCACCGTTGCCCTGAAGCGGCATGATGGTTTGCACCGAGCCCTTGCCGAAGGTCTTGGTGCCGACGATGACGGCTCGCCGATGGTCCTGCAGCGCCCCCGAGACGATTTCGGAGGCGGAGGCCGTGCCACCGTTCACGAGCACCACGATCGGCTTGCCCTCGGCCAGATCGCCGGGCGTTGCGAAGAAGCGTTCGCCGTCCTCGGGGTTGCGGCCACGGGTCGAGACGATCTCCCCCTTGTCGAGGAAGGCGTCGGCAACCTTGATCGCCTGGTTGAGCAGCCCGCCCGGGTTGTTCCGCAGATCGATGATGAAGCCGTCGATCCCGTCCATGCCGCCCGCTTCCCTGGCGAGTTTCTCGATTCCGTCCTTCACGCCCGGATATGTCTGTTCGTTGAAGGTGGTGATGCGGAGAATGCCGAAACGGCCCTCGAGCCTGGGCTTGACGGCGGCGATCTTGATCACGTCGCGGGTGATGGTGACATCGAAGGGTTTGTCCTTGCCCTTGCGGAAAACCGTGATGGTGATCTCGGTGCCGACCGGGCCGCGCATCTTCTCGACCGCCTCGTCGAGCGTCATGCCGAGCACCGATTCGCCGTTGATGTGAGTGATGAGGTCGCCGGCCTGGATTCCGGCCTTGGCCGCTGGCGTTCCGTCGATGGGGGAGACGACCTTGATGTAGCCGTTCTCCATCGTCACCTCGATGCCGAGCCCGCCGAACTCGCCCTTGGTGTTGACCTGCATGTCGGCGAAGTCCTTGGGCGGCAGGTAGCTCGAATGGGGATCGAGCGAGGTCAGCATGCCGTTGATCGCGGCTTCGACCAGCTTCTTCTCGTCCACTGGTTCGACATAATAGGTGCGGATGCGTTCGAAGGCGTCACCGAAGAGGTCGAGCGCCTCGTAGACGGTGAGCTTGCGCCCCTGCTCCTCGGCGATGAGTGGGGCGGCCAGCTGGGTCGTGAGGACGACTCCGAGGCCGATGCCGGCAAGTGCAAAGAGAACGAACTTCCTCATGTGTCTCAATCCTTCGAAGAGGTGAACCAGACGAGCGGATCCACCGGTTTTCCCTTCTCGCGGAGCTCGAGATAGAGCGTGGCCGAAGCGGGCGTGTCGAGCAAGGGGCTATCGGTCGCGTCCTGCGGCACCGGCGGCCTGCCGGCTGCAAGACCGAGAGGGTCGCCCGTCACGACGACATCTCCGGTATCCGCGTAAAGGGTTCCCAGCCCGGAGAAAATGACGAGACGGGCCGGGTCGGGCTCCAGAACGATCACGTTTCCGTAGCGGGCAAGGGGGCCGGCATAACGCACGGTGGCATCGACCGGGCTTGTGAGGAGGCCGGCGGGCGGCAGGGCGAGCACGAGTCCCGGGCGGCGGATGCCTGCGGCATCGGCCTCGCCCGAGCGATAGAGGATGCGGGCGCCGCGGGGCAGGCGGGGCCGTGCGCGCGCGGGCGTCTCCTCATGGGCCGTGGCCGGATCGGAGGCCAGCGCGGCGGCGAATTCGTCGAGTGTGGCGGCCGAGCGGGCCAGATCGGCCAGGAGTGCCGCCTTGACAGGCACCAGTCGGCCGCGGCGGCGCTCGGCTACGGCAGTGGCGAGGCGGGCGCGCGCTTCCTGCAATTCGGCGAGGGCGGCGGTGATGGCCGTCACCATTTCCTCGCGGCGGCGGCGCAGGGTCTCGGCCTCGCGCCAGCCGGCAACGAGACGGGCAAGTCTTCTTCTGAGCCGCGCGCGACTCGTTTCGAGGATCATCGCCGCCCTGACCGCGGCCACAGGACCGCCATTATGGACAAGCAGCCCCGGCGGCGGGATGCGGGCGATGTCCACGAGGGCGGCGAGAAGAGTCGCCTTGTCCGCGCGGCGGGCTGCAAGCTCCGCTTCGAGCTTGCGGCTGCGGATGGCGAGACGGCGCAGCTCGGCCCGCATCTCGCCAAGAGCCGCCTCGTAGCTCTCGATGGCGGCGGCAAGGGCGCGGCGCCGTTCCTTGAGGTTCTCGGCCCGGGCGAGGGCAGCGCGGGCCTCGCGCAGCCGATCGGCGGCAATGGCGACCTTGCGCGCGGCCGGTGCCGTTGCGCCAGCGGGGGCGGCGGCGTGCCGGGCCGCCTCCTGCGCCACCGCGACACCGGCGGGCGATGCGGCCAGAGGCAGCATCCCGAGGATCAGGGTTCGCAGCAGGCGGGGGAGGTTCATCGGCCCTGTTCGACCGGGGTTTCCGCAATCGCGGCCCGGCCGGGCGGCTCGAGCGTGGAAGCGCCCCGTTCGATCAGGCTCCGCCCTGTCATCTCGGGCGGCTGCTTCAGCCCCATCAGCTCGAGAAGCGTGGGGGCGACATCGGCCAGCCGCCCCGGCCGCAGTTGCGCGTTCGCGGGACCGCCGACGAGGATCACGGGCACCGGATTGGTGGTATGGGCGGTGTGCGGCCCGCCGGTTTGCGGATCGACCATCAGCTCGCAATTGCCGTGATCGGCGGTGACGATCATAGCCCCGCCCATCTCGTCGAGGGCTTCGAGTGCGGCACCGAGGCCGCGGTCCACTGCCTCGACGGCGGCGATGGCTGCGTCGAGCACGCCGGTATGGCCGACCATGTCGGGGTTGGCATAGTTGACGACGATGAGGTCATACCGGTCGGAGCGGATCGCCTCGACCAGCCTTTCCGTCACCTCCGGCGCCGACATCTCGGGCTGGAGGTCATAGGTCGCCACCTTGGGGCTTGGCGGCATGAACCGCTCTTCCCCCGGCCAAGGCTCTTCGCGACCGCCGTTGAAGAAGAAGGTGACATGGGGATATTTCTCGGTTTCGGCGAGGCGAAACTGCTTTCGGCCGTGGAGCGAGAGCCATTCACCCAGCGTGTGCACGATGTCCTCGTTGGGGAAGACCGCTTCCATGAACGTGTCGTGCACATCGGAATATTCGACCATGCCGAGCATGGCGGCGAAGCGGGGGCGGCCGCTCACGTCGAAATGGGCAAAGCCGGGCTCGCCCAGGGCGGAGAGAATCTCGCGCACCCGGTCGGCGCGGAAGTTGATCGAGAAGAGCCCGTCTCCGTCCTTCATGCCCGCATAGCCGTCGATCACCGTAGGCTGGATGAACTCGTCGGTCTCGCCGCGGGCATAGGCGGCCTCGATGGCGGCGATCGGGTCGGGTGCGATGAAGGGGCTCTCGGCTTCGGCCATGGCGCGGTATGCCGGCTCGATCCGCTCCCAGCGGTGATCGCGGTCCATTGCGTAGTAGCGCCCCGAGACGGTGCCGATGCGTGCCCCTTCGGGCAGGGCCTCCATGAGGTCGCGCAGATAGCCGAGGGCCGAGCTCGGCGGCACGTCGCGCCCGTCGGTCACGACATGGACGACGACGGGAATCCCTTTCCGGGCAAGCTCGCGGATAGCTGCCTTCATATGGTCGATGTGGCTGTGCACGCCGCCGTCCGAGACGAGACCGAACACATGGGCCGTGCCGCCCGATTGCCTGAGCGCAGCGATGAAGCGCCTGAGCGCCGGAGCATTGGCGAAGCTGCCGTCCTCGAGGGCGAGATCGATCCGGCCCAGATCCATCGCCACCACCCGACCGGCGCCAAGGTTCATGTGGCCGACCTCGGAATTGCCCATCTGCCCCGGCGGCAGGCCGACATCGCGGCCATGGGTGACGAGGGTGGCGTGGGGGCAGGTGTGGAAGATGCGGTCGAAATTGGGCGTGTCGGCAAGGGCGGGGGCGTTGGCCTCGCGCTCCTCCCTGAGACCCCAGCCGTCGAGGATCATCAGCACCACCGGACGCGGCGGATGGGACGGCGCGGCGGCTGCGGTCTCGCGGGAGTTGGTGGAAGGGCGGCTCATCGGGGCCTCCTCGCTGGAAGCGGCACGGGCTGCCCTCTCATAGGACGCAGGCGCGGCATGGGCAAGGGAGCCCCCGATCGGCGGAATGTCTCAGGCCCGATGATAGGGCGAACCGGCAAGAATGGTGACGGCGCGGTAGAGCTGTTCGCTCAGCATGGCGCGTGCAAGAAGATGGGGCCAGACCATCGGCCCGAAGGAGAGCACCAGATCGGCTCGTTCACGCAGGGCGGGGGCAAGACCGTCGGCCCCTCCGACGAGAAAGGCGATGTCGCCGGCGCCGCCATCGCGGGCCGCGCCGATCCAGCGGGCGAAATCGGGCGAGGACAGCATCTTTCCCCGTTCGTCGAGGGCGACGACCCTGCCCCCCTTGGGCAGGTGTTTCTCGAGAAGCGCCGCCTCGGCCTCCCTGCCGCCCTTCCCGCGCGGTTCGAGCTCGACGATCTCGAGCGGGCCAAGTCCGATCCGGCGGCCCTGCCGGGCGAGGCGGCGGCGGTATTCGTCCACAAGCTCGGCCTCCGGGCCGCGCCCCGCCTTGCCGATGGCAAGGATGTGCAGCCGCGTCACGGGTTGACGTCGGCCCCCGAGGAGGTGCTGCCGACCGGAGCGTTGCCGGCGGCGGCCAGTTCCTCGGGCTCGAGCCAGATCTTCTCGAGCTGATAGAATTCGCGGATCTCGGGGCGGAAGACATGAACGACTATGTCGCCGCAATCGATCAGCACCCAGTCGCCCTGATCCTTGCCCTCGACACGGCAGCGGAGGGCGAGATCGGCCTTGAGGTTCTGGACGAGATGTTCCGAGATTGCCGTCACCTGGCGGCTGGAGCGGCCCGAGCAGATCACCATCCAGTCGGCGATCGGCGACTTGCCCCTCAGATCGATCGGAACGATGCCTTCGGCCTTGTCGTCATCGAGCGAGGAAAGGATCCGCTCGAGAACCGCCTCGACGGATGGGGCGGGTGTGGCGGGTGCGGAAACGCTGTCGGGCGACATGCCTTCGGTTGCGATGCTGCCCGACGAAGCTGCGGCGGTGGCCGCAGTGCCATTCGGGGTGACTATTTCGGCCTCCATTCTTGCACCTGACCTGCCTTGTGGGCGGTGCTTCCCGTAAGGGAAGAATACCAGCGCTGGCGGCGCGCCTCAAGAGACGGCCCCTCTCAGCTGCGCACGAGCGCGTCATAGGCATCGACCATCTCGCGTGCCAGATCTCCCACCTCGTAGCGATGCGGTCCGATTTCGGCGACGGGCGTGACCTCGGCGGCGGTTCCAGTCAGCCAGCATTGCTCGAAATCGTCAAGTTCTTCAGGGCGGATATGGCGTTCATGGACCGGGATGCCGCGTTCCTTCAAGAGTCCGATCACGGTCTGGCGGGTAATGCCGTTGAGGAAGCAGTCGGGCAGGGGTGTGTGCACCTCGCCATCCTTGACGAAGAAGATGTTGGCGCCGGTGGCCTCGGCGACATAGCCGCGATAGTCGAGCATCAGCGCATCCGAGCAACCCTTCGCCTCGGCCTCATGCTTCGACATGGTGCAGATCATGTAGAGCCCTGCAGCCTTGGCGTGGGAGGGAATGGTCTCGGGGCTCGGCCGCTTCCAGCGCGAGATGTCGAGCTTCGCGCCCCTGAGGCGGGCATCGCCGTAATAGGCGCCCCAAGGCCAGGCAGCGACGGCCATGCGGACCGGGTTGCGGGCCGAGGCCACGCCCATGTCGGGTCCGGCGCCGCGCCAGGCGAGGACGCGGACATAGGCATCCTCGAGGCCGTTCGCCTCGAGCGCCTCGGCCTTGGCCGCCTCGATCTCGTCCACCGACCAGGGGATCGGCATGTCGAGGAGCCTGCCCGAATTGTGAAGCCGCTCGGAATGCTCGCGTGACCTGAAGATCCTGCCGCCATAGGCCCGTTCACCCTCGAAGACGGCACTCGCGTAATGCAGCGCATGGGTCAGCACATGAGTGTTGGCCTCGCGCCAGGGGACCATCTTTCCATCGAGCCAGATCCAGCCGTCCCGATCGTCATATCCGGTTTCCGCCATGTCATCCTCTCGCCTGAGCCGTGGCCGGGCCGCGGTATCGAGTTTCCAACAAGTTGCTCGAAAGGGTCCGTCTCGGACATATTATTGCGTGAACTTGCCGAATCGCTAACATTTGCTGCTTGGAATGTCAACGAAGCTGACATAAACTGAAGCCGAGAGGACATCAGGTCGCAGCGGCCGGCGGGCCGGGGGCGAGGGGGAGAGAATGAACGAGCGGTTGCGCAAGAGAGCGGATGCGGGAGACGAGGATCTCCTCTTCCTGACCGACGACCAGATTCGGCGCGGGATCGAGGCGATGTTCTTCGCCTATCGCGGTTTCACGGCCGATCCTGACCGGATCCTTGCCAAGAGCGGCTACGGGCGGGCCCATCATCGGGCGATCCATTTCATCAAGCGCTTTCCCGGCACGACTGTGAACAACCTTCTCGACATTCTCGGGGTCACCAAGCAGTCGCTCAACCGGGTCCTGCGGCGGCTGATCGATGACGGGCTGGTCGAAAGCCGGGTCGGAGAGCAGGACCGGCGCCAGCGCAATCTCTTTCTGACCGAAAAGGGCGAGGCCTTCGAGCGGGAACTTTCCGAGGCCCAGCGCAAGCGCGTCCGGGCCGCCTACCGCGCCGCGGGGCCCGAGGCGGTGGCCGGCTTCCGCACCGTGCTCGAACACATGATGGACCCGGAGCTTCGTCGCCATTACGAGGCCTTGCGCCGCCGCCGCGATGAGGCATGACGGCATGAAGGAGGGCCGAAGGATGCCGGCGCGCCCCCGGGAAACAGAAGCCGCACCCCAGCCGCACCTTCTGGTGGTGGATGATGACGAGCGGCTGCGGCGTCTTCTGGCACAATATCTGCGCCGCAACGGCTTTCTCGTTTCTGCTGCCCGTGATGCAGAGCAGGCGCGGCGGCTGATGCAGGGGCTGGCTTTCGACCTCGTCATCCTCGATGTGATGATGCCGAGGACCGACGGCCTCACCCTCACCCGCGATCTGCGGGCAGCCGGCGCGGATGTGCCCATCCTCCTGCTCACGGCCCGGGGCGATACCGAAGACCGGATTGCCGGACTCGAGGCAGGAGCCGACGATTACCTGCCCAAGCCTTTCGAGCCGCGCGAGCTTCTCCTGAGGATCAACGCCATCCTGCGCCGCCGGCCCGACGAGGCGGTCGAGACGGCGCCGCGCCGGCTGCGCCTTGGCACGCTTCGTTTCGATCTCGCCCGCGGCGAGCTCACGGATGCCGCCGGGCCGGTGCATCTCACCGCCACCGAAAGCGCGGTGATGGGCATCCTCGCCGCGCGGCCGAACGAGCCGGTGAGCCGGGCGGAGCTGGTCGAGAAGCTCGGCCGAGGGCAGGGCCGCGCCCAGGAGCGGGCGGTGGATGTTCAGATCACCCGTCTTCGGCGCAAGATCGAGCCGGATCCGAAAAACCCGCGCTATCTGCGCACCGTGCGCGGAGAGGGTTACATGCTGGTGCCGGATTGAGCGGCCCGTCGTGATGGTCTGCACCTGAAGGCGCGCGAGTGTTCCTCAGGCCGCCTTCGGCAGATCACGGATCAACCGGTCGATATTGCCCTTGCGCTTCCTGAGCATGGCCTGCACTTCCTGCGCTTCGGCCGTCAGCATGTTGACGCCCTCGACGAACATGTTGAAGAACTTGGTCTTGCCGCTCTTGTCGGAGACGAGCCAGCGCACTTCGAAGGGCGCCTGTCCGCGGAGCTTGGCGACGGAGCGCACCTCGTAGAAGCTCTTGATCCGCCGTACGCCCGTGACCTTGATCTCGGCGCCGATGAATTCGCGGAAGCGCTTGCCGTACTTGCGGGCCATGTAGCGGGCGAAGGCTTCCTTGAAGGCCTGGCGCTGCGCCGGGGTGGCCCGCCGCCAGGCCGGGCCCATCACCTTGCGGGCGATGACGTTGAGGTCGGCATAGCGCTTGAAGAGCTTCTCGAAGTCGCGGAACATCGCCTCGCGGTCTTCGCCGGAGTTGATGATGGCGTTGATGTCGGCCACGACCTTGTCGATGAGGCGTCTGGCGCCGTCCTCGGTCAGCGCTGCTGCTGCGGCGCCGGACCGAAGCGACGACAGGACGGCAGAAAGGGCCGTTGCGATCAGGAAATGGCGGCGGGAAAATGCGCGCATGGGGGTCATTCCTCGTATGGGTCCTCGTAATCCTCTGCACCGAGATCGCCCCTCAGCTTGAAGCGGCGGTTCTGGAGATAGAGCAGGCGCAGCTGGGCATAGCTGTCTTCGGAATTCTGCAACAGATCGGTGACCGCATCACCATAGCGCAGCCGTGCCGCCGCCCAGCGCTCGACGAGGGCCGCAGGCGGCAGCCAGCGATATTTCTTCGGCAGGGTCCAGCTCAGCGGATTGAGGAAGAAATCGACCACCAGGCCGGCCGCGTCGCGGTCGGTGCTCGGGCCGAAGAAGGGCAGCTCGCGATAGGCGCCTTCGGGCATCCCCCAATGATAGAGCGTCGCGCCGAAATCGGTTTCGCGAAGATAGAGCCCCATCTCGGAGGCCGGATCGAACAGCCCGCCGAGCCCGAGGGTCGAGTTCATGACGAAGCGCAGCGTGTTGGTGGCGGCATCGGCGAGGTTGAGCTGCAGGAGATCGTTCACCACCACCCGCGGCGTGTCGATATTGGTGGCGAAATTGTCCACCGTGGTCACGAGAGCGCCCGGTGCCTTGCCCGCGCGCTCGGCGACCGGTCCGAACAGGGTCGCATCGAGCTTGCGGTTGAAGGCATGGACCTTGCGGTTCTCGGCCTCATGCGGGTCGTTGATGCCGCTGCCCGGATCGGGCGGGGTGCAGGCGGCAAGAACGAGCCCGGCAAGGACAAGGGCGGCGGCAAAAGGCTTCATGAAAAGGCTCCTCGATACCGGCCCGTTATACGCATATCGCCAGGGCGCGCAAAGGGCCCGGAAAAGCGGCCCTTCGGCAAGATTCCCCTTGCGTGAATGACGCGATCGCGGCAGTTTGCGGCCGACGGAAACGGTCCGAGGAGACCGGCCATGCGCGCCGTGATCGAAACCCGCCTCAGGGAGATGGGCCTCGAGCTGCCCGAGGCGCCGGCCCCTGCGGCCAATTACGTTCCCCATGTGCTCGACGGCACCACCCTCTACGTCTCCGGCCAGATTTCCATGGGACCGGACGGGCTGGTGAAGGGCCGGCTCGGGGAAGACATGGATGTCGCGGCCGGTCAGGCGGCGGCGCGGCTGTGCGCCCTCAACCTTCTTGCGCAGGTCAAGGTCGCCTGCGGCGGCGATCTCGATCGGCTGGAGCGGGTGATCCGGCTCGGCGGTTTCGTCAACTCGACGCCCGACTTCACCGATCAGCCACTGGTCATCAACGGCGCATCCGACCTTTTCGGCGAGCTGCTCGGCGAGGCCGGTCGCCATGCCCGGGCGGCCGTGGGCTCGGTCTCGCTGCCGCTTGGTGTGGCCGTCGAGATCGAGGGGGTGTTCCGCATCCGCCCTTGAAACCATAGATGAGGAAGAGAGGCCCGATCCGCACCCGGAGAGGACGCGAGGCACAGCTTCCCGAAACCTTCACCACACATTCCCGTTTCGGAAACGGCGATACCGACGAAGGGAGACAGGCCATGAAACTTCCCCGGGCCTTCCTCGAGATCCCCCTCGCCCACAGGGGACTCCACGATATCGAGAAGGGGATTCCCGAAAATTCCCGCGCTGCTGTCAGGGCCGCGATCGAGAAGGGGTATGGTGTCGAGGTGGACGTGCAGCCCTCCTCCTGCGGCGAGCCGATGGTTTTCCACGATTACGCTCTCGGCCGCCTGACGAAGGAGAGCGGCCCCGTCGGCACCCGTTCGCGCGAGGAGCTGGGGGCGATCGGTCTTTCGGGAGGCGACGAAGGCATCCCCACCTTGCGGGAGATCCTCGAAATCGTCGATGGCCGCGTGCCGATACTTATCGAGATGAAGGATCAGGACGGAGGGCTGGGCGAGAATGTGGGCGATCTGCCGCGGCGCGTGGCCGAAGCTCTCGAAGGTTATGAGGGACCTGTCGCCGTGATGTCCTTCAACCCGCACATGGTCGCCGAGTTTGCCAGGCATGCCCCCGACATTCCCCGCGGCCTCGTGACGATGGATTTCGTCGATACCGATCTGTGGAAGCTGGTGCCGATGGAGCGGCGCGAGGAACTCAGCACCATTCCCGATCTCGAGCGGGTGGGAGCCGATTTCGTTTCCCACGGGCGGATGCATCTGGGCCGTGAGGAACTCGGCAAGGTGCGCAAGAAGGGCCTGCCGATCCTGACCTGGACGGTCCGTTCTCCCGAGGAGGAGAAAGAGGCACGCAAGACGGCGGACAACATCACTTTCGAAGGCTACCTGCCGGTGATCCCCGTCGCGGCTCGCCTCGGGGCTGCCGGGCCTTCGTCGGCGCAGTGAGGGGGAATGGCCCGAGAGAAGACGAAGGCGGAGCCGGTGCATGACGATGCGGCTTGTCCTTCATGACCGCCTCGGCCGGATCGACGCCGCCCTCTGGGACCGCCTCGCCTGCCCCGAATGCGCCGATGGCGGCCGGCCGCGCGATCCCTTTCTCACCCACCGTTTCCTCGTTGCTCTCGAGGAGAGCGGTTCCGTCGGGGCGGGGACGGGGTGGCACCCGTCGCCGGCGCTGCTCGAAGAGGAAGAGACGGTCGTCGGTGCGGCCCCGCTCTGGATCAAGGAGCACAGCTTCGGCGAATACGTCTTCGATCATGGCTGGGCCGATGCCTGGGAGCGGGCCGGCGGCCGGTATTATCCGAAGCTGCAGCTCGCGGTGCCGTTCACGCCGGTGACGGGCCGCCGCCTGCTCGTTGCGGGCGACGGCACCACGGCCGAAATGCGTCGGCGCGCGCTTATCGAAGGGCTGGTGGAGGCTGCCGAAAGGAACGGGCTTTCCTCGCTGCACGTCACCTTCTGTTCGGCCGACGAGGCCCGGGCCGGCACGGCGGCGGGGCTCCTCCATCGCCGGGGGATGCAGTATCACTGGTTCAACCGCGGATATGCCGATTTCGATGCCTTTCTCGCGGCCCTGTCCTCCGCCCGCCGCAAGACCATCCGCAAGGAGCGTCGCCGGGCGCAGGCGGCGGTTGACCGTATCGCGCGGCTCACGGGTGCGGACATCCGCCCCGAACACTGGGATGCCTTCTGGCGCTTCTATCAGGACACGGGCGCACGCAAGTGGGGGCGGCCCTATCTGACACGCTCCTTCTTCGAGATCCTGCACGAAACCATGCGCGACGACGTGCTCTTGGTGCTGGCCTTCGAGGATGGCGAAGCCGTGGCCGGAGCACTCAACTTCATCGGCCGCGACGCCCTCTTCGGCCGCTGGTGGGGGGCAAGCGTCCACAAGCCCTTCCTCCATTTCGAACTGTGCTATTATCAGGCGATCGAACACGCCATCGAATGCGGTCTCGCGCGGGTCGAGGCCGGAGCGCAGGGCGAACACAAGGTGCTCAGGGGCTACGAGCCGGTCGCGACCCACTCGCTTCACTGGCTGGCAGATCCGCGCCTGGCCGCAGCCGTCGCCGATTTCATCGCCGAGGAGACGGAGCTTCTCGCGCGGGAAGGGGCGTATCTGGCGCGCGATCTGCCTTATCGAGCCACCCTCACCCAAGGAGCATCGGGCGAGAAGAGAGGAGAAGACGATGAGCGATGAGAGACCGGAAAGGATCGAGAAGCCCGCCGAGGATCCGCGCATCGCCGCACTCTTCCGGAAAGGCTGGCGGATTGAGGCCGATGACAGGGCCATCCGCCGCGAGTTCCGTTTCCGGGATTTCGCGGAAGCCTTCGGCTGGATGACCCGGATCGCCCTTCTCGCCGAGAAGATGGACCATCACCCCGAATGGACCAATGTCTGGAACCGGGTGGAGGTGCGGCTCACCACCCATGACGTGGGCGGGCTCTCCGACCGCGACATCGCCCTTGCCGAGGCGATGGAGCGGCTTGCCGGCGGCGGCTGAAGGGCGGGCGCACGCTGACCGCGACCGGGCCCCCCTTTCCCCCATGCGATCACGGGGGAAGGGGTATCGTGACCAGGGGCGCGCTCTCCAGGCAGCGCTTTCCCATGCACGCAACGGAAAAGGGGCGGCCGCGCCGCCCCTTCCGTCGCCGTTCGGACGGGCTTCCTACTTGCCGCCGATCCGCTCGACTTCCTTCCAGTTGCCGTTCTCGATCACCGAGACGACGATCACGTCGCCCCCCTGATGGTCGTTCGGCCCGTAGTCGATCGGCACGCCGGCGATCTTGTCGAAGTAGCTGAGGCTCTCCATCGCGTTGATGAAGCTGTCCGTATCGAGATCGCGGCCGGCCTTCTCGAGGGCCCGCACCATGAGCTCCGCGGCCGAGCGGCCGAGCAGGGCGCCGGTCCCGGGAAACTCGCCGAAGGCCTGCTGGTATTCCTCCACCCAGGCCTTCACCTCCGGGTCGTTCATCCGGGCAACGAGGTCGGACCAGCCGGCGGCGGCGTAGAAGCCCTCGGTGATGCCGCCCGGCACCTTGGCGACGGCCGTGTGGAAGGCAGCCGAGGAGCCGATGAAGTTGACGTCCTTCCAGCCCATCTTCTTGGCGGTGGCGACGGTGACGATCACCTGCCGCACCCCGAGGGCAAGGGCGATGGTGTCACAGCCGGCTCCCTTGAGCTTGGTGAGCGAACCGACGAAATCCTGCTCGTCGGGCTTGTGGGTGGTCTCGGCGACATAGTCGAGGCCGAGAGCCTTCGCCTCGTCCACCGCGCCTTCCTTGATCTCCTTGCCGAAATCGGACGGCAGATACATGGCGCAGATCTTCTTCGCTCCCTTCTGCTTCGCCAGGTGGCGGATGCCGGCACGGATCTGGTCATAATAGCTCGAGAAGCCGGTGAACTTGAGGCGCGAAGGCGGTTCGATCATCTGACGCGCCGCCGACAGGGGCGAGATGTTGGGGATGCCCCTGGCCTCGAGCAGCGGGAAGGAGGCGACGTTCATCGGCGTGCCGAGCTGCAGCAGCATGGCGAAGATCCTGTCGGAATTGACCAGCTTGTTGAGCCCCTGCATCGCCTTGGGCATCTGGTAGCCGTGATCCTCGACGATGAAGACGATCTTGCGCCCATGCACGCCGCCGGCGGCGTTCACCTTGTCGAAATACTGCTGCGCGGCCTTCACCGCCGGGGCGCCGAAGGCGGCGAAGATGCCCGAAAGGTCGCTGTTCGAGCCGATCTTCACCTCCGTGTCGGTCACGCCCTGCCCGGCATGGGCCGCGGCGGCAAGGCCGAGCCCGAGCCCCGCCGCAGCAAGCAAAAGCTTCAATCCTGACATGTCTTTCCTCCCTGGTTGCATCTGTTGTCGTTGTCGGTCGCCCTTCGGGTATGTTGGTCGCGAAACCCCACAATAGCACAGGATCGACGTCCGCGCTCAGCGATACATCTCATCGATCAGGTCCTTGTATTTGCGTTCGATCACCGCCCGCTTGAGCTTCATGGTGGCGGTCAGCTCCTCGTCCTCGGCGTCGAGCAGCACATCGATCAGGCGGAAATCCTTGATCTGTTCGACACGGGCGAAGTCGCGGTTCACCTCCTCGATCACCTCGGCGATCAGCCGCCGCACTTCGGGCGCGCGGGTGAGCGAGGCGAAGTCCGAGAAGGGGATGCGGTTGTCCTGGGCGAACTTCTCGACATTCTCGCGGTCGATCATGACAAGGCAGGTAAGGTATTTACGCCGGTCGCCGATCACCACCGCATCCGAGACATAGGGCGAGAACTTGATGCGGTTCTCGATCTCGGCCGGGGTGATGTTCTTGCCGCCGGCGGTGATGATGATGTCCTTGAGCCGGCCGGTGATGTAGAGGAAGCCGTCCTCGTCGATGCGGCCGACATCGCCGGTTCTCAGCCAGCCGTCCGAGGTATAGGTTTCGGCGGTCTTGTCGGGCTTGCGCCAGTAGCCGAGGAAGCAGTTGCCGCCCTTGTACTGCACTTCGCCGCCTTCGCCGATACGGGCCTTCGCGCCGGGAATGACGGGGCCGACCGAGCCGAGGCGGTTGCGTTCGATGGTGTTGACCGAGATCAGCCCGGCCGATTCGGTCATGCCGTAGCCCTCGAGGATCAGAACGCCGATGGCGCGATACCATTTCAGGAGTTCCGGGGCGATCGGCGCCGCCCCGGAGGTGCCGCGCCGCAGCCGGTCCATGCCGAGCATGCGGCGCACGTTCCGCAAGGCCACGAGGTCCCACAAGCGCCATTCCAGCTCCACGAGCAGCGGTACGGGCCGGCCGGCATAGAGCGCCTCGGCACGCCTCAGGCCGACCTTGAGGGCGCGGTTCCAGACCTGTTGCCCGAGACGGGTGGCGTCGTCGGCCATCAGCGTCACCCGCGAATGGATCTTCTCCCACACCCGCGGCACGGCGGTGAAGACCGTGGGGCTGACCTCGCGCATGTTGTCGAACACCGTCTCGGGGCTCTCGGCGAAATTGACGGTGGATCTGGCGGCGATCGGCGTGAAGACCGAGATCAGCCGCTCGAGAATGTGACACAGCGGCAGGAAGCAGATCTGCTCGTCATCGGGGAAGACCGGCAGCGCCTCGATGCCGGCCGAGATCGAGAACATGATGTTCTCATGGGTGATCATGGCGCCCTTGGGCGGGCCGGTGGTGCCGGAGGTATAGACGAGGATCGCCACGTCTTCGGGACGCACCGCGTCGATCGCGGCCTCGAAGGCCTCGGGGTGTTCCTGATGTTCCAGATCGCCGAGGACATAGAGATCGTCGAGGAACATCACCTGGTCGTCGCGAAAGTCGTGCAGCCCCTCCGGGTCGATGACGATCACCTTCTCGAGGCCCGGCATCTCGTCGCGCCGCTCGAGGAATTTGTCGAGCTGTTCCTCGTTCTCGACGATGAGGAAGCGGCTTCGCGAATCGTTGACGAGATAGGCCACCTGCGCCGAAGCATCGGTGGTGTAGATGCCCGAAGCGATGCCGCCCACCGACTGGATGCCGAGATCGGCCCAGATCCATTCCTTGCGGTCTTCCGACAGAATCGACACCACTTCGCCCCGCTCGAGGCCGAGACGTTTCAGACCCAGACCGATCAGCCGGGCCTTTTCGTAGAACTCGGCCCATGAATGGGACTGCCAGACACCGAGCTCCTTTTCCCGGTGGGCCACCCTGTCGCCGAGCTCGCGGCAGCGGTGGCGGAAGAGGGAGACAAGCGTGTCGCAGCCATCGACGAACCACGGCCCCTGCGAGAGGTCCCGGTTGATCGACACCCCGTTGACGATCCGCTGTGGCGGGATCGCCCTTCTTTCCGCCGTCCGCGGAGCGGTTTGCCCTGCCTTCATCGCCATGTCTTCCTCGCCTTCCAGCGGCGTCGGCCGCGCGGACTTTCGTCCTTCATGCCGAGATAGAATTCCTGGATGTCCTTCGAGGCCCTCAGCCGCTCGGCCGGTCCGTCCATCACGATGCGTCCAAGCTCGAGCACATAGCCGTAATCGGCAACATCAAGGGCGGTGCGGGCGTTCTGTTCGACGATCAGCATCGTCACTGCCTGCTCGGCATTGAGGCGACGGAGAATGGCGAAGATCTCCTTGACGAGGATCGGGCTGAGGCCGAGCGAGGGTTCGTCGAGCAGCATCAGCCGCGGCCGCGCCATCAGCCCCCGGCCGATGGCCAGCATCTGCTGCTGGCCGCCCGAAAGCGTGCCGGCCTCCTGGTCGAGCCGCTCGGCAAGGGCGGGGAAATAGCCGCAGACCATGTCCATGTCGGCGGCGATGCCGTCCCTGTCGGAGCGGGTGAAGGCACCCATCAGCAGGTTCTCGCGCACGCTCATCAGCGGGAAGATCTCGCGCCCCTCGGGCACGTGCACCACCTTGCGGCGGACGATCTCGTCAGGTTCGCGGGCGGTCACCTCCTCGCCTTCGAGAACCACCTGCCCCTTCTCCGGTTCCAGCACGCCCGAGATGGTGCGCATGAGCGTGGTCTTGCCGGCGCCGTTCGCCCCCAGAACGGCGACGATCTGCCCGTGATGCACCGCAAGGCTGACCCCGCGCAGGGCCATGATCGGGCCGTAATAGGTTTCGAGATTGCGCACTTCGAGAAGGGGGACGTCACTCATGCCACGTCCTCCTCGGGGCCGAGATAGGCTTCGATCACGCGCGGATCGGTCTGGACCTCGCGGGGGGTGCCGACGGCCAGCACGCGCCCGTCGGCCAGCGCCAGAACCCGGTCCGAGACGTCGCGCACGAGGTTCATGTCGTGTTCGACCATCACGACGGTGATGCCCATGAGCTTGCGCATGTCCTCGATCCAGAAGGCGATGTCCTGCGTCTCCTCGACCGATAGCCCCGAGGCCGGTTCGTCGAGCAGGATCAGCCGCGGCTCCATCGCCAGCGCCCGCCCCATCTCGACCATCTTGCGCACGCCGTAGGGCAGCCCCTGGATGTATTTCTCGCGGTAGGGCTCGAGCTCGAGGAACTCGATCACCTTCTCGACGGCGATGCGGTGGCGCACCTCCTCGCGGCGCACGAAGGGGGTGAAGAGAATGTCCTGCCACAGACGGGTGCGGCGGTGGCGGTGGCGACCGACCAGGAGATTCTGCAGCACCGTCGCCTGTTCGAACAGCTCGACATTTTGGAAGGTGCGGGCGATGCCGAGGTCGGCGATGTCCTCGGGGGCAAGGTCGAGGATCGAGTGCCCATCGAAGCGGATGTCCCCTTCCTGCGGTGAGTAGAAGCGCGAGATCAGGTTGAAGATGGTGGACTTTCCCGCCCCGTTCGGCCCGACGAGGGCGAACACCTCGCCCTCCTCGACAGCGAAGGACACCCGGTCCACCGCCTTCACCCCTCCGAAGGCGAGGGTGACGTTGTCGAGTTCGAGAAGGCTCATCGCATCCGCTCCGTCTTCAGGTAGCTGCGCTGGCGGCGGAACATGTCGCGCCGGTAGAAGGGAAAGAGCTCGAACCAGGTGCGGATGACGATCCAGCGGCCGTAGATGCCGCGCGGCTCGAACAGCAGGAAGGCGACGAGGATCGCGCCGAAGATCGCCGTCTCGAGCCCCGGAATGGTGATCGAGCCGATGCCGAGCGCCCCGGCGAGGGCGCTGCGCAGAAGGGCGATGGCCTGGGGCAGGAAACCGATGACGAGGGCCCCGAGAAAGGCGCCGTGGATCGAGCCGAGCCCGCCGATCACGATCATCATCAGAAGATAGATCGAGATGACGATGTTGAAGGTCTCGTTGTTGAAGACCCCGGCCATGTGCCCCATCAGCGCTCCGGCGACGGCGGTGACGGCGGCCGAGAGGGCGAAGGCAAGGGTCTTCGTCCGGGCCACATGCACCCCCATCGCCCGGGCCGATATTTCCGAATCGCGCACGGCCACGAAGGCCCGCCCGGTCGGCGCCCGCAGCAGGTTGGCATAGCCGAGGGTGATGAGCACGGTGATTGCCAGCACCAGCCAGTAGAGCCCGTCGGGGTTGGTGTAGCGGTTGAAATTGATGCCGAAGATCTCGATGTCGGGGGCGAACAGGCCCGAAACGCCTCCGGTCCAGGGCTCGGCCAGGATGATGATGTCTTCGGTCAGCACCGAAAGGGCGAGCGTGGCGATGGCGAGATAGATACCGTGCAGCCGCATGATCGGAAGGGTGACGAGCGCGGCGACGAGCCCGGAGATCACCGCCGCAAGCGGCAGCGACATCAGGAAGGGCAGCCCCGCCCTGGTCTGCAGCAGGGTGTCGGCATAGGCGCCGAGGGCGAGCCAGGCGGCATGGCCGAGCGAGGCCTGCCCCGCATGGCCGACGAGCAGCATCAGCCCCATGCCGGCGATCGCCCAGACGAGCACGTTGGTCGCCTCGCCGAGCATGAAATCGTCGAGCAGGAGCGGCAGCGCCACCGCCGCGGCGAGGAGCAGGAGATACCAGAAGAGCTGTGCGCCATGCTTCCACAGGCGGATGTCGGCGTCATGGGAGGTCTTGAAGACGATGCGCATGGCTCAGACCTTCTTCTGCCGCACCTGGGCGAGGATGCCGTCGGGCCGGAAGACGAGGATCAGGAGCAGGATCAGATAGGGCATGATCTGCGAGAAGCCGGCGGCGATGTAGCGGGCCGAGAAGGGCTCGACGAGGCCGACGATCAGCCCTCCCAGAAGCGCCCCGGGCAGCGAACCGAAGCCGCCGATCACCGCCGCGGCGAAGGCCTTGATGCCCAGAAGGCCGCTGTTCGGGTCGATCGCCCCCTTGGTGGCGAACAGGATGCCGGCGATGGCGGCCATCGCCCCGGCAAGTGCCCAAGTCAGAGAATGGACCCGCTTGACGGGAATGCCCATGTAATAGGCCGCAAGCTGGTTCTGCGAGGTCGCCTGCATGGCAAGGCCGAGCCGCGTGCGCGAGAAGAAGAGGTAGAGCACGCCCGTCAGCACCACCGTCACCACAATCACAGCCACTTCGTCGAGCCCGAGCACGATGCCGCCTACCCGCACCTCCATGCCGGCGATCGGGCTCTCGAGCGATTGCGGTTCATGCCCCCAGATCGCCCCGGCGATGAAGCGGGCAATGAAGCCGAGCGCGATCGTCAGGATGACGACGGCGATCTGCGACTGGCCGAACATGCGTCTGAGCACGAGGGCGTCGAGGAGGTAGCCGATTGCGGCCATGACGGCGATGGCAAGGGGCACGGCCAGCCAGAACGGCAGGCCCAGCCAGGCCTCGTTGTTGAGTCCGAGGGTAATGAAGGCCCCGAGCATCATCATGTCGCCCTGGGCGAAGTTGACGGCCTCTGTCGCCTTGTAGATCAGCACGAAGCCGAGGGCGATGAGGCCGTAGATGCAGCCGTTCGCCAACCCGCTCACGAGGAGCTGGAGTGCGTCCATGAAATCCTCCCTGTCGGCCCTCTGGCGGGGCTTTTCAGGGATTTACGCATGGAAATGCGCATAGGGCAACGGTTTTGTCGTCAGCGCTTTCGTCTGCGTCGGTGCGGGTCTTGAGCGCCCGCCGCCTCAGCCGGTGTCCGCGGAGCGCAGGATCTGCCAGAAGGCATCGGCCAGCCGCGGGGCGCGCCGCCGCCCCAGCATCTGTTCGAGCCGGGCACGGCTTGCCGGCGGATCGGTGGCGATGCGGGCGACGAGGCCCGGCGGGCAGAAAACCGGCCGGTCGGTGCCGTCCGGGCCGTGTTCGAGGGCGCGGGCGGCCTCGAGCAGCCGGTCATGCAGCGTGCCGGCCTCTGTGCCGGCGAGCTTCAGCCGCCGCGCCGGGGGCTTCATGACGGGGGCGCCGGTGATGACCTCGAGGAAGGCGGGGCCGTATTTTTCGAGCTTCACCGCGCCCACCCCGGGGATCCGTGCCAGCGCGTCGAGATCGGCCGGCCGCTCCTCGGCCATGGCGATCAGCGTGCGGTCGTTGAAGATCATGTAGGCCGGAATACCGGCGTCCTGCGCCAGCTTCTTGCGCAGCGCCCGGAGCGCGGCGAAGAGCGGGGCATCCTCCTCCCCGACCAGCGCGGCCGCATGCGGGATGCGTTCGGCGCGGCGGATCGTGTCCGCCCGAAGCCGGAGCGTCCGCTCGCCCCGCAGCACCGCTCGCCCCTTTTCGGTGACGACGAGGGCGCCGTGGCGGCCCGGCTCGGGCCGCAGCAGATCATGGGCCATCAGCTGGCGGAAGATCCCCTGCCAGCGGGCGCGGCTCATTTCGCGGCCGACGCCGAAGGTCGGCAGGGCGTCGTGGCCGAGGCGGCGGATTCGCTCGGTCGGGTTCCCCGTGAGAATGTCGATCAGATGGCCGGCACCGAAACGCTGACCGCTGCGCACTGCCGCCGACAGCGCCTTCTGCGCCGCCTCGGTGCCGTCGAAGGTTTCGGGCGGCGCGTCGCACAGATCGCAATTGCCGCAAGGGTTGCTTTCCTCGCCGAAATAGCGCAGGAGCGGCACCCGGCGGCACTCGGTGGCCTCGGCGATGGCGAGCAGGGAGTTGAGGCGGGCATGATCGAGCGCCTTGCGCGCGTCGGCGGCGGGGCTTTCGTCGATCTGCATGCGGCGCAGGCGGATGTCGTCGGGCCCGTAGAGGGTGAGGATCTCGGACGGCAGCCCGTCGCGCCCGGCGCGGCCGATCTCCTGATACCAAGCCTCGACGCTCTTGGGCAGATCGGCATGGAGCACCCAGCGGATGTCGGGACGGTCGATTCCCATGCCGAAGGCGACGGTGGCGACCACGATCAGCGCTTCGTCCTCGGCGAAGCGACGCTCGACCGCGCGGCGCGCCGCCGTCTCGAGCCCGGCATGATAGGCGATGGCCGGGTGCCCCTCGTCGGCAAGCGCGGCGGCCAGCGTCTCGGTGCGGGCGCGCGAGGCGCAATAGACGATGCCGCTCTCGCCCCGGTGCCGGCTGACGAAGTCGAGCACCTGCCGGCGCGGCCTGTCCTTGACGGCGAAGGAAAGGTGCAGGTTGGGCCGGTCGAAGCCGTGCACGAAAAGTCGCGGCGCACGTCCTCCGAAGAGCCGGGCGACGATCTCCTCGCGCGTCGCAGGGTCGGCAGTGGCGGTGAAGGCGGCGAGCGGCAGGCCGAGTGCGGCGCGCAGCCGGCCGATCTCGAGATAGTCGGGGCGGAAATCATGGCCCCACTGGCTGACGCAATGGGCTTCGTCCACGGCAATGAAGCGGATCGGCGCCTTGCGCAGGAGATGGAGGGTCGAATGCATGCCGAGCCGCTCGGGGGCCATGTAGAGAAGATCGAGCCGTCCGGCGGCCAGATCGGCCTCGATGGCGGCGTTCTCCTCGGGACTGTTGGCCGAGTTGAGGGCGGCGGCGGCGATGCCGTTCTCTCTCAGTGCCCGCACCTGGTCGTTCATCAGCGCGATCAGGGGTGAGATGACGAGAGCGGTGCCAGGTGCCGCCACCGCCGGCAGCTGATAGCACAGCGACTTGCCGCTCCCCGTGGGCATGACGGCGAGCACATCCTCGCCTGCGGACACGGCGCGGACGATTTCCTCCTGTCCGGGGCGGAAGCCGTCTAGGCCGAAATGCGTGCGCAGGGCGGCATGCAGCTCGGGGAAGACGGTCATCGATCACCTCCTTCATGGCGCAGCCAGGTGATCCATGTGTCGCCATAGCGGCGCCGGTCGAGAAGCGCGAAGCCCGGAGGAGGCGGCATCGGGCCGGCTTCCTCCCACATCACGAGGGCGCCGGGCGCGATCCAGCCGCCCCGCGAAGCGCTTGCGAGCGCCCTCTCGCCCAGCCCCTGGCCATAGGGCGGATCGAGAAGGACGAGATCGTGCGCCTCGGGCGCCGGTGCCGGCAGACGGGTGGCGTCGAACCGCAGCATCTCGACCGACGGATCGTCCATGAGGCCGAGCCGTTCGAGATTGCGCCTGATGAGGGCGAGTCCCCGCCTCCCCCTTTCGATGAACCGCACCTTGCCGGCGCCGCGCGAGAGCGCCTCGAGACCGAGAGCGCCTGTGCCGGCAAAGAGGTCGAGCACGATGCTGCCGGCGAGGGAAGGGCCGAAACGGCCACTCTCGATCGCCGAGAAGAGCGCCTCGCGCACCCGGTCGGGGGTGGGGCGAAGTCGGGCCCGTTCGTCCCCCCTGCCGACGGGGGCGAGGCTGTGGCCGCGAAACCTGCCGGCGATGATCCGCATCCTAACCCCGCACCAGCGCCATCAGATTGACGCCGGGGTCGGCGAGAGCCGCCGGGTCGGGGGTGCGGCCGGCTTCGAGGAGCCGCTTGCCGACCATGTAGGCCCGCGGGTCGTTGATGGCATCGACGGCGAGGAATTCGTCGCCGCGGAAATACCAGTGCGAACGCCCCGCCCCGCTCTCGCGCACGATGATGCGGTCATGCCCCTGACCCAGCCCGGCGATCTGGAGCTTCACATCGGCCTGATCGGACCAGAACCACGGCACCGGGTCGTAGGGCGTGCCGCGGCCCAGCATGTCGCGCGCCACCGCCTCGGCCTGTTCGATGGCGTTCTGCACGCTCTCGAGGCGGATCCGCCGACCACGCCAGGGAAAGACGGTGCAGTCGCCCGCGGCCCAGATAGCCGGAGCGGATGTGCGGCCGAAAGCATCGACGAGGATGCCCTGCGCCACCTCGAGGCCGGCCGTCTCGGCAAGGGCCGTCTCGGGTTCGACCCCGATGCCGACGAGCACGAGGTCGGTTTCGATGGTCCGCCCGTCCGCGAGCGTCACGTGGCTGACGCGCTCGAGCCCGCCGATGTCGGTGATCTGCGCATCGGTGATGACGGTGACGCCGCGGCTGCGGTGAAAGGCGGTGAACCATTCGGCGGTCTCGGCACAGGCGACGCGGGCGAGGATCCGTGGCGCCGCCTCGATCAGCGTCACATCGAGCCCGCGGTCACGGGCGACGGCCGCCGCCTCGAGACCGATATAGCCGCCGCCGATGATGACGAGCCGGCGCCCGGCAACCATTTCGGGGGCGAGGGCGTCGGCATCGGCCAGCGTCCGCAGCACATGCACCCCGACAGGCGGACGGCCAGCCGCGAAGAGCGCGTCGGGCAGCATCCGGGGTCGGGCGCCGGTGACGAGGGCGATCCCGTCGAAGGAAAGGGTCTCGCCGCTCTCGAGCGTCACCGCGCGTCTCGCGGCATCGAGCGCCATCGCCCTGGTGCCGAGGTGGAGGGTGATGCCCTGTTCTTCATAGAAGCTTCCGGGGCGCAGGAAGAGCCGCTCCCTCGGCCATTCGCCGAGAAGATACTTCTTCGAGAGTGGCGGGCGCTGGTAGGGCGGTGCGTCCTCGGCGCCGATGAGGGTGATGGCTCCCCCGAACCCTTCCTCGCGCAGCTTCGCCGCGAGCGCCGCCGCCGCCTGTCCGCCGCCGATGATGCCGATCCGCTCCATGGTTTCTCCCGCTCGCCGCTGCCCCATCCTTCTGCCCGATGGGCGGGGCGGCCTCAAGCGCTGTCGAAGCAATGCCGCTTCTCGTGTCTCTGCCCGGTGACGGAGAGCCGACGCGCCGCCGAGGCGGTCCCGGCACCGCCGGCCGCGCCCGGGCGGAAAGGCGAAGGGCGTCAGTCCGGCGCGCCGACCGCTCCGGCCTCTCGCCAGGGACGGGGCGACAGATCATAGGGCAGATAGAGCGGATGGCGCGGATGCCCCGCCCGGGTCAGCCCCAGATGATGAAGGGCGATGCCGGCCGCGCGCAGCATCCGGGCGACCGCCGGCCCGCGTCCGCGATGGGAGCCATGCACACCCCAGGCGCAGAGCACGAGATCGGCTTCGCGCGCAGCCCCGACGAGCACGGCGTCGTTCATCGGGCCGACCGGATCGGCAACCCGTTTCAGCCGCGCGGGATCGGTTTCGCGCCAGGCGAAGAGGTTGCAGGCGATGAAACCGGCAAAGCCCAGCCGCTCGGCCCGCCGCGCGCAGCGGGCGATGGTCGGGTCGTTGGCGGCTTCGGTGGCCGTCGATGGGTTGAGCATGACGTAGAGCAGCAGGCCGTGCCCGCCTTGCCAGCGCCGCTCGAGGCGGTAGCGATATTTCATGCAGGGCGACCAGAGCGCGCAGCTCGAGATACCGTCTTCCTCGTGGCTTCGCAGGACGAGCGCCATGCCCACCGGGCCTCAGTTGCGGATGATTCGCTGGGGGAAGACCCGCGTCGGGTAAAGCTCGCCGCCCTTGTAGGTGCCGATGGCCACGGCCTCGCCGCCGAGCGAGGCCCAGGCCTCCTCGCCATATTCGGCCTCGGTGGCGATGACCGGGGCGGGATTGCCGTGGCGCAGCTTTGCCGCCGCCTCGGGTGTTACCCGCGCCTCGGGCAACTCGCCGAGCCCCGCCTCGAGCGGCAGCAGCAGATCGTCGATTGCCGGCGTGCCCGCCCGGGCCTCGACCTCGGCAAGCGGTACCATGTCCTCCTCGTCGAACGGGCCGGCCCAGATGCGCCTGAGCGCCGAGACATGGCCAAAGCAGCCGAGTTTCTCGCCGAGGTCACGGGCGATGGCGCGCACATAGCCGCCCTTGCCGCAGACCATCTCGAGCTCGACATGATCGGCATCGGGCCGGTCGATCATCTCGAGCGATTCAACATAGAGCGGCCGCGCCTCGAGTTCGACGTCCTCACCGGCCCGGGCGCGCTTGTAGGCGCGTTCGCCGTCGATCTTCACCGCCGAGAAGGCCGGTGGCACCTGCATGATCTCGCCGACGAATTCGGGCAGCGCGGCGCGGATCTCCTCGTCGGAAGGCCGCTGCTCCGAAGTGGCGATCACCTCGCCCTCGGCGTCGTCGGTATTGGTCGCCGCGCCCAGGCGCACCGTGAAGCGGTAGGCCTTGAGGGCGTCGGTGACATAGGGGACGGTCTTCGTGGCCTCGCCGAAGGCAATCGCCAGAAGCCCGGTGGCCAGCGGATCGAGCGTGCCGGCATGACCGGCCTTGCGGGCATTGAAGGCCCGCTTGACGGTGTTGACCACGGCGGTCGAGGTCATGCCCTCCGGCTTGTCGATGATCAGCCAGCCGCTCACATTGCGGCCCGTCTTGCGCCTTCTACCCATCGTTCTCCGCCTGTCGTTGTCGGGGGCATCCGTCGGCCCGTTGCCGGGATCGGGGGGCGATAGACCGGATGGGCCGGCAAATCAAGCGTGACGGCCCCGTCACCTCCTGCGATCCCGGCGGCCGGGACCGCGAGAGGTATTCGACCGTCCCCTCAGTTCTCCCCGTTGTCGCTGTTCCCCTCATCGGCATGCCCTTCCTCCGGGGCGCCATTCTCGACGTCACGCCGGAGCTTCTCGTCGGAGAAGAGCGCCCGCGCATGGTCGAGATGATCGAAGATCGGGTCGGGGCGGAAGCGGAAGTCGGGCGGATACTTCACCCGAAGATCCTTGCCGACCAGACGGCGGATCGCCGGCCGGTTGCGGGCAAGGGCCTCGATGGCGGCTTCGACCCCTTCTCCACCCAGCGGCTGGACATAGGCGGTGGCGATGCGCAGATCGGGCGACATCCGCACCTCGCCCACCGTGATCGACATGGCGTTGAGTTCCGGGTCGTGGACCTCGCCGCGCATCAGGATCTCGGCGAGGCGCCGGCGCACCAGCTCTCCCATCCTCAGCTGGCGGGTCGAGGGCCCCTTGCCACGGGAATACTTCTTCATCCGTCCGGTCCTTTCGCTTGCGCTCCACATAGGGGCGGGGGCGGAGCCGTGCAAGCGCCACCTTTCGCGCTGTGCGGCGAGGCGCTATGAGAAGCCGGGCTGCACCCACAGGTCGGGCGCGAAGAAGGAGGACGCCATGAGCGACGAGAAGATGCCGATTGCCGTCATGGGGGCCTCGGGCCGCATGGGGCGGATGCTGATCGAGGTGGTGGACGAAAGCGACCGGGCCGAACTCGTCGGCGTGACCGAGCGGCCGGGCCACCCCTGGGTGGGCAAGGATCTCGGCGAATGCCTCGGCGGCGCGCCGCGCGGGCTCGTCGTCACCGACGATCCGCTCGAGGCCATTGCCCCGGCGCGCGGCGTGCTCGACTTCACCACGCCGGCCGCGACCCTCGCCCATGCCGAGATTGCGGCGCAGGCGCGGGCGGTTCATGTCATCGGCACCACCGGCTTTGCACCCGAAGATCTGGAGAAGATCTCCGCCGCTGCGCGCCACGCCACCGTCATCCGCGCCGGCAACATGAGCCTCGGGGTCAACCTGCTGACGGTGCTGGTCGAGAAGGTGGCGCGGGCGCTCGATGCCGATTTCGACATCGAGATCATCGAGGCCCATCACCGCCACAAGGTCGATGCACCTTCGGGCACGGCGCTGATGCTGGGGGAGGCGGCCGCCGCGGGGCGCGGGGTCGATCTTGCCGAGGTGGCCGACCGGGCGCGCGACGGCATCACCGGGCCGCGCAAGAGGGGGCATATCGGTTTTGCCGTCATCCGCGGCGGCGACATCGTCGGCGAGCACGAGGTGCTTTTCGCGGGGGAGGGGGAACGGATCTCGCTCAAGCACATCGCCACCGACCGGCGCATCTTCGCCCGCGGCGCCTTGAAGGCGGCGCTATGGGGGCGCGGCAGGGGGCCGGGGGAATTCACCATGCGCGACGTGCTCGGGCTCGGCGAGAGCTGATCTCGGGCCGTCGACGCCCCTTGTCCCGATGGAGGGCCGGGGCGGGACCTGACCCGACGCGGCTGCTCCGCCTCGCCCGGAAAGCGGGGCCCTGCTCAGAAGTCGGAAATGATGCCGTTCTTCTCCCAGTCGCCGTAGCGGGTGGGTTCGGGGCCGTCGCGCCCGCCGAGTTCTTTCGGCATCCGCCGCGCCTTCATGCGCCGCCGCCGCTCCTCGGCTTCGGCCAGGGCCCGGCGGGCCGCGGGCGGCAGCGGGCGGTCATCGCGCCCCTTCTTGCGGTCTTCGGGCAGATCGCTGGCGGTGGGTTCGGGCCGCGATGTCTCGGCCATGGACGGGCTCCTTCTGGCATTTCCCCGGTTTGCTGCCCATGTTAGCGCCGAAGCCATGCGAGGGGCAATCGGAGAGGACGACATGGATGCGGCACAGGGGGTTCGGGCGCGGCAGCGCGCGGCGCAGCTGATCGACCGGGTGACGCTCGAAAGGATGCCGCTCGAGGAGGGCGCGCCGGAGCTGGCCGGTCTTGCGGCCCCCGATCGGGCCGAGGCGCTGCGTCTTGCCCGCAGCACCCTGCGCCATCTGGGACGGGCCGATGCGGTGCTCGACGGGCTCTTGCGCAAGAAGCCGCCCGCCCCGGTCAGGAACCTCCTGCGCCTCGGCGCGACCGAGATCCTGGCCGAAGGGAGCC
>WFPA01000075.1 GCA_015487815.1 Albidovulum sp.
GTCATGACGTGACCGGTGAGAGACGGCACCTCTGCCTCGAGGCGAGCGACGATGTCGGTCGTCAGGCTCATGCCGTGTCTCCCAGCCAGTCATGGATCGCGTCCATGATCTCCTCGCGCGCGGCCGGGGAGACGCCCAGGAACGGTCTCGCCGGCATGCGTCTCGTGCCGAACTGATGGAACGGGGCATATTCGACGCGTGCGCCCACGATCACGCTGCGATCGCCCTCGAGGCGCTTGACGATGCTTTGGCGGAGCGCGCCCGTGTCCTGAAGGATGCGATGGACGGGCCCGCCGTGCCGGCGGCGGATTGTGGCGGGCGAGAGCGGCGGCCATTTGCCGCCTTCGGGCGGCGCCTCGCGCTCGAATGACTCCATGGAGGCCTCGCGGACCGCGTCGCCGATCTCGCGCATGACCGGGCTCATGTCCTCCATCCGCCCCGCCAGACGGGACAGCCCGGCCACGACGCCATCGTCATCGATCTCGATCGTGATCACGGCACCCTCCCGGGCATCATCGGCGCCAGCGCCTCGTCCGTGATCCACCACTTCGGCGCCTTCGCGACGACCGGTGGCGTGTCCGCCGCGTTGGTCCCGTCGTTGAGCGGCAGTTCGATCCGCCCCTGGGCGATGCCTTCGAGCTGTCTGAGTGCGTCCTTGTAGGCGACGTAGGCCGGATGGTCCGGCTCCACGTCCCGGCGGCAGAGGTTGTAGCGCGCGACCACCGCCGTGAGCTGCTTGAGGACGTCCGGCGCCGGATCCGGCAGCACTCCGGAGATCGCGGGGCCGATCATCGCCGTCACCTCGGCCTCGGCATCCGCGATCGCCGCATCGATCACGCCGGCATCGGCACTGACGTCGCCGTTGCGGTCGGCCAGACGGTCGATCTCCGGCCCGAAGCGCTTGCGCAAATCGTCGGCGGTGACGATCGCCATGGATCAGCCCCCTTTCTCTGCGGGAGCGGCCGCACCCTTCCTGCGCTTGCCGTTGCCGCCACCGCCATCGGCGGGCACGGCCAGCCTCTCCCGGATCAGCTCCTTCGCCTTCCCGTCCGGCAGATCGACCTCCACGCCCTCGTTGAGGACCTGGTGTTCGAGATGGACCGGTTCCCTGATGATCACCCTCATTCGCGCCTCCATCAGTTCGAGCTGAACAGCCGCACCAGCGCCGCGGGGCGCTTGCAGATCGGCAGGCTGTTCGACTGGGTGTGCAGCATGTAGCCCCGGTCGAACTCCTTCGGCTTGACCTTGGCGTAGAAGGGCAGGCCGATGGTGTTCACCGCCTCGTTGAAGTCGGCTGGCGCGTAGTAGATCGCGAAGGTGTCGGTGGTCCCGACCGGGAAGGCGTGCCCCTCGCCGGCGGCGATGAACGGCGTGCCGGCGACGTTCGCCCGATATTCCTCGAAGACGATGCCGCCGAACTCGAACCCGCGACGGGCACCGCCGGACGTCAGGAGCTGAGCGTTGCGCCAGTTGAGATAGAACTTCTCGACGTTCGGATGGGTGATGAAGCGCTGCCAGAAGGTCTTGCTGACGAGCGCATGCACGCCGGTCATCACGTCGTCGCCGAGATTGTCGGCGATCTGGTCGACCACCTGCTCGCACTTTGCGCGGATGTCGGTGGTCGAGGTCCCCAGGAGGAAGTCGACCGACACCTGGGAGACGTTGAACGCGCTCCACAGATCGACCAGCACGGTGCCGTTCTGGTTCGTGACCACCCCCTTGAGGGCGCCCATGCAGCGCCATTCGCGGGTGATGTCGTGCTTCGCCCGCATCCGTTGCAGGCGCCGCGCGATGACGCTCTCCATCGTCTCCAGCGCGTTGTCGGAACCGAAGGTCCGCAGGTCCTGCACGTCGGCGGGCAGCAGCACGTCCTCGTGCACGGTCTGGGGGATGTGGATCGCCCGGATGCGCCGCTCCTCCTTCGAGGCGACGGTGCCGTCCCCGCCCCATTCGTGACCGTCGAGCACGGCCAGCGAGCCGGAGCGCTCCTCGATCCGCACCTCGGTGGTGCGCACGCCCTCGTCGCGGAACAGGCCCATCTCGCCGATGCGCCCCCACTGCACGGGGAACTTGTTGATGGCCGCCGTGAGTTCCGCAGCCTTGAA
>WFPA01000076.1 GCA_015487815.1 Albidovulum sp.
AATGCGGCCGGGACCGGACTTTCGGAGGAGGAGATCGCCCGCTTCTGCCGGCTGTGGATCGGCACCGAGCGCGTGGTGACCGTCTTCAGCC
Source organism: Albidovulum sp. (assembly GCA_015487815.1). Taxonomy (GTDB): domain Bacteria; phylum Pseudomonadota; class Alphaproteobacteria; order Rhodobacterales; family Rhodobacteraceae; genus WFPA01. The sequence continues at coordinate 92 of WFPA01000076.1, forward strand.
AGGGGATCAACCAGTCCACCAGCGGCACCGACAAGGTGAACGCCATCATCAATTGCCATCTTGCCACCGGGCGGATCGGCCGGCCCGGCATGGGGCCCTTCTCCGTCACCGGCCAGCCCAACGCCATGGGCGGGCGCGAGGTCGGGGGGCTGGCCAACATGCTCGCCTGCCACATGGAGATCGAAAACCCGGCCCATCGCGCGGCCGTTCGCGCCTTCTGGCAGGCGCCGCGCATCCCCAAGAAGCCGGGGCTGAAGGCGGTCGAGATGTTCGAGGCCGTGGCCCGCGGCGATATCCGGGTTATCTGGATCATCCACACCAACCCGGCGGTCACCCTGCCGCGGGCCGACGCGGTACGCGATGCACTCAAGGCCTGCGATTTCGTTGTCGTCAGCGACATCACCCGCCACACCGACACCGCCGCCTGCGCCGATGTGCTGCTGCCGGCCCTCGCCTGGGGAGAGAAGGACGGCACCGTCACCAATTCCGACCGCACCATCAGCCGCCAGCGGCCGGCCCTGCCGGGGCCGCGCGGCGCCCGGGCCGACTGGGCGATCCTCGCCGAGGTCGGCCGGCGCATGGGCTGGCCGGAGGCCTTCGCCTATGCTTCGCCGGCAGAGATCTTCCGGGAGCATACCTCCCTGTCGGGGGTCGCCGGCGCCTTCGGGCTCGATTTCGACATCTCCGCCCTCGCCGGTCTTTCCGACGAAGAATATGACGCACTGACTCCCGTGCGCTGGCCCGTCACCGCCGCGCGGCGCGGCGGCCGCTTCTTCGCCGACGGGCGCTTCTTTCATCCCGACGGGCGCGCGCGCATGGTTCCGGTGCGGGCCGCCCCTCCCGCAGGCCGCCCATCACCCGAACGCCCCTTCCTTCTCAATACCGGGCGGACCCGCGATCACTGGCACACCATGACCCGCAGCGGTCTCAGCCCGCGTCTCTCGGCGCACATGGCCGAGCCCTGGCTCGACATCCACCCCGCGGATGCGGCGGCGCACGAACTCGAAAGCGGTGATCTGGCCGAGGTCGCGAGCGACCATGGCCACGCCGTCCTGAGAGTGCGGGTGACGGAAGCGCAGCGGCCGGGCCAGCTTTTCGCCCCGATGCACTGGAGCGGCCAGAATGCCCCGACCGGACGCATCTCGGCCCTCGTGCCGGGCCGGACCGATCCGGTATCAGGCCAGCCCGAGGCCAAGGCCACCCCCGTCAGCCTCCGCCGCTTTCCCGCCCGCTGGCATGCCTTCGCCGCCGCCACCCGCCGTTTCCGCCCCGTGGGCGACTACTGGGCCCTCGCCCGCGCTCGCGAGGGCTGGCGTGCCGAAATGGCGGGCTGCGCGGCAATCGCCGACTGGGAAGAGCTGGCCCGGCGGCTCTTCGCCCTGCCCTCGGCCGACCTTGCCATGGTGGCCGATCCGGCCCGCGGAACCTGTCGTCTCGCCTTGCGGGAAGGGGGGCAGCTCGCAGCCGTGCTCTTCGTCGCTCCCGAGCCGGTAGCGCTGATGCGCGAACATGTCGTCTCCTGCCTCGGCACCGAGGCACCGCATGTGCTCTCCGGCCGACCGCCGGCCGACATGCCCGATCCGGGGCCGACCCTCTGCGCATGCCTCGGCCTCGGCGTCAACACCATCGCCCGGGCCGTGGCCGCGGGCGGTCTGTCGCGCCTCGAGGAGGTGATGGAGGCCACCGGCGCCGGCACGGGCTGCGGTTCCTGCAGGGCCGAGATCGCCGCCCTCCTCGCCCGCATGAGCCCGCAGGAGGCAGCGGAATGAGCCTGACCAATCATGTTGCCACGCTCGGCCGCGGGCCGGGCCGGTCGCGCTCCCTCACCCTGGCCGAGGCCGGTGAGGCGATGGGAGAGATCCTTGCCGGCCGCGCCGCACCCGAAGCCGTCGGCGCCTTCCTGATGCTCCTGCG
>WFPA01000077.1 GCA_015487815.1 Albidovulum sp.
CGCGGCCGGACGCCTTTCCTCGAGGAGCGGTTCGGCATGGGTGCGGAGGAATTCGAGAAAGCCGCGTGTCGCCGGGGAAAGGCGTCGCCCCTTGAGGTGAACAGCGAACCATTCGCGATGCAGCGGGAAACCTTCGACATCGAGGATCGCCAGGTCACCCCCCGCCACTTCGCGGGCGACGTTGAGCCGCGGCAGCACCGACACGCCGAGTCCCGCCAGCACCGCCTGCTTGATCGCCTCGGCCGAACCGAGCTCCATCGTCGGCCGGAAGGTCAGCCCCGCCTCGGCGAAGAGGCTGTCCACCACCACGCGGGTGCCCGACCCCGGCTCGCGCACGAGAAGCCGGGTGCGGGCGATTTCCGCGAGCGGCACCCCCGGCCGCCCCGCCAGCGGATGATCGGCCGGCGCCACGACCACGAGCTCGTTATCGAGAAAGGGATGGGCCTCTACCTCGAGCCCCGTCGGCACCCGCCCCATGATGACGAGATCGTCTTCTCCCATCCGCAGCCGGTCGATCAGCCGGGCGCGGTTGGTGACCGAGAAATGGGGCTCGATCGCCGGGTGCTCGCGCAGGAACTCGCCCAGAAGCCGCGGCAGGAAATACTTGGCCGACATCACCCCCGCGATGCGAAGCCGCCCCTTCACTTCGCCCGAGAGCGCGCGGCATTCCTCCTCGAAGGCGTCGAGCCGGTCGAACACGTCGCCCGCCGCCTGAAGAAGCCGCTCTCCCTCGGGGGTGAGCACGAGCCGCCGGCCGACGGTCTCGAACAGATCGACGCCGATGGTCCGGGAGAGCTTGCGGATCTGCATCGACACGGTCGGCTGGGTGAGATGCAGCGCCTCGCTCGCCCGCGTCACCCCGCCGGTGCGGGCCACCGCCGAGAAGATCTCGAGCTGGCGCAAGGTGACGCGCCGGGCGAAGTCCCCCGGCCGCTTGAAATCGGCGATGGCGCCTGCCTCCTTCATTCGGGCCATTCCCGCTCTCCTCTCCACCCGTCCGATGCGGGATCGGGGCCGCTCATCCGGCCGTTTCCTGCGGATCCGGCCCGCGGCATCGGTCTTTCTCTATGCTTCCCATTGATACAATCGATTTTGCCGATGGGCCAGCCTGTGCTTTAACCCGGATGCGGCCCGGCACCGTCCGCGCCTTCGGGGCGGGAAGCCAGCGGGGCGAGACGCCAGAGCGCGCGCGCCGGGCAAGAGGCCAAACAATTCAGGAGAGCCAGATGGCGAAGACATATCAGGCCGGCGTGAAGGAATACCGGGATACCTACTGGGACCCCGACTACACGCCCAAGGACAGCGACATTCTCGCCTGTTTCAAGATCACCCCTCAGCCCGGCGTGCCGCGCGAGGAAGCGGCAGCGGCGGTGGCGGCGGAAAGCTCCACCGGCACCTGGACCACGGTGTGGACCGATCTTCTGACCGATCTCGACTACTACAAGGGCCGGGCCTACGCCATCGAGGACGTGCCGGGTGACGACGAGGCCTTCTACGCCTTCATCGCCTACCCGATGGGGCTGTTCGAGGAAGGTTCGATCGTCAACGTCTTCACCTCCCTCGTCGGCAACGTCTTCGGCTTCAAGGCCGTGCGCGGCCTGCGCCTCGAGGACATCCGCTTCCCGCTGTGGTTCGTCGCCACCTGCCACGGCCCGCCCCACGGCATCTATGTCGAGCGCGACAAGCTCGACAAGTATGGCCGTCCGCTTCTGGGCTGCACCATCAAGCCCAAGCTCGGCCTTTCGGCCAAGAACTACGGCCGGGCGGTCTATGAATGCCTGCGCGGCGGTCTCGACTTCACCAAGGACGACGAGAACGTCAACTCGCAGCCCTTCATGCGCTGGCGCGACCGTTTCCTGTTCTGCCAGGAAGCGATCGACAAGGCCGAGCTCGAGACCGGCGAGAAGAAGGGGCACTATCTGAACGTGACCGCTCCCGATGTCGAGGAGATGTTCAAGCGCGCCGAGTTCGCCAAGGAAGTCGGCAGCCGGATCATCATGTCCGACTATCTCACCCTCGGCTGGGCGGCCCATCAGTCGCTCGCCAAGTGGTGCCGCGACAACGGCATGCTGCTGCACGTCCACCGGGCGATGCATGCGGTGATCGACCGCAACCCCAATCACGGCATCAACTTCCGCGTGCTGGCGAAGATGCTGCGGCTTCTGGGCGGCGACCATCTGCATTCGGGCACCGTTGTCGGCAAGCTCGAGGGCGACCGGGCGGCGACGCTCGGCTGGATCGACCTTCTGCGCGACCGCTACGTCAAGGAAGACCGCTCGCGCGGCATCTTCTTCGATCAGGACTGGGGCCAGATGCCGGGCGTCTTCCCGGTGGCCTCGGGCGGCATCCATGTGTGGCACATGCCGGCGCTGGTCTCGATCTTCGGCGACAACTCGGTGCTCCAGTTCGGCGGCGGCACGCTCGGCCACCCCTGGGGCAATGCCGCCGGCGCCGCGGCCAACCGCGTCGCGCTCGAAGCCTGCGTCAAGGCGCGCAATGAGGGTCGCGAGCTCGAGAAGGAAGGCAAGGACATCCTTACCCAGGCCGCCAGGCACAGCCCCGAGCTCAAGGTCGCGATGGAGACCTGGAAGGAAATCAAGTTCGAGTTCGACACCGTCGACAAGCTCGACACCCAGCATCGCTGATCGGCCGCGCCGATCCTGCCTCCGGCCGCCCGCGGGCGGCCGGGGCCGGCAACCCATACGAAAGGACCTACGCCATGAGCGACATCCAGGACTTCCCCTCCCGTATCTCCGATCCGGCCAGCCGCAAGATGGAGACCTTCTCCTATCTGCCCGAGCTGACCCGCGAGGAGATCCGCAAACAGGTCGAATACATCGTCAGTCAGGGCTGGAACCCCGCCGTCGAGCATATCGAACCGGCCTATGCCCGTGCGACCTACTGGTACATGTGGAAACTGCCGATGTTCGGCGAAACCGATGTCGATCGCATCCTCGCCGAGGTCGACGCCTGTCATGAAGCCAATCCCGGCAACCATGTCCGGCTGATCGGCTACGACAACACCAACCAGACCCAGGGCACGGCGATGGTGGTCTATCGCGGCACGCCGCCCGAGCAGGTGTTCTGCGCCGACAGGCTCACGCCGCGGACCTGAAGACGGATCGGGCGGGCCTTGCGCAGGGCCCGCCCTCCCACGCGCCGCTCCGGGGCGAACGGCGCGCCCGGCACGGCCGGCTTCCTCCTCCCTGCCGGACCGTCCGTGCAGGCGCATGATCACGACACCGGCGGTGGACGGTCCGCCCGGCAACGGATCCGCTCCCGCCGAGCCCTGCCACGCAGGGCGGGGCGAAGTTGCCGGGTCTGCGCGCCAGACGCACGAGAAGGCACCAGGACCGCCCAGCCGGGGCCGCGCGGATGGGACCGCGAGACGGGCGGCGGAAAGCCCCGGGCCGCAACGCCTGCCGCGCCTGCCGCTACCGGGGCGGCTCTCGCAACGCCCCGGCCGACAGCCCCCGAACCCTCGCCCGCGCCCCAGACACCCCACACGGAAGAGAGCCATGCCAGACACCGACCTTCAGACCGACACCACCACCGAGGCCCTCGCCGCCCAGTATCGCGTCGAAAGCGAGCCGTGGTATCGGCCCGTGGCCGATGAGGTCGAACGCTATCTTGCCGCTTGGCAGGTGCGGATGCCGGTGATGCTCAAGGGGCCGACGGGCTGCGGCAAGTCACGCTTCGTCGAATACATGGCCTGGAAGCTCGGCCGGCCGCTCATCACCGTGGCCTGCAACGAAGACATGACCGCCTCCGATCTCGTCGGCCGCTTCCTGCTCGACGTGAACGGCACCCGCTGGCAGGACGGCCCGCTGACCATCGCCGCGCGCATCGGCGCGATCTGCTATCTCGACGAGGTGGTGGAGGCGCGACAGGACACCACCGTCGTCATTCACCCCCTGACCGATCACCGCCGCGAACTGCCGCTCGAGAAGAAGGGCGAGATCGTCAGGGCCCATCCCGACTTCCAGCTGGTGATCTCCTACAACCCCGGCTACCAGTCGATGATGAAGGATCTCAAGCAGTCCACCAAGCAGCGCTTCGGGGCGATGAGCTTCGATTATCCGGCGGCCGAGGTGGAGACCGAGATCGTCGCCCATGAAGCCGGGGTCGATCCGGCGACGGCGGAAAAGCTGGTGCAGATCGCCCTGCGTTCGCGCAACCTCAAGGGACACGGGCTCGACGAGGGCATGTCCACGCGCCTCCTGATCTATGCCGGCCAGCTGATCGCCCAGGGGATCGCCCCGCAGGCGGCCTGCCAGATGGCGCTGATCGAGCCGATCACCGACGATGCGGACATGCGCGACACGCTCGAGGCCGCCGTCGCAACCTTCTTCGGCTGACCGGCCGCGCAAGGGGCGTCATCCCGCGCCCGGAGCTGCCGATCGGCCCCGAACCCTGCCCGTCGCCGGGGGGAGCGGCGACGGCGCAGGCCCCCGCCGGCCGGGACCGCGTGTCCCGCGCCGGCCGGGGAGCCGGGCAAGGACACCCGACCGGCGCCGGCCGCATCTTCCGTGTGGCTGCCGCGACCGGCGCGTCCACAGCCCCGCGGGCCGCGCAGGAAGCGCCGCCAGCCAGCAACCCAGTCAGCGACCCAGTCAGCGACGAGGACCATGAGCATCCATCTCGACGAATATCGCGACGAACTCGTCGCCGCCGATCCGGCCCTCGCCGAGCATCTCGACACGCTCGTCACCGAGGCCGCGCGGCACATCTCGCCCGCCGGCCTCAAGACCTGGCTCGACGGTGCGCTCGCCCTCGCCCGGCTCGGCCGCGGCGGACGGCTGGCGACGCTGTGGCTCGAGGAGATGCCGCTCGTCGCCCGCGAGGTCGGCGAGGACGTGATCCCCGACGTGATGGGCGCGCTTCTGAAGATGGCCTCGATGGTTTCGGGCGAAGTGCTCGCCCTCGTCGTGTCCACACTGCCCGCGGTGGCGCGCCGACTCGGCGACGCCGACCTCCTTCGTGGCTGGCTCCAGCTCCTGCACCGCATGTCGGCCCGGGCACCGCGCGGCATCCGCCCGATGCTGGGGGTGATCGACGAGCTTCTCGCCAGGCTCACCCTTTCGGGGCTCAGGCGCTGGGTCGATTTCGGTGCCGAGGCCTACCGGCGCGACTTCGCCGGTCAGAGGGCCTATTTCGCCCTCGAGACCGAGGACAGCAAGGCGGTTCTCCAGAAGGAACGCCGCGGCACGCTCTTCATCGACGTGCAGCGCAAGATCAACTTCTATCTCCGCGCCTTCTGGGGGCGGGACTTCTTCCTCCGCCCGGCGGCGGCCGATCTCGAGAACTTCCGCCCCTTCGTCGCCGGCCGGGCGATGCACCTGCCCGATGCCGTCGATGATCTCGGCGCGGTGCCGGGGCTCGAGCTCTACCGGGCGATGGCCGCGCACATGGCCGCTCATCTGGTCCATTCCGAGGGGCCGATGGCAGGGCATGCCGCCTTCTCGCCGGCCCAGCGTTTCATGATCGGCCTTCTCGAGGATGCCCGCGTCGAGTGGAACGCGATGCGCGCCTTCCCCGGCATGGGCCGGCTGTGGCGGAGGATCCTCGCCGAGGCCGGCGCCGGCGCGCCCGAAGGAGCGGCCCATGAGGGCCTGCCGGTGATCGAACGGATCGCCGCCGGGCTGCTCGACGGCGAAAGCCGCACCGGCATTGCCGAGATCGACACCATCATCGCCGACTTCCACGAACAGATCCCGCGCAACCCGCAGGACCAGGACCTCGTCCGCACGCTTGGCCTCGCCCTGTTCGACCATCTCTCGGCCCGGCACCTCATGCCCTCCTTGCGGATACTCGAGAGCATCCGCCTGCCCTGGCGCGACGACAACCGGCTGATCTGGTCCGAGGACGAGGAGGACTGGCTTGAAAGCAGCGTGTTCCTCTCTCCGCGGGAGAAGCAGGTGCGCCGGCAGGTCAACGTGATGGAATTCGTCAACGAGGTCGATGTCGAGACGGCCGGGGACGACGCGCAGGAAATCTGGACCCTTTCGTCGGAACTCTTCCCCTATGAGGATCATGGCATCTCCTTCAACGAGATGGAGGGCAAGGATCCGGTGCGCGGACCGTTCCACCATGACGAATGGGACTGGCAGGTGCAGCTCCATCGCCCCGCTTGGGTATCGGTCTGGGAACACCGGCCGAAGAAGGGCGACCCCGCGATCGTCGACGGGGTGCTCACGCGGCACAGGGGCATTTCGCACCGCATCCGCCAGATCGTCGATCGGTTGCGGCCGCAGGGGCTGGTGCGCGAGCGCAAGCTCGAGGATGGCGACGTGCTCGACATCAACGCCGCCGTCGATGCGATGGTGATGCTGCGCATGGGGCTCAACCCCGATCCGCGCATCACCATGCGCTACCGGCTCAATCGGCGCGATCTGGCGGTCACGATCCTGATCGATCTGTCGGAATCGACCAACGATCCTCTCCCCGGCGCGACCCCGGACCCGGCAGGAAAGGAGAAAGGCGAAGAGGGGAAGGGCGAAACCGTGCTCGATCTGACGCGCGACGCCACGGCGCTGCTGGCCACGGCCATCGACGGCATCGGCGATCCCTTCGCCGTTCACGGCTTCAATTCCAACGGCCGCGAGGATGTGCGCTACTACCGCTTCAAGGATTTCGACGAGCCCTTCGGCGAGGAGGTGAAGGCCCGCCTTGCCGGCATGACCGGCGGCCTGTCGACACGGATGGGCGCGGCCATGCGCCACGCCGGCGCCCTCCTTGCCCGTCGCCCCGAGAAGAACCGGCTGCTCCTTCTCGTCACCGATGGCGAGCCGGCCGACATCGACGTGCGCGACCCCGGCTATCTGCGCCAGGACACGAAGAAGGCAGTCGAGGAGCTGCGCCGGCAGGGCATTTCGAGCTACTGCCTCACCCTCGACCCCGAGGCGGACGCCTATGTCAGCCGCATCTTCGGGCCGACGGGTTACACGGTGATCGACAATGTCCGCCGCCTGCCCGAGCGCCTGCCGACGCTGTTTGCGGCGCTCACCCGCTGAGGCGGAACGGGCCGGAGAACCCGCAGAAGGAAAGGGAGATGCGATGCCGCTCGTCAACATGAAGGACATGCTCGCCCATGCCCACCGCACGGGCTATGCCGTCGGCGCCTACGACCTCGTCTCGCTCCATTTCCTCGAGGGGATCATGGAAGCGGCCGAATGCGACCGCGCCCCGGTGATCCTGTCGCTGGCCGAGAGCCATTTCCGCCATTTCGACTTCACCCTCGCCATGGCGGCGACGGTGGCGGCGGCGCGGCGGGCGAGCGTGCCGGTGGCGATTCATCTCGACCATGGCGAGAGCCTGCAATCGGCGATCGACGCGATCCGCCTCGGCTGCAACGGGGTGATGGTGGACGGCTCCCATCTGCCCTTCGCCGAAAATGTCGCCTGCACCCGCGAAGTGGTGGAAATGGCCCATGGCTGCGGCGTGCCGGTCGAGGGGGAGCTCGGCTATGTGCCCGGCGTCGAGGGGGAGGATGCCAAGCTGCACCCGGGCGAACTCTCCATGACCACGCCCGAGGAAGCCGCCGCCTTCGTTGCGCAAACGGGGGTCGACTTTCTCGCCGTCTCCATCGGCACGGTGCATGGGCGGATGCAGGGCACGCCCCGGCTCGATATCGAGCGCCTCGCCGCCATCAACGCCCGTCTCGACATGCCCCTCGTGATCCATGGCGGCACCGGACTCGCCGATGAGCAGTATCGGGCGCTGATCGCCAATGGCGTTGCCAAGATCAACTATTTCACCGCCCTGTCCGACGCCGCGGCCGAGGCCATCCGCCGCAACGCGGCACAGGGTGCGAAGGGCTATACCGGTCTCACGGAAGGGGTGCATGTGGCCGTCGAGGCCGAATGCCGGCGGATGAACGCCCTGTGGGGCAGCGCCGGCAAGGCCGATGCCTGCCTCGCTGCCTGCCGCCCCTGGCGCGAGGTGGAGCATCTCATCATCTACAATGTCGCCGGCATCGACGAGGCCGAGGCTCTCGAACGGGCCGAGGAAGGCCGCCGCGTGCTCGGCGCCATCCCCGGCGTGCGCCGCATCGAGCACGGCGTTGCCCTCAGGCCGGATGCGCGTTACCGCTTCGCGTGGCTGATCCGCTTCGCCGCGCCCGAGGTGGTCGGGAACTACCGCACCCACCCCGACCATGTGCGCTTCGCCGACGAGAAATTCCGCCCCGTGGCAGCGGACCGCATCAGCATCGACTACGAAGTCGGATAGAGTGCGGGAAAGGCCGGCCGCGCCCGGTCAATTCATCGCCGAGTGAACAGGAGAGCCCCATGTCCTTCGACCGCAAGATCAAGATCGCCCCGTCCATCCTCTCGGCCGATTTCGCCGATTTCGGCGCCGAGATCCGCGCCATCGAGGATCAGGGCGCCGACTGGGTGCATGTCGATGTGATGGACGGTCATTTCGTGCCCAACATCACCTTCGGCCCGCCCGCCGTGGCCGCCTTCCGGCGCCATGTGAAGACGGTGATGGACGTTCATCTGATGATCGCGCCGGTCGATCCCTACATCGAGGCCTTCGCCGAGGCCGGTGCCGACATCATCACCGCCCATGTCGAGGCGAGCCCGCACATCCACCGCACGCTCCAGGCGATCCGCGCCGCCGGCTGCAAGGCAGGCGTCACCCTCAACCCGGGCACCCCCGTCGAGGCGATCGAGAACGTGATCGACATCGTCGATCTGGTGCTGGTGATGAGCGTCAACCCCGGCTTCGGCGGCCAGAAGTTCATCCGCTCGCAGGTGGAGAAAGTCCGCCGCGTGCGCGAGATGGTCGGGGACCGGCCGATCCACATCCAGGTCGATGGCGGCGTCACCCCCGAGACCGCCCCCCTCGTGGCCGCGGCCGGGGCCGACGTGCTGGTGGCCGGCTCGGCGGTGTTCAAGGGCGGCTCGGTGGAAAAGCCCGAGGTCTACGGCGCCAACATCCGCGCCATCCGCGAGGCGGCCGAGGCGGCGCTGGCGGGCTGAAACCGGCAGGACCGCTTGCCTCGATCCGGCAATGTATCCATTCTTGCAGGGAAACCTGCTCCGAAGAACAGAGACACAGGGAGACACCCGATGAAACTTACCCGCCGCCACTTCATTGCCGCCTCGGGCGCTGCGGCACTGGCCGCCGGCCTGCCCGCCCGCGTCTGGGCGCTCGGCACGCTCGAGATCGGCAATGTCCGTATCGACGTCCTCAAGGACGGCCATCTCACCCTGCCGGGCAGCTTCATCTTCGGCCCGGCGCCGCAGGAGGAACTGGCGCAGCTCCTGAAGAAATACGGTTTCGACAGTATTCCCGATCAGATCACCCCGCCCTGCAACGTCACGCTTCTGCGCGACGGAGAGCGGACGGTGCTGTTCGATGTCGGCTCGGGGGGCGGCTTCCAGCCGACGGCCGGGGAGCTCGTCGATGCGCTTGACGAGATCGGCGTCGCGCCCGAGGACATCACCCATGTGGTCTTCACCCATGGCCACCCGGACCATCTGTGGGGCGTGATCGACGATTTCGACGAACCGGTCTTCTCCGAGGCCGAGCACATGATGGGCAAGGTCGAGTTCGACTACTGGTTCGACCCGAACACGGTCAACGTCATCGACCCGCCCCGCGCCTCCTTCGCCGCCGGCGCCAAGCGGCGTCTCGACACGCTCGGGGCCGATTTCTTCACCCGGTTCGACGGCGAGAGCGAGATCCTCCCCGGCGTGCTCGCCATCCCGACCTTCGGCCACAGCCCGGGGCATTATTCCTATGCCATCACCACCGCGGAAGGACCGGTGCTGGTGACGGGGGATGCCATCACCAACCGGCACATGGCCTTCGAGCGCCCCGACTGGCCGTCGGGTTCGGATCAGGATCTCGAGAAGGGGGCCGCAGCGCGGGTGAAGCTGCTCGACCGCATCGTCAGCGAGGACATGACCCTCATCAGCTACCATATCGCCCACCCGGGGATCGGCAAGGCGGAGCGGATCGGCACGAACAGCTATCGCTTCGTGCCGCTCGAGGGGTGAGAGCCGGCAGGAGGAAGGACATGGCCGGTGCGGCGCCTCTTCACGCCCTGATCTTCGACGTGGACGGCACCCTCGCCGAAACCGAGGAGCTGCACCGGCGCGCCTTCAACGAGACCTTCGCACGCCATGGGCTGGGCTGGCACTGGAGCCGCGAGATGTATCGCCACCTCCTCGCGACCACCGGTGGCAAGGAGCGCATTGCCGCCTTCATCCGCGAACATGTCCCCGAAGAGCCCCTTTCTGCCGCGGAGATCGCCGAGCTTCATGCCGAGAAGACCGCGCTTTATGGCCGTCTCGTCGAAGAAGGGGCGCTGGCACTGCGCCCCGGGATCGCCGCACTCGTTGACGGGGCCCGGCGACTCGGGCTCGGGCTCGCCATCGCCACCACCACCTCGCGGCCCAATGTCGAGACTCTCGCCCGGGCAATCTGGGGCCGGCCGGCGGCGGAGCTCTTCGATGTCATCGTCTCGGGCGACGAGGTGCACCGCAAGAAGCCCGACCCGGAGATCTACCGCCTTGCCCTCGCGCGGCTCGATTTGCCCCCGGAGGCCGTCATCGCCTTCGAGGACAGCCGCAACGGGCTTCTTTCGGCGGTCGGGGCGGGCATCGCCACCATCGTCTCGCCCGGCCCCTACACGTATGGCCAGGACTTCGCCGAGGCCGCGCTCGTGGTCGGGGAATTCGCCGACTGCCTGCCGCTCGAACGCCTCCCGGAACGGCTCGGCAGGACGCTGCCCGCAACTGCGGTCTGACCGCAACCATCAACATTTCTGCGATCAGGGAGACAGACCATGGCCGTGACCACACCGATCTGCGACTTCGGCTGGACCCCGCCGGGCTTCGCGCTGCCCGGCACCGACGGGAAGATCTGGACGCTCGAGGATGTGCGCGGGCCGAAGGGCACGCTGATCATCTTCATGTGCAACCACTGCCCCTATGTGAAGGCGGTGATCGACCGCATCATCCGCGACGCCAAGGATCTGCAGGCCCTCGGCATCGGCGTTGCCGCCATCAACCCCAATGACGCCGAGGCCTATCCCGAGGACAGCTTCGAGAACATGAAGCGCTGGGCCGAGGAGCTCGACTTCCCCTTCCCCTATCTGCGAGACGAGAGCCAGGAGGTGGCGCGGGCATGGGGCGCGGTCTGCACGCCCGACTTCTTCGGCTTCAATGCCAACATGGAATTGCAGTATCGCGGCCGGCTCGACGCCTCGCGCAAGGAGGCCGCCCCGCCCGACGCCCGCCGCGAGCTCTTTGAAGCGATGAAGCAGGTGGCCGAGACCGGCCGCGGCCCCGCCGAGCAGATCCCGTCGATGGGCTGCTCGATCAAGTGGAAGGACGATCAATGGTGAACCCGAAACCCGTGATCGTCTTCGATCTCGACGGCACCCTGATTCATTCCGCCCCGGACATTCACGCAGCGGCCAACGCCATTCTGGCCGAGCACGGCAGGGGGCCGCTCGATCTTCCGACCGTCACCAGCTTCATCGGCAAGGGCGTGCCGTGGCTGGTGAAATGCCTCGTGCGGGAAACCGGGCTCGACCCGGCGCTGGAGCCGGCGATGGTCGAGGAATTCGAGCGGCGCTACGATACTGCCGTCAATCTCACCCGGCCCTATGAGGGCGTGCCCGAGGCCCTTTCGGCGCTCAGGGCAGCGGGCCATCCGCTGACCGTCTGCACCAACAAGCCGGTCTCACCGGCCCGGTCGGTGCTCGACCATCTCGGCCTTCTCGAGATGTTCGACCATGTGCAGGGCGGCGACATGCTGCCGGTGAAGAAACCCGATCCGGCACCGCTTCTGGCCACGCTCGAGGCACTCGGTGCTCCGCCTGCGCGGGCAATCTATGTGGGTGACAGCGAGACCGACGCCGAAACCGCCCGCCGCGCCGGTCTGCCCTTCCTGATCCACACGGAGGGTTATCGCAAGACGCCGATCCCGGCCCTGCCCCACGACATCGCCTTTTCGGACTGGCGCGAGCTGCCTTCCCTCGTTGCCCGTCTCGTGGCGGCGGCCTGAGCCGGCGGGACAACGCGGGCCGGCCCCACAGGGCAGGAAGGTGCTCCGCTCCGGGCATGGAATGACGGAGAGGCGGGCGGATCTGCCCCGCAAGGGCTCCCGGCACTCCCGTCGGCACGCAAGATGCCATCTGCACCCTGCACGGCCGCGCCCCCGACCGCGGCATGGGGAGCGCAGGGACAAGCCGGAAAGCGCCCGAGCCACGGGCGAAGGAAGGCAGCGGGCGAAGAGAGGAAGCCCCCTGCCCTGCGGTCGCGGCCCAGACCGCGGCAAGAGCGCCCCTTGGTGACGGGCCGGCGACCCGGGGCGTCCTCGCAGCCAGGACGGCGGGGGTCGGCATTCCCCACCGCGCGGCAGGTCACGTTCGACATCTCCGGTCGCACGCGGCCCTGTCAATGCGCCGCCACGCTTTCCGCGCCCCGCGGGCGCTGCTCCGGCAGCTCGCCTCCGGCACTCCTCCGCTCGCAGGGCCGTGTCCCTATCCGGCCTCCTCGGCCTTCTCGGCCAGCGCCAGCCATTCCTCCTCGAGGGCAGCGAGGGCTTCGCGCCGCTCGGCAAGAAGCCGCGTGGCCTTGTCGAACTTCGCCCGGTCGCGGGCATAGAGCTCGGGATCGGCAAGAAGCGCCTCGAGCTTCGCGATCTCGCCCTCGAGCCGCTCGATCTCGCCTGGCAGCTCCTCGAGCCGGTGGCGCTCGGTGAAGCTGAGCCCGCTGCGCTTCTGGCGCTTGCGTTCCGCCCGGCTGCCGGCCCGTGCCGGCTTGCGCGGCTTCTCGACCGTTCGCGGCGCAAAGGGCGGCGCGCCGCCATTCTGGGCGATCATGTCGGACCAGCCACCGGCAAAGACGAGCGCCCGCCCGTCCCCCGGCAGGGCAAGGGTAGCGGTGGCGATCCGGTCGATGAAATCGCGGTCATGGGAGACGAGCAGCACCGTTCCCTCATATTCGGCGATCAGTTCCTGCAAGAGATCGAGGGTTTCGATGTCGAGATCGTTGGTCGGCTCGTCGAGCACCAGAAGATTGTGTTCCCGAGCCATGATCCGGGCGAGAAGAAGCCGTGCCTTCTCGCCGCCCGAGAGCGAGCCCACCGGCGCCCGTGCCTGCGCCTCGTCGAAGAGAAACTCCCTGAGATAGCCCACCACATGCTTCGGCCGGCCCCGCACCATCACCTGGTCGGAATGGCCCGAGACCTTGAGCGCCGGATCGAGCGTCAGGCTTTCCCAGAGCGTAACCTCCGGTTCGAGCGCCGCGCGGTTCTGGTCGAAGATGGCGGGCACGAGACCGATGCCGTGGCGCACATGTCCCTTGTCGGGTGCGATCTCCTTCATCAGGATGCGAATGAGGGTGGTCTTGCCCGCCCCGTTGGGGCCGACGAAGGCCAGCCGGTCGCCGCGCATGATCTTCAGCGACAGCCGCTCGACGATCGGCCGCTCGCCGAAACGCTTGGAGATGTCCTTTGCCTCGATGACGAGCCGGCCGCTCTCGGGTGCGGCGCCGAAAGCCATCGCCGCCTTGCCGGGGGCGCGAATCCATTCGGCCCTGGCCTTCCGCATCTCGGCAAGGCGTCTGAGGCGGCCCTGGTTGCGCTTGCGCCGCGCCGATATGCCCTCGACCGCCCATCGGCTCTCGGCCCGGATGCGCCGCTCGAGCTTGTGCAGGTTCTGCGCTTCCTCCTCCATGAGCTTGTCGCGCCAGGCTTCGAAACCCGCGAAGCCCCGCTCGATCTTCCGCACCTTGCCCCGGTCGAGCCACAGGGTCTGGCGCGTGAGGGCCGAGAGAAAGGCGCGGTCATGGGAGATGAGGACGAAGGCGGCACGCGTGGCCGCAAGATGCGTCTCGAGCCAGTCGATGGCGAGAATGTCGAGATGGTTGGTGGGCTCGTCGAGGAGCATCAGATCGGGGGCGCTGGCGAGAAGCCGCACGAGGGCGGCGCGGCGCCTCTCGCCGCCCGAGGCCTTGCCGGTCGGGATCGAGAGGTCGATGTCGAGCCCTTCGGCCGCGGCATCGACCTTCCAGCCCTCTTCGGGCGGAAGCGGCGCGCGGGCATAGTCACCGAGCGTGGCGAAGCCGGAAAGATCGGGCTCCTGCTCCATGTAGCCGACGGTGACGCCGGCCGGGGTGACGATCTCGCCCCGGTCGGGCTCGACAAGACCGGCCATCACCTTCATCAGCGTGGACTTGCCCGAACCGTTGCGCCCCACGAGGGCGATCCGTCCCCCTTCGGGCACGACCAGATCGACCCCGTCGAATAGGGTCTTGTCCCCGAGGGAGAGGGACACGTCTCTCAGTTGCAGAAGCGGTGCCGCAGCCATGCCACCGCATGGCCCGACCGGCAGCAAAGGTCAAGTGGGGCCGGCGGCAGACGGCCCGAGGTCATGGAAGGCCCGTTCGAGTGCCTTTTGGGCGGTCCGCACACCCAGCGCCAGCCAGCGGTCGGAACGGGTGCCCAGACCGGCGTCGTTCAGGATCTTCTGATCGTCATCGAGGACACGCCGATGCCCTCCAGCCGGTTGCAGCCCCAGGATGGATGCTCCAGCGCCAGCACCTTGATCTTCTCGACGATCTCGGGCGGGGTGGTCTGCGGGTGGCTCTTGTGGATCGGCCGCAGGTCCTTCAGCCCCTCGAAGCCATGGGTCTGGAACCGCCGTTTCCATTCGTAGAAACTGGTCCGGTCCATCCCGCGGCGCTGGCACGCCGCGGCCACGTTGCCAAGCTCCCGCGCCAGCTCAAGCACGATCAGGCGTGCTCCGCCCCCTTCGTCGCCGCATCACGCGGCCGGCTCTTCCTGGCTGTCGATGTACGGCCCATTCCTCGGCCCTCTGTCCCATGAATAGCATGGCAAGAAGGTTGAGAATACACATGGGACTCTTTCTGCGAGTCCATCTCGGATAGCGTCCCGATCCGTGGTGTATGAGGCGGCCACCGCGCTTCTTCGGCAGTCTGAGGTTTGCAAGAACCAACGACGTGACGAAGGAGAGCGCGATGACCAAGGGCATGATTGACCTTCCTGATCTGATCGCCAAGAGCGAAGACGGGGATTTTCTGCGTGATTTGATCCGCGACGCGGCCGAGCGGCTGATGGATATCGAGGTGTCTGCGCTGTGCGGCGCCGGGCACGGGCAGCGGCCGCC
>WFPA01000078.1 GCA_015487815.1 Albidovulum sp.
CGTCGCCGATCGGGGTTTCGAGGCTGATCGGCTCCTTGGCGATCTTCATCACCTTGCGCACCTTGTCGAGCGGCATCTGCAGCTTGTCGGCGAGCTCCTCCGGCGTCGGCTCGCGGCCGATCTCGTGCAGCATCTGCCGCTGGGTGCGGACGATCTTGTTGATGGTCTCGATCATGTGCACCGGAATGCGGATGGTGCGGGCCTGATCGGCGATCGAGCGGGTGATCGCCTGGCGGATCCACCAGGTGGCGTAGGTCGAGAACTTGTAGCCGCGCCGATATTCGAACTTGTCCACCGCCTTCATCAGGCCGATGTTGCCTTCCTGGATCAGGTCGAGAAACTGCAGGCCGCGATTGGTGTACTTCTTGGCGATCGAGATCACGAGGCGCAGATTGGCCTCGATCATCTCCTTCTTGGCCTGGGCCGCCTCCTTCTCGCCCTTCTGCACCTGCTTGACGATGCGGCGGAACTCGGCAATGTCCACGCCGACATAGCGGCCGACCTCGGCCATCTCCCCGCGCAGCTGTTCGATCTTCTCGCGGTGGCGTTCGACAAAGGTCTTCCAGCCGCGGCCGGGCAGGGCGGCGACGCGCTCGAGCCAGTCGGGGTCGAGCTCGGAGCCGCGATACATCTCGATGAATTCGCGTCGGTTGATCCGCGCCTGATCGGCCAGCCGGACCATCTGGCTGTCAATCTGGGTGATCTTGCGGTTGATGCCGTAGAGCTGATCGACCAGCGCCTCGATACGGTTGTTGTGCAGGTGCAGCCCGTTGACAAGCTCGACAAGCTCCGAGCGCAGCTTCTGATAGGCGGTCTCGTCCGCCTCGGTGAAGCCGCCCGACGAGCCGCCGATCTTCGCGCTCATGCGCCGCTTCTGGATCTCGGCAAGCTTCTCGTACTTGGCCGAGATGGTTTCGAGCGTCTCGAGCACCTTCGGCTTGAGCGACGCTTCCATGGCGGCGAGGGACAGATTGGCCTGATCGTCCTCGTCCTCCTCGTCCTCGTCATCCGCGAGACCGGCCACGGGCTTGGCGGCCGGGGTGGCGTCGGGAGCGAGCACGGATTCCTCCGCGCCCTCCTCGTCCTCGGCCTTGGTCTCGTTGACGAAGGTGGTCTCGAGGTCGATCACGTCGCGCAGGAGGATCTCCTCGTCGACAAGCTCGTCATGCCAGATGCTGATGGCCTTGAAGGTGAGAGGGCTTTCGCACAGCCCCGCGATCATGGTGTTGCGGCCGGCCTCGATACGCTTGGCGATGGCGATCTCGCCCTCGCGCGACAAGAGGTCCACCGAGCCCATTTCGCGCAGGTACATCCGCACCGGGTCGTCGGTGCGATCGAGGGTCTCCTTCTCGGGCTTGGCGACGACCAGCTCCTGCGAGCCGCTCTCGACCACCGCCTTGGTATCGGGGATCTCCTCCTCGGCCAGGGCCTCCTCGTCCTCGATGACGTTGATGCCCATCTCCGAGAGCATGCTCATCACGTCCTCGATCTGTTCGGTCGAGGTCTGCTCCGGCGGCAGGGCCTTGTTGAGCTCGTCATAGGTGATGTAACCGCGGGCCTTGGCGTCCGCGATCATCTTCTTGATCTTGGCCTGGCTCATGTCGAGCCCGGCTTCTCCTTCGGGGGTAGCGGTCTGCTCGTTCTGGTCCTTGGCGGCCATCATCGGTCTCCTCGGTCTGTCTTCTGCCTCGGAAGCGGTTCTGCGGCGATCCCGGCAAAGGCGGAGGCCGGGGAGCCGGTCATGTCTTCAGACGGGCGGGCGGAGCTCTCTGCGGCCTCCTGCCCGGGGTCGGTTCGCACGGGATGGCCATGCGGGAAGGGAACCGGGAGGCGACAGGCGGCATGTCCTTCGAAGCGAGGGGGCCTTGCGTGTGCTGCACCCGTTTCCGCACCGATGCCGCACGGCAGCCATGCGCCCCCTCATGCCTGTAGCCCTGATGCCGCAGGCCGATCGTCGGCGTCTGCCCTGTTGCGATGCGCTATGCCCCGATCTCCGATGCTCTCGTCCCGATGGTCTGCTTCTGGCTGTTCCGGCCCCTGTCTGGTTCGGCCCTGGATCCTCCGGCATCCGGCCCGTCGGCAGCCGCTGCCACGGTCCGTCGGCTTCGGTTTCGTGCTTCCGCTGCGCCTGGCCCGCGGCCCCTGGTCGGCAATCGAGAGCGACCCGTTCGTTCTGCGCGGCAGCCCGTGAAGGAGCGAATCGCTGATTCGCGGGTGATTCGCAACCCTCAGGGGCGGTTTTTGCGTTTGCGCGTCCTGCCATCATGCGAATCGAGCAGGGCCTGAAGATAGGGGCCGATGCTGCCGTCGTCGTCATCCTCTTCCCTTGTGGCCGCAAGCTGGGCGGCGACGGCCCGGTAGCGGGCCTCGGCGGCCTCCCGAAGACGCCATGTCAGCCCCTCGTTGCTGACCCCGGAAAGATCCTCCCGCGCGTCGGCGATCTCGCGCAGGGCTCCGCGCAGGGCGGACAGGCGGGCAATCTCCTCGATCAGCGACTGCCGGGCCGTGTCATGATCATCGGGGCGGCGAATGGCCGGGGCGATGGATATATGTTTGTGGGCGAAGAGTTTTTCAAGCGGGTCGGCTCCGATCTCGTCCTCGAGGACGGCGCGCAGGGCCTCGCGGTCTGTCACGCCGCGCATGAGATGGCGGAAGAGTGCGGCGGCGATTCGGGCATGTTCGGGCCGAGTGAACTCGATGTCCTGGAGCGGCCCCTCGAACTCCTCCCACAGCCAGGGATGGGTGACAAGGAAGGCGAGAATGGCCGCTTCCCGGGTCGCGTCCTCGAGCTGATAGTCGGGGATTGCACGCGCGAGGATCGAGAGCCGGGTTTCGGGGGTGGGGCTCGGCGGGGTCGGCCATGGCCTGCGGCCGCCCCCGGGACGAGGGCCGGCGGTCCTCTGCCGATTGCGAGCGGGGCCGGCGGCGGTCGTCTCCAGCAGCGCCCGGCGACGGGCGGCGAAATCGTCGGCATAATGGCGGCGCACATCCGCATCGGCGATGCGGCGGAGCGTTTCGCGCAAGAGCCGGTCGAAGGCGGCGCGCCGCTCGGGCGTGTCGAGCTTCTGGCCTTCAGCCAGCGACTGCCACAGAAGATCGGCCAGCGGCAGGGCGTCATCGATCAGCCGGCGGAAGGCGGCCGCGCCCTCGGCGCGGATCAGATCGTCCGGATCGCTGCCCTCGGGCAGGAGCAGGAAACGCAGCGAGCGGCCGGCGGCGAGGCGCGGCAGGGCCAGCTCGCACAGCCGCTGCGCTGCGCGCTGGCCGGCGGCGTCTCCGTCGAGGGCGATCACAGGCTCGTCGGCGAGACGCCAGAGCATCTCGAGCTGGGTTTCGGTGATCGCGGTGCCCAGAGGGGCGACGGCGGCCTCGAACCCGGCCATGACGAGGGCGATCACGTCCATGTAGCCCTCGGCGACGATCACGGTTGCGCCCTTTGCGGCGGCGCTGCGGGCCGGGCCATGATTGTAGAGGGTGCGGCTCTTGTCGAAGAGCGCGGTCTGGGGCGAGTTGAGGTACTTCGCCGGGGCCGCCGGATCGAGCGCACGGCCGCCGAAGGCGATGGCGCGGCCGCGGGCATCGCGGATCGGGAACATCAGCCGGTTGCGGAAACGGTCATGGGGCGCGCCGCCGTCCTCGGGGCGGATGACGAGCCCGGCATCGACCAGATCCTCGAGCGGGATGCCGCGGCTGGTGAGGGTGTCGAGCAGGCCGGCGCGTTCGTTGGGGGCGAAGCCGATCTCGAAACGCTCGAGTGCCGCTTCGTCGAGGCCGCGTGCGGCGACATAGTCGCGGGCCGCGGCGCCGCGTGCGCCCTTGAGCTGAAGGCGGAAATGACGCACCGCCTCTTCCATCACCTCGACGAGGCGGCTGCGGCGGTCTTCGCGCTGGCGGCTCTCCGGGTCGGGAGCGGGCAGGGCGAGGCCTGCGCTCTCGGCCAGCTGTCGCACCGCCTCCATGAAGTCGAGCCCTTCGGTTTCGCGCAGGAAGGTGATGGCGTCACCCTTCGCATGGCAGCCGAAGCAGTAATAGAAGCCCTTGCGGTCATCGACATGGAAGGAAGCGGTCTTTTCCTGGTGGAACGGGCAGGGCGCCCACCAGTCGCCCCTGGCGCGGTTGGTCTTGCGCATGTCCCACGTCACCCTGGGCGCCACCACCGAAGAGAGGGTGACGCGGGCGCGCAACTCGTCGAGAAAACCGGGAGGCAGGGACATGGCGGCGATTATCTCCGCAGGGGCAGATGGGGGCAAGGGCGCTTCGCCGCCGGAAGCGGGTTCCGTCGCCGCCTGCGGGGAAAAACGCCGAGCCGGTGCGGCCCCCCGGCGTCCGGGGCAGTGACATGGGGCAGCGCCTGCTCCCGGGGAATGGACATTCGGGCGCGTCGAGACCGAAGGCGTGGCCTCAGCACCCGGTCCATCCGCATATGCCATGGATCGGTTCGAGGGCGCTTCGGGGAAAGAACCCGCTTGCGCCGCGCGGGCCGCAGCCGCGCCATCGCACCGCTACGCCCAGTCTCGCTTCAGGTGGAGCTCTTGCTGCCGGCCCTGCGGCCCGCCTTTGCCTTCTCGCCCTTCCCGCCGCCGGTGAGGGTGGCGGCCGGCAGCGGCCTGGCGTCGGGGGCAGGCGGCAGGGCGGGGGGCGCCTTGGGAGCGCCACGCGCGTTCTTCTTCCTGTCGCCCCGGCTCCTGTCTCCGCCGGTGGCCCCGGCTTCCTCGCCGGCCTCCTCCGGCTCGATCAGCCCCTTCTCGAGCGCCATTTCCTTCATGCGCTTCTGCAACTTCTCGAAGGCCCGCACCTCGATCTGGCGGATCCGTTCACGGCTGACGCCGTATTCCTTCGAAAGCTCCTCGAGGGTGACGGGGGGTTCGGCAAGCTTGCGGCGGGTGAGGATGTCCTTCTCGCGCGCGTTGAGCACCTCCATCGCCTCGAACATCATCCGCTTGCGGACCTCGAACTCCTCGCGCTCGGCCAGTGCCTCCTCCTGGTTGGTTTCCTCGTCCACCAGCCAGTCGACCCATTCGGACCCCGAATCATCCTCCGAGCCGATGCGGGCGTTGAGCGAGGCGTCGGAGGCGGCGAGGCGCCGGTTCATCTCGATCACTTCCTGCTCGGTCACGCCGAGCTGGCGGGCAATCTCCCTGACGTTCTCGGGCCGCAGATCGCCTTCCTCGAGGGCGCCGATCCGGGCCTTGGCCTTGCGCAGGTTGAAGAACAGTTTCTTCTGGGCCGAGGTGGTGCCCATCTTCACCATCGACCAGGAGCGCAGGATGTATTCCTGGATCGCGGCCCGGATCCACCACATGGCATAGGTCGAGAGGCGGAAGCCCTTGTCCGGGTCGAAGCGCTTGACCGCCTGCATCAGCCCGACATTGGCCTCGGAGATCACCTCGGCCATCGGCAGCCCGTAGCCGCGGTAGCCCATGGCGATCTTGGCGGCGAGGCGCAGATGGCTGGTGACGAGCTTGTGCGCCGCCTCGATGTCCTGATGATCGGCCCAGCGCTTGGCGAGGATGTATTCCTCCTCGGGCTCGAGCATGGGGAACTTGCGGATCTCCTGGAGATACCGGTTGAGCCCCTGCTCGGGCGACGGTGTGGGAAGGTTCTCGAAGCTCATCGAAGCCCAGTTCCTCGCATTGGGGTGATTCGCGCCGCTGCCCCGGCGGCCTCTCCCGTTCCTGCCCCGAAAGGGCATTTCGTATCGCGTCCGCCCCGCATCCGCCCCGGCCCCGGTGGTGCGGGGAGCGGGCCGAAGATGGGGGCCTTTTGCCGCCTGTCAACCACCTGCCGGGGCAGCGGGCCGGCCCGGACTTCCTCCGGATTCCGGGTCTGCCCGCTGACCGGTCGCGACGGGGTCGCAACCTTGCGGTTGATCGGCGCACCACCATGCAACCGCCCTTCGTCCTCACCCTATCCGAAGGAAGCGACGGCGGCAATGTCGGGGAAGCTCGGATTGCCCAAGTTGTTGAGGAAAAGGGAATATCTGCCCGGCGTCACCGTTCCTGGGACGAGCCACTCCGCCCCTGACGCAAACGGGCCAGGAGCGCGGCCATGTCGGCCGGCAGCGGGGTGCGGAAAGTCATCATCTCACCGCTCGAGGGGTGGCGGAAAGTGAGCTCGGCGGCATGGAGCGCCTGGCGGGGGAAGGCCTCGGCGGCCGCGCGGGCCGCCTCGCCGAGGCTGCCGGGAAAGCGCCTGCGACCATAGACCGGATCGCCGATCACCGGATGGCCGACATGGGCGGCATGGACCCGGATCTGGTGGGTGCGGCCGGTGTCGAGCTTGCAGCTGACGAGGGCGGCCGCCGTGCCGAAGCCTTCCTCGAGCTTCATGCGCGTGACGGCGGGCCGTCCGCCCGCCCGCAGCACCGCCATGCGCTGCCTGTCCTTCGGGTGGCGGCCGATATTCGTGGCGATGCGGATGATGCCGCCGGGCTCGAACGCCACTCCCGGCAGGCCGGCAAGGCGCGCATCGCTCCTCTCGGGCACGCCGTGGACGAGGGCGAGATAGCGTCGCCCGGCGGTGCGGTCGGCGAACTGCGCGGCCAGCGCCCGATGGGCCGCGTCGGTCTTGGCGACGACGATCAGCCCCGATGTGTCCTTGTCGAGCCGGTGAACGATGCCGGGCCGGGCCACGCCGCCCACCCCCGAAAGGCTGTCGCCGCAATGGTGCAGGAGGGCATGAACCAGCGTGCCCGTCTCGGCGCCGGGGGCGGGATGGACGACCATGCCGGCGGGCTTGTCGATGACGACGAGATCCTCGTCCTCGTGAACGATGTCGAGCGGGATGGCCTCGGGGCCGAGTGTGCTTTCCCGGGCCGGCGGCACGGTGATGCGCCAGCGCGTGCCGCCCCGGGCCCTGAAGGCCGGATCGGTGACGGGGGCGCCCACCTCCCCACCCGTCAGCGGTCGCACCTCTCCGGCCTCGATCAGACTGCGGATCCGCGAGCGCGAGAGCGCCTCGCCGAGCGCACGCGCAAGGGCCTTGTCGAGGCGCAGCGCCGGCCCCTCGGGCAGGGTGATTTCATGTGTCTCGCCCCTTTCGGCACCCTGGCCCGCCCCGCTTGCCGCTTCCTCCCGTTCGCGGCGGGCCATGTCTTTCGGGCTTGCAGATCGTTCGCGCATTCTTCATCCATCCCTGACCGGCCGACCCTCTATAGCGGATGAGGGCGCGGCCCGAAACGGCACGATCTGCCGATGACGGAGAAGGGGCCGATGACGGAAGAGAACGGTGCAGGCGGAAATGGCGAAGCGGAACCCGGCGGTGCGGCGGCGGTGAATGACGGCACGCTGCGCTTTCTCAAATGGCTGACGATCATTCTCACCGGCACGATGATTCTCGGCATCGGCGCCATCCTCACCATCATAGCCCTGAGGGTGCCGAGCGTGATCGAAGGGTTCTCGGTGCCACCCCTGCCCGAGACGATCCGCCTGCCCGCAGGGGCCGACCCCGAGGCCTTCGTGGCGACGCCGGGCTGGTTCGGCGTGGTGGTGAAGGATGATGGAGGCGAGGCGATCCTGATCTTCGACCGCAAGAGCGGCCGGCTCGAGCGCCGCATCGCCATCACGCGCGGGCAGGGGGCTGAGTGAGCGGGTGCCGATCCTGCCCGATGGAGAACGGCGGATGGGCTTGCCGCAGGTAAGCGGCGGGTCCTGACCGGCTCACCCTGGGCGTGACGGGATGAGCTGGGGAGCGCGAGGGGCTGGCGGCCTATCGGCTGGCAGGGGAGCCGGTGTTCAGATCGGCGGCAGGCCCCGTCTTCCCCCGTTACCTGTCGGCTCTCACGGCAAGGTGCCGAAGCGGTGCAAGGGCAGGACATGGAGCCGAGACTCTCTTTGCTGTCGATGGTCGTGCACCGTCCCACCATGCGTCCCTACGCCTTTCCGGGTGTATCCGGGCAGCCACATGCCTCGCTTTCCTGCCGCTTCATCCCTTGGGCGATGGTTCCGGGAGAAGGGTGGCGTCACAGCTGAAGGTGAGCGGTGCACCACCGGCTAGGCCTGAGGGCCATCCCGGCGCCGGCGGGCGGCGGGTGGGCCGTTGGCGGCAGCGACCGGTCTGCCGACCGAGGCGCTCACCCCTTCGCCGGGGTCTCTTCGGCAGCCTTTTCCGCGCTTTTCCCTCTCGTCCTCTTCCCGGTGGTCGCCTTCTTCGTTGCGGTCTTCTTCTTGGCGGCGCTCTTGCGGCGGCCGCCCTTGGCCGCCTTTTCGGCAACGAGTTCGAGCGCGCGTTCGAGCGTCACCTCGTCGGGGGCGAGATCCTTCGGTAAAGTGGCGTTGATCTTGCCCCATTTGACATAGGGGCCGTAGCGGCCGTCCATCAGCGCGACCTCGCCGCCTTCGGGGTGCTCCCCCAGCACCCTGAGCGGCTCGGGGGCCTTGCGGCCGCGGCTCTTCTTCGCCGCCAGAAGCTCCACCGCCCGGTTCATGCCGATCTCGAATACCTCGCGCGGGTCCTTGAGATTGGCATAGGTGCGCCCATGGCGGACATAGGGGCCGTAACGGCCGATGCCGGCCTCGACCGGCTCGCCATCCTCCGGGTGAGGGCCGATGAGCCGCGGCAGCGAGAGAAGCTGCATCGCCAGCGCGAAATCGACATCATCGGGGTCGATCCCCTTCGGCACCGAAGCCCGCTGCGGCTTGCCGCCGTCGGCACCCTCCTCCCCGAGCTGCACATAGGGGCCGAAACGGCCGGTGCGCAGGGTCACCGGCAGGCCGTCCTCGGTGATGCCGAGAAGCTTGCCTTCGGGCGAGGCCATGTCGCCCTCGGCAATCTCGCCGCCGATCGGACGGGTGTAGCGGCATTCGGGGTAGTTCGAGCAGCCGATGAAGGCACCGCCCCCCTTCGAGAGCCTCAGCGAGAGCCGCCCCGTTCCGCAGGCCGGGCAGGTGCGCGGGTCGGAACCGTCCTCGCGTGGCGGAAACAGCGTCGGGGCGAGGTAGTCCTCGAGCTTCTCGAGCACTTCGGTGATCGTCAGCCCCTGCGTTGCCTCGACGGCAGCGATGAAATCGCGCCAGAAGCGCCGCAGCACCTCTCGCCAGTTCTTGCGCCCGGCCGAGATCTCGTCGAGATCGTTCTCGAGGGCGGCGGTGAAGTCGTATTCGACATAGCGGCGAAAGAAGTTCTCGAGGAAGGCGGTGACGAGCCGGCCCTTGTCCTCGGGCACGAAACGACCCTTCTCCTTTCGCACATAGCCGCGGTCCTGGATGGTCGAAACGATGGTGGCATAGGTCGAGGGCCGCCCGATGCCGAGCTCTTCCATCCGCTTGACGAGGGTGGCTTCCGAATAGCGCGGAGGCGGCTGGGTGAAGTGCTGCTCGGGGGTGACAGCCTTCTTTTCGACCTTCTCGCCCTCGTTCATCGCCGGCAGGCGGCGGGTCTCGTCGCTCTCGGAAGGTTCGTCGCGCCCTTCTTCGTAAACCTTCATGAAGCCCTCGAAGCGCACCACCTGACCCGTGGCCCTGAGTTCCACCTCGCCGTCGGGCGAGGCGATGGTGACGGTGGTGCGTTCGAGCCGCGCCGCCGCCATCTGCGAGGCGAGGGTGCGTTTCCAGATCAGCTCGTAGAGCCGTTTCTGGTCCGGGTCTGAGACCGGCAGCTTCGCCGGGGCGAGGCTCATGTCGGTCGGGCGGATCGCCTCATGGGCCTCCTGGGCGTTCTTCGCCTTGTTCTTGTAGATGCGCGGGCTCTTCGGCACATAGGCCTCGCCGAAGCGGTGGGCGATCTCG
This sequence comes from Albidovulum sp., assembly GCA_015487815.1. GTDB lineage: Bacteria > Pseudomonadota > Alphaproteobacteria > Rhodobacterales > Rhodobacteraceae > WFPA01. The sequence continues at coordinate 9,726 of WFPA01000078.1, forward strand.
GCCCTGGCGGCGCGGACCGCCTCGGGGGCCATGTCGATGCCGTCGGTCCGCATGTAGGTGATGTAGCCGGCCTCGTAGAGCCGCTGGGCGGCCGACATGGTCTGCCTGGCGCCGAAGCCGAGCTTGCGTGCCGCCTCCTGCTGCAGGGTCGAGGTCATGAAGGGTGGTGCCGGGTTGCGGGTGAGCGGCTTCGATTCGACCGCCTTGACGAAGAGATCGCGGCTCTCGACGGAGGCCGCCGCCAGCCGCGCCGCCTCCTCGTTCGCCAGGTCGAACTTGCCGAGGCGTCGCCCCCCGAGGGCGTGGAGCCGCGCGGTGAAGGGCTCGCCGCGCTCGGTGAGAAGATCGGCCGAGACTGTCCAGTATTCGCGCGGGATGAAGGCCTCGATCTCGCGTTCGCGCTCGACGATGAGCCGCAGCGCCACCGACTGCACCCGGCCGGCCGATTTCGCCCCCGGCAGCTTGCGCCAGAGGATCGGCGAGAGGGTGAAGCCGACGAGATAGTCGAGGGCGCGACGCGCAAGATAGGCCTCGACGAGGGCGGCATCGATCTGCCGCGGCGCCTGCATCGCCTCGGTGACGGCGGATCTGGTGATGGCGTTGAACACCACGCGGCGCACCTCGGTGTCCTTGCGGATCGCCCGGCGCTTGCGCAGCGTCTCCTCGAGATGCCAGCTGATGGCCTCGCCTTCGCGGTCGGGGTCGGTGGCGAGGATCAGCGTGTTGTCGCCCTTGAGCGCCTCGGCGATCTCGCGCACATGCTTCTGGGCGCCCGGCGTCAGCTCCCACTTCATCGCAAAGTCATGTTCGGGATCGACCGAGCCGTCCTTCGGCGGCAGGTCGCGCACATGGCCGTAGGAGGCCAGGACCTTGTAGTCGTCCCCGAGATACTTGTTGATGGTTTTCGCCTTGGCGGGAGATTCGACGACGACGACGGGCATGGCGGCTCCTGGGTTCCGGCAGCTGTGAGATGGCCCTGAAAACAACGGCCTGATGCGCCCCTTCCCCGCTCGGCGGCTCCGCTGGCCGCGCCCGGGGAGGGCCTGCCTCATGGCCGCGCAAGATGTGTTCGCCCCCGAGCGGATGTCAACCCCGCCTCTAGGGAGGGGCGGGGGAGAGGTGCCCCGAAAGGCGGCGGTGGCTGCCGGCCGCCAGCTGGTCGATCCGGGTTCTCCCCCATCTCCGAAGGGAAAGGGGAGTCGCTCACCAGCATCCCGTCAGGCCGGGGCGAGGGTGTCAGAATCACCCTCGGGCTCAGAGGGCGCTTCCGCTTGCGCTGACAGGGCTGGCCGCGTTCAGCTGCGACTGCCGCCCACCGTCAGCCCCTCGACGAGGAGCGAGGGCTGGCCGACGCCCACCGGCACCCATTGGCCGGCCTTGCCGCAGGTGCCGAGCCCGGGGTCGAGCTTCATGTCGTTGCCGATGCCGCGCACGCCCCTGAGCACGCTCGGCCCGTCGCCGATCAGCGTCGCCCCCTTGAGCGGAGCGACGATGCGCCCCTTCTCGACCTTGTAAGCCTCGGTGCAGGAGAAGACGAACTTGCCCGAGGTGATGTCCACCTGCCCGCCGCCGAAGCCCACGGCCCAGATGCCGTCCTCGAGCGAGGCGACGAGATCCTCGGGGGCGGCGTCGCCCGCGAGCATGACCGTGTTGGTCATCCGCGGCATCGGAGCGTGGGCATGGCTCTGGCGCCGGCCGTTGCCCGTGGGGGCCATGCCCATCAGCCGGGCGTTCTGGCGGTCCTGCATGTAACCGGTGAGGATGCCGTCCTCGATGAGGACGGTGCGCGCGGTGGACGTACCCTCGTCGTCGATGTTGATCGAGCCGCGGGCCTCGGAAATGGTGCCGTCATCGACTACCGTCACCCCAGGCGCGGCGACGCGCCGACCCATCAGCCCGGCGAAGGCCGAGGTGCCCTTGCGGTTGAAGTCGCCCTCGAGCCCGTGACCGATCGCCTCGTGCAGGAGGATCCCCGGCCAGCCCGGCCCGAGCACCACCGGCATTTCCCCGGCCGGGGCCGGCATCGCCTCGAGATTGACATTGGCGATGCGGATCGCCTCCTCCACCAGCTTCTGCCAGTTGTCGGGGGCCATCACCCGCGCAAGGGCGTAGCGGCCGCCCATGCCGGCGGTGCCGCTCTCGCGCCGGCCGTCCTTCTCGACAATCACCGAGACGTTGAGGCGGCAGAGGGGGCGGATGTCGCCGCGCCGCTCCCCTTCGGGCCTCAGGATCTCGATTTCCTGGAGCGAGGCCGAGAGCGAGACCGTCACCTGCACCACCTTCGGATCGCGGGCACGGGCCCATGCGTCGATCTCGCCGAGAATGGCGATGCGGTCCTCGAGCCGCGTGCCGTGCAGCGGATCTTCCGGCGCATAGAGGACATGGTTGGTGGATGGTGGCGGCGGCGCGATGGAGCCGCCACCCGTCCGCGCCGCGAGATGCGCGGTTTCGGCCGCCCGCTTCAGCGCCGCCTCGGAAATCTCGCTCGAATGGGCATAGCCCGTCACCTCGCCGGCAACGGCGCGTATGCCGAAACCTTCTGCCGCATCGAAGCTCGAGGACTTGAGGCGTCCGTTCTCGAAGACGAGACTTTCGCCCTGCCGCCGCTCGAGGAAGAGTTCGCCGTCCTCGGCCCCGGCCACCGCCTCGCGCAGGATGGCAAGGGCACGGGCTTCGTCGAGCCGCTCGAGGAGGGGCGGGCGTTGCGCGACTTCGGGCAGATCGCGTGCGGGCGCGGCGTGCCCCCGGACGGTCGAAGCTGTGGACGACATGCACGAATCCCTTTCCGGACATGCAGGCCGGCACCCGCCGTTTCATGCTGGCGAGGACCTGGCGCGTCTTTCACGGACGGCCGATGGCGAAAGAATCGCCCGCCTGCGGCATAACGGTTCTTGTTTCCTGCCCGACAATATGGTTTTTCCTGAGCCGGACACAATGGAGGGCAGGCGCGGGCCGACTGCCGGGGCGGGATTGCGACCCCGGACGCGAGCCGGGCGCTGCATGGAACGGGACCAAGGAACGGGAAGAAGACAATGCGCGTGATGAACAGACTGTTCTCGATCGTCGCCGGGTTCGGCCTCGCAATTCTCGCCGGGGGAGCCGCCATGGCGCAGCAGGTCAAGGAAAACCTGCCGATCGTCGGCGAGCCGAAAGCATGGGGAACCGGTTTTCAGCCTGCGGCAACGGAGATTGCCGAGGACGTCCAGTGGCTCGACGGCATGGTGCTCGTCATCATCACCGCCATCGTGCTGTTCGTGCTGGCGCTGCTCGTGATCGTGGCCCTCCGCTATCGCAAGAGCGCCAACCCCGAGCCGGCCAGCTTCACCCACAATTCGGTGATCGAGGTCACGTGGACGGTGGTGCCGATCATCATCCTGATCTTCATCGGCGCCTTCTCGCTGCCGATCCTGATCAAGCAGCTCGACGTGCCGGAAGGCGACGTGCACATCAAGATCACCGGCAACCAGTGGTTCTGGACCTACAGCTACCCCGACGAGGGCATCGAGTTCGATTCGCTCCTCCTCGGCAAGGACGAGCTGGCCGATTACGGCTACACGCCCGACAAGTATCTTCTCGCGGTCGACAACCCGATCGTGCTGCCGGTCGGCAAGACGGTGGTCTTCCAGACCGCCGCCGCCGACGTGATCCATTCCTGGGCGGTGCCGGCCTTCGGCGTGAAGCTTGACGCCATCCCCGGCCGTCTCAACCAGCTGTGGTTCACGCCCAAGAAGGAAGGCGTCTATTTCGGCCAGTGCTCGGAGCTCTGCGGCAAGGACCACGCCTACATGCCGATCGAGGTGAGGGTGGTGTCCGAAGAGGCCTACAAGGCCTGGCTCAAGCAGGCGAAGGAAGAATTCGCCGCCAACGGCAATGCGCCGCGCAAGGTTGCGGTCGCCTCGGCCGAATAAGGCGAACGAAAACCGGCCCCGGGTCATGGGCGAGGCATGGCCCGGGGTCTGACCGGTCTGCCCGTGGGGCGCTTCGGGAAGGATGCGGAAACCCGCCTCTCATGTTCCGAATGTGTCGCCGAAGGTGATGCGGGGACGGGGTGTCCGGTTCCGCAACGTCTGATCGGGGGAACGGGCGGCCGGAAGGGGCGCGGTCCCGCTGCTGCAACCGCAGGGCTGCCGGAGCCGGCGTGTCAGGCAGGGTAAACAGCGGGTGAAGGGAGGCGGCGGCCCGTGGCCCGGTTTGGGCAACGGCAGCGCGATGTGGCGCCGGAAAGCGGATGAACGGCATGACGGACAGCAAGACGACCATCGACCGGTTCGAGGACGAGGCGAGCTTCGGCGAATATGTCTCGCTTCTCAAGCCGCGGGTGATGTCGCTGGTGATCTTCACCGCGGCTGTCGGGCTTCTCGTCGCGCCGGTGCCGCTCGACCCGGTGCTGGCTTTCGCCTCGATCCTGTTCATCGCCCTTGGCGCCGGTGCTTCGGGTGCGCTCAACATGTGGTGGGATGCCGATATCGACTGCCACATGCGCCGCACCGCCAGGCGGCCGATCCCGTCCGGGCGGATCGCTCCCGAGACGGCGCGCGATCTCGGCATTGCCCTGTCGCTGATCTCGGTCGGCATGCTGGCCCTGGCCGCGAATCATCTCGCGGCCGGGCTCCTGGCCTTCACCATCTTCTTCTATGTCGTGGTCTACACGATATGGCTCAAGCGCTGGACGCCGCAGAACATCGTCATCGGCGGTGCGTCGGGGGCGCTGCCACCGATGATCGGCTGGGCGGCCGCCACGGGGCAGATCTCGGTCGAGAGCGTGCTGATGTTCCTTCTGATCTTCATGTGGACACCACCCCATTTCTGGGCGCTCTCGCTCTTCATGAACGACGACTATTCCCGCGCCGGCGTGCCGATGCTGACGGTCACTCACGGGCGGCGGACGACACGGCGTCACATCTTCGCCTACACGCTCGTGCTCGTGCTGGTCTCGCTGGCGCTGGCCTTCACCTCGATCGGCGGGCCGGTCTATCTGGCGGCGGCCGTGGCGCTCGATGTGCTATTCGTCGCCGGCGCCTGGAAGCTTCTTGGGCGCAGCGAGGCGGCGGCCGAGGCTGACGGCTACGCCGCCGAGAAGCGTTTCTTCCGCCTTTCGCTCCTCTATCTCTTCCTGCACTTCGTTGCCCTTCTCGTCGAGAAGGGGCTGAAACTGGCGGGGCTCGAGATCGGCGAGTGGCCGGTGCTTCTTTCAGGTGCGTTCTGACGGGTGGAGGCCTGCCATGCCGATTTCCAACGAACACGAGGTTCTCAAGCGGCGCTTCCGTCGAAACCTGGCGCTGGGTGGAGTGCTGCTGCTTTTCGTCGTCCTCGTCTTCTTCATGACGATGGCCAAGATACGTCAGGGCTCGCTGATGGAGGCTTTCGATCACACTTACCGTGCGTCGCTTGGGCCACTTGACGGGAGCAGGTCGAGCACGGAAAACGACAGCAGGATGAAAGGGGAGGGTGAAGGCCCTGCCGCGGAGACGGGAAGATGAGCGAAGAAAAGAGCAATGACCGCGCCGCCGACGGCCGGGGACGCAAGCGCAAGCTGACGCCCGGTCAGCAGGTGGCGGCGATGGTGGGTGTCGTGGCGCTGATGCTCGGGGCGAGCTTTGCCGCCGTGCCCTTCTACAACTGGTTCTGCGAGGTCACGGGCTATGGCGGGACCACCGGTGTCGCCCGGAATGGCAATGCGGATGACGTCGAGGTGCTCGACCGCACCATCAAGGTGCGTTTCGATGCCTCGAAGGACAAGAACATGCCCTGGGAATTCCGGCCGATGCAGAACGAGATCGAGCTCAGGATCGGCGAGACGGGGCTGGCCTTCTACGAGGCCTACAACCCGACCGACCGGCCGATCGCGGGCGTGGCCAGTTACAACGTGACGCCGTTCACGGCCGGGGAGTACTTCATCAAGATCGAGTGCTTCTGCTTCACCGATCAGGTGCTGCAGCCGGGAGAGCGCGTCCAGATGCCGGTGACCTTCTATGTCGATCCGGAGATCGTGAAGGATCCGGATTCGAAATACATCAAGGCCATCACGCTCTCCTATACCATGCACGAGGAAGAATTGCCGCAGCAGGCCGCCGCGGAGTCGCCTCGGGCGGAAAAAACCGTAAACTGAGGTCAACCTTCTCCTGAGACGGGACACACAGGGACAAAAGGGACAAGAAAATGGCGCATGCAAAAAACCATGACTATCACATCCTGAGCCCGAGCATCTGGCCGTTCATCGGTGCGGTCAGCGCGTTCACCATGCTGCTTGGAGCCGTGCTGTGGTTTCACGATCAGGGGCCGTGGGTGGCGCTGATCGGCTTTGCCATGGTCGTCTTCACCATGTTCAACTGGTGGTCGACCATGATCGAGGAAGCCCAGGCGGGCGAATACACCCCGGTGGTGGAGATCTCGCTGCGCTACGGCTTCCTGCTCTTCATCCTCTCCGAGGTGATGTTCTTCGTCGCTTGGTTCTGGAACTTCATCAAGCATGCGCTCTACCCGATCGACGGGGTCTGGCCGCCCGAGGGGATCGAGACCTTCGATCCGTGGCATCTTCCGCTGGTGAACACCATCATCCTGCTTCTCTCGGGTGCTGCCGTCACCTGGGCGCATCACCGCTTCGCCCACAATGGCGACCGCAAGGCGCTCATCACCGGGCTGGCGCTCGCGATCGTGCTCGGCCTGAGCTTCACCGTGCTGCAGGCTCTGGAGTATTCCGAGGCGCCCTTCCCCTTCTCGGGCAACATCTATGGCGCCTCCTTCTTCATGGCGACGGGCTTCCACGGTCTGCACGTCATCATCGGCACGATCTTCCTGACCGTCTGCCTGATCCGCGCGATCAAGGGGCATTTCACGCCCGAACATCATGTGGGCTTCGAGGCGGCGGCCTGGTATTGGCACTTCGTTGACGTGGTGTGGCTGTTCCTCTTTGCCGTCATCTATGTCTGGGGCAGCTGAACCCACGGCATCTTCACGCGAGGGGGCGCGTGCCGCGGCATGCGCCCCTTCTTCTTTCGCCGGGGCTGCCCGCCCCGGTTGCGCCCCTGCCGGCGGGTCGGGTGAGTGCCGCCGCCCTCGGCACCACGGCAGGGGCCGATGATCGCGACAGGGATCACTGCGATGAAGCGCTATCTCTTCCCCCTCATCTTCGGAATTGTCGGCATCGCCATCCTTCTTTCGCTCGGCAACTGGCAACTGCACCGTCTGGCGTGGAAGGAAGACCTGCTTGCCCGCATCGAGAGGAAGATCGCCGCCGAGCCTGTTCCGCTGCCGAAGACGCCCGACCCGGAAAGGGACCGTTACCTGCCGGTGCGGGTCAAAGGACGCTATCTTCCGGGCGAGATCCGGGTGCTCGGTTCGCTTCCGGGGGAACGGGGTGGGCCGGGTTTCCGCATCATCCGGCCCTTCGAGACCGCCGACGGACGCCGCATCCTCGTCGATCGCGGCATGGTACCCCAGCGCCTGCGCGATGCGCCGCGCCGGGCCGGGGAGGCCGAGATCGTCGGCAATCTCGACTGGCCACGCGAGAGCGACAGCTTCACGCCCGAGCCCGATCTTGACGCCGGCATCTGGTTCGCCCGCGACGTGCCGCGTATGGCGGCGCATCTCAAGACCGAACCCGTGCTGGTCGTCGCCCGCAAGGAAACGCCGGCCGATCCGCAAATCATCCCGGTCCCGGTCTCGACCCGCGGCATCCCGAACAATCATCTCAACTATGCCATCACCTGGTTCCTGCTCGCACTCGGCTGGGCGGGGATGACAGGGCTGTGGCTTTGGCGTATCAGGCAGCGCAAGGGTTGAGCCGCCGCGCCGGGGGCGGGGCAGGCCGATCAACATGGATGGATGACGGACGGGACCAGCTCATGCATTACATCTCCACACGCGGAGAGGCGCCGCGGCTCGATTTCGAGGAAACGATGCTCGCCGGGCTTGCCCGTGACGGCGGTCTCTATGTGCCCGAAAAGGTTCCGCAACTGACGGCGGGCGAGATCGCCGCCCTGGCCGGTCTTCCCTACGAGGAGGTGGCTTTCAGGGTCATCCGCCCCTTCGTCGGCGAGAGCTTCACCGGGAGCGCCCTCGAGCGGCTGATCGATGCCGCCTACGCCTCCTTCGGCCACAAGGCCCGGGTGCCGCTGGTCGAGCTTGACCCCGCCACCTTCCTGATGGAGCTGCATCACGGGCCGACGCTGGCCTTCAAGGATGTGGCGATGCAGCTCATCGGCCGGCTGTTCGATGCCGTGCTCACACGGCGCGGCGAGCGGGTGACGATCGTCGGTGCCACCTCGGGCGATACCGGCTCGGCGGCGATCGAGGCCTTCCGCGGCCTGCCTTCGGTCGATGTCTTCATCCTCTTCCCCGAGGGGCGCGTCTCCGAGGTGCAGCGGCGGCAGATGACCACTCCGGCCGAGGACAATGTTCACGCCATCGCCATCCGCGGCGACTTCGACGATGCCCAGGCGCTGGTGAAGGGGCTCTTCAATGACCACGCCTTCCGCGACGAGGTCGGCCTTGCCGGTGTCAACTCGATCAACTGGGCCCGGGTGCTGGCCCAGACCGTCTATTACTTCACCGCCGCCGTTGCCCTCGGCGGGCCGCACCGGCCGGTGCGCTTCGTGGTGCCGACGGGCAATTTCGGCGACATCTATGCCGGTTCCGTCGCCCGGGCCATGGGGCTGCCGGTGGAAAGGCTCGTCATCGCCACCAACCAGAACGACATCCTGCACCGGGCGTTGACCACGGGGGAGTATCGCCGTGGCGAGGTGCGCCCCTCGATCAGCCCGTCGATGGACATCCAGGTCTCGTCCAATTTCGAGCGGGCGTTGTTCGAGGCGCTCGATCGCGATGCGGCGGCGGTCAGGGAGCTGATGGCGGCGCTCACCGAGGAGGGCGGCTTCACCATTCCCGCGCCGGCGCTCGCCCGGTTGAGGGAAATCTACATCTCCGGGGCGGCCAGCGAGGAGGAAACCCGCGCCACCATCGCCCGCATCCATGCTGAAACCGGCGAGATCGTCTGTCCCCATACCGCGGTCGGTCTCAAGGTCGCGGCCGATCTGCCTGCGCCCGAGGGCGTGCCCACCGTCGCCCTTGCCACCGCCCACCCCGCCAAGTTTCCCGATGCGGTCGAGCAGGCGATCGGCCTGCGCCCGGCCCTGCCGCCGCGCATGGCCGATCTCTTCGAGCGGCCGGAGCGGATGCATGTCATCGACAACGACCTTGCGGCGGTGCGCGATTTCATCCGCCGCAACAGGAGAGGCTGACCATGGACGAGGCCCCTCTGGTTACCATGGCTTCGCCGCAGATTGGCGGGCAGGTCGAACTCACCGAGCTTGCCAACGGCTTTCGCATCGTCACCGAGCGGATGGAGGGCATCGCCTCGGCCTCGATCGGTGTCTGGGTCGGGGTCGGCGCGCGCCATGAGACGGTCGAGGAGAACGGCATTGCCCATTTCCTCGAGCACATGGCCTTCAAGGGCACCGAGCGGCGCTCCGCCCTCGACATCGCCGAGGAGATCGAGCGCGTGGGCGGGTGGATCAACGCCTATACGTCACGCGAGATCACGGCCTATTACGCCCGGATGCTGGGGGAGGATGTGCCGCTTGCCTTCGACATCATCGCCGACATCCTGCGTCATTCGGTATTCGATCCGCACGAGATCGAGATCGAGCGCGGGGTGATCCTGCAGGAGATCGGCCAGACGCGCGACACGCCCGACGACATCATCTTCGACTGGTTGCAGGAGACCGCTTTCCCCGACCAGCCCGTGGGCCGGCCGATCCTCGGCCCGCCGGAGAATGTGCGCCGCTTCGGCCCCGGGGACTTCCGCGCCTTTGTCGCCCGCCACTACCGGCCCTGTTCGATGGTGCTCTCGGCCGCCGGTGCGGTCGATCACGATGCGCTGGTGCGTCTTGCAGAAGCCGCCTTCGGCGACATGGAGCGGGCTGCTGCGCCCAGGGCCGAGCCCGCCCGTTTCGCCGGCGGGGAGCGCCTCGAGGAGAAGGCGCTCGAGCAGGCCCATTACCTTCTCGCCCTGCCGGTGCCGGGTTATCGCGACCCGGAATACATCACCGCCCAGCTCGTCGCCACCGCGCTTGGAGGCGGCATGTCCTCGCGCCTCTTTCAGGAGATCCGCGAGAAGCGCGGCCTGTGCTACGCCATCCATGCCCAGTCGAGCCATCATGCCGACAGCGGCCTTCTCACCGTCTATGCCGGCACGGGCGGCGAGGAGCTCGGGGAGCTTGCCGGGCTGGTGGCCGACGAGATCGCCCGTGCGGCGGCCGATTTCACTGCCGAGGAGATCGACAGGGCTCGGGCCCAGCTGCGGGCCGGCATGCTTATGGGGCTCGAGGCGGCGTCCTCGCGGGCGGAGCGCAACGCCCGCACCCTCTTCATGCACGGACGGGTGGTGCCGCCTGAAGAGACTCTCGCGCAAATCGCTGCCGTCAGCCGCGACCGGGCCCGCGACTTCCTGGCCGGCATCGCCAAACGGGGCGCGCTGGTGCAGGTCGCCTATGGGCCGGTTGCCGGGGCGCTGCCGCGGGAGGAGATCGCCGCCCGGCTCGCCGGTGGTAGCGGGGCCGGGGCTGGCTGAGACCATGCTGCACCGTTTCGCCATGGCACCCCGGATCGAGACCGAGCGGCTGACATTGCGGCTTCCCGAGCTACGCGATTTTGCCGACTGGGCGCGGCTCAGGCGCGAATCGCGCGATTTCCTCGTCCCGTGGGAGCCGCGCTGGAGCCGCACCCATCTCACCCGGCGGAGTTTCCGCCGCAAATGCCGCTGGGCGCGGCAGGCGGCGCGGGAAGGGGTGGCCCTGCCGCTTCTGCTCTTTCGCCGCGAGGACCGGATGCTTCTCGGCGCCATCACCCTCGACAACATCCGTCGCGGGCCGGCCCAGTCGGCTGCGCTCGGCTACTGGGTGGGCGAGCGCTTCGCCCGGCAGGGCTACATGCGCGAGGCGATCGAGGCGCTGGTGCATCACGCCTTCCGCCGGCTCGATCTCTCGCGCATCGAAGCGGCCTGTCTCGAGGAGAACATTCCCTCGCGCGGCCTGCTCGAGAGTTGCGGCTTCCGTTTCGAGGGGCGGGCGCGGGCCTATCTCCAGATC
>WFPA01000079.1 GCA_015487815.1 Albidovulum sp.
AACTGCGACATCTGAAGGCGATCCGGGCGATCCACGAAGCCGGCGGGCTGAGCCGCGCCGCCGAGGTGCTGGGGCTGACCCAGTCGGCCCTGTCGCACCAGGTCAAGGCGATCGAGGCGCAGATCGGCATGCCGCTCTTCGTCCGCCGCACACGGCCGCTCAGGCTCTCGCCGGTCGGGGAGCGGTTGTTGCAGCTGGCGAACCGGGTGCTGCCCGAGATCGAGGCCTTCGCCGGCGAGGTCGAGCGGATGCATCTCGGCTCCTCGGGCCGGCTCCACATCGCCATCGAGTGTCATGCCTGTTTCGACTGGCTGCTGCCCGTGCTCGACCTCTTCCGCCGGGCCTGGCCTGCGGTCGATATCGACATGCGGCCCGATCTCGGCTTCAATGCCCTCGAGGCGCTCAAGCGCGAGGAGATCGATCTCGTGATCTCGGCCGACCCGGAGTCGCTCGAGGATATCACCTTCTCGCCGCTCTTCGATTACGAACCGCGTCTCGTGGTTGCCCGCGAACACGAGCTGGCGACGCGCCCCTTCGTCCGCCCCGCCGATCTTGCCGGCGAGACCCTCATCACCTATCCGGTGGCGCGCGAACGGCTCGACGTGTTCAAGAGCTTTCTCGATCCGGCCGGCGTCGAGCCGGCAGCGATCCGTCAGGTGGAGATGACGGCGATCATTCTCCTTCTCGTGGCTTCGGGCCGGGGGGTGAGCGTGCTGCCCGACTGGGTGTTGCGGGAGCTCAGATGGCGGCCCGACCTCGTCTCCCTGCCCCTCGGCCCCGAGGGCGTCACCCGGCGGATGCATGCCGCCATCCGCAGCGCCGATGCCGGCAAGCCCTACATGGCCCATTTCCTGCGCCTCGCCCGCACGGAACCCCTGCGCCACCCGCCTGCGGAGCTGGGCGAAATGGCGCTTGAGGGGGGCGGGCGCAAGCGTTAGAAGCGGCGCTTGACGAGGCCCGGTTCAGCGTCCCGCAACAGCGGCTTCCGGCCGCCAGAGACCAGGCCCATATTCATCGACAAGGATCCCCCATGACCCATGGCAGCGCCAATATCAACCTGATGGTGAAGGCCGCGCGCCGCGCCGGCCGCTCGCTCCTCCACGATTTCCGCGAGGTGGAGAACCTGCAGGTCTCGATGAAGGGCGCGGGCGATTTCGTTTCGAAGGCCGACATCCGCGCCGAGGAGCTGATCCGCGAAACCCTCCTCGAGGGCCGCCCCAATTACGGCCTTCTCGGCGAGGAGGGTGCGACCGTCGAAGGCAAGGACCCGACGCGCCGCTGGATCGTCGATCCTCTCGACGGCACCAGCAACTTCCTCCACGGCCTGCCGCACTGGGCGGTATCCATCGCCCTCGAACACAAGCGCGAGATCGTGGCGGCGGTGATCTACGATCCGGCCAAGGACGAGCTTTTCTGGGCCGAGAAGGGCGCCGGCTGCTGGATGAACGAGCGGCGGATGCGCGTGTCGGCGCGCAACCGTCTGGTGGAGTGTCTTTTCGCCACCGGCATTCCCTTCGGTGACCGCCGCGGCCTGCCCGAGACGCTGCAGGATCTGGCGCGGCTGATGCCCCAGAGTGCCGGCATGCGTCGCTTCGGATCGGCGGCGCTCGATCTGGCCTGGGTGGCGGCAGGTCGCTTCGACGGTTTCTGGGAACGCGGCCTCAAGCCCTGGGACATTGCCGCCGGCATTCTCCTCGTGCGCGAGGCGGGCGGTTTCGTCGAGCCGATCCTGCCCGAGGGCGATCTTCTGCGCGACGGTGACATCATCGCCGCCAACGACCGCATCTTCGAACGCTTCGCCACCATCATCCGCGCCGGGAATTAGGCACCGCGCTTGAGGCCCCATGCGGGGCCGGCCGCTGTGGCCGTCCCGCCTGGGCGTCCAATCCCATGACGGGCGGTCCATGGAAGCGGCTTTCATGCTTCGCCGAGGGATGAAGCAGCTCGGTCATGCCACCGGCGGCACACGCCCCCGCTTCCAGCCCGGAGGTGTGGACGTGTCCGGCAGGCAGGGTGCAGTTAGGGCAAGATGACTTCAGGTGGAACCGCCAAACGCGCCGCGCACTTGCACCGAGGGCAGTGCCTGGTCCGAGAGTAGCGCCCGGAAACGCCCGCCCTGGGAGCGGGTCGGGCGCTGCCCGGCGTGTTCGCCGGGCGGGACGGCGAGACATGGCAGGGCGTTTGCATGATTCCGGCACAGTGCATCATGCCCCACCATCTTCCGCGTCTTCCGGGCCGCGCGGCTCTCCTCGGGCTGGTGCCGCTCAGATGCCGCGCGTGCCGTCCCAGCGGATGACGGCCTCCCCCGCTCGCATCTCGCCGCCGGCGCGATCATAGCGCAGATGGGCCAGCGCCCGGTTGCCGCTGACGGTGAAGAGCCGGCCCACGGGCCGCCCCTCGGCCGTGATCTCGGTGCCGGGCATGGCCGTCCCGTCGATCTCCACGCGGGCCATGCCCTTCCTGAGCTCGGTCTTGTGCTTCATCCGGGCCGTCACTTCCTGCCCGACATAGCAGCCCTTGCGGAAATCGACGCTGCCCATGCGCTCGAAGCCCCATTCGAGGATGTAGCTTTCGTTGGGCTGAAGCTCGATGCCGCTTTCGGGGATCATGTGTTCGACGCGAAGCGCGTCCCAGTTCACCGTCTCGGGAGGGGGCAGGGTGTCGGTCGGGCCGATCATGCGCCAACCGAGGGCCTTGGCGCGCGGGTCGGCGAAGGCGCCTTCAGGGGCGGGGCCGAGGCCGCGGGCGACGACAAGGTCGGTCGGTTCGATCGCGACATCGGCGCGCAGCCTGTAGAGCATGAGGCGCTTCAGCAGATCATCGGCCAGGGAACGCGCCACATCCATCAGGATCCGCTCCCCGTCTGGCACGAGAAAGAAATCGGCGAGATACTTGCCCTGCGGAGTGAGGAGGGCGGCGTGGATCGGCCCTTCGGCCAGCTTGCGGATGTCGTTCGTCACCAGCCCCTGAAGGAATTTCTCGCGGTCGGAGCCGCTCAGGGAGAGGACAGTGCGTTCGGCGGAGGGGGTCGGCAACGCGTCGGCCATGGGCTTCTCCTCATCGCTCCTTCCGCCCGGGCGATGTTGCGCGGGGGACGGGCTCAATCTGGTCAGCCATCGGCAAATTGCAACCGGCTGAGCGAGGCGTAAAGCCCCCCTTCGGCCAGCAATTCGTCATGCCGCCCCTCCTCGACCACCTGGCCGCGGTCCATCACCACGATGCGGTTGGCGGTGCGGACGGTAGCGAGACGGTGGGCGATGACGAGGGTGGTGCGGCCCTTCGCGAGGGCGTCGAGCGCCGCCTGCACCCGGGCTTCCGATTCGGCGTCGAGGGCCGAGGTGGGCTCGTCGAGAAGGAGGATCGGCGCGTCACGCAGGATCGCCCGGGCGATGGCCACCCGTTGGCGCTGCCCTCCCGAGAGATTGGCGCCGCGGGGGCCGACGCGGGTGTCGAGCCCTTCGGGAAGACGGGCGGCAAAATCGAGCACGAATGCCGCCCGCGCCGCTTCCTCGACGGCGGCTTCGTCGGCCTCGGGGCGGCCGAAGCGGATGTTGGCGCGGATGGTGTCGTCGAACAGCATCGCGTCCTGGGAGACGACGGCGAACTGGCGGCGCAGATCGTCGAGGTCGAGATCGCGGATCGGCACGCCGCCGAGGGTGATGCGGCCGCTGTCCGGATCGACGAGCCGGGTCAGCAGGTTGAAGACCGAGGTCTTGCCGGCCCCCGAAGGACCGACGAGAGCGACGCGTTCCCCCTCATGGGCGGTGAAGCTCACGCCCCTGAGTGCCGCCTGCCCACCGTAGGAAAGGTGCACATTCTCGAGGGAGATGTCGCGCGGGCTTGTGATGTCGGTGGCGGGGCGAGGGCGGGCCGGTGGCTTCACGCGCGGCTTCTCGTCGAACACGGCACGGATGCGGGCGAGGGAGGCGGCGGCCTGCTGCCAGGCGCCGGCGACATTTCCGAGCCGGCGCAGGGGTTCGAAGACGAGCGCCATGGCGGTGAAGAAGCTCATGAACTCGCCGACAGTCTTCTCGCCGCTGATGATCTCGCGTCCGCCCCAGATCAGCACCGCGAAGAAGCCGATGCCGGCGATGATGTCCATCAACGCGGGAATGGCGGCCTGACCGGCCGCGGTGACGATGGTGCCCCTCACGAAACGGTCGCGGGCCTCGTCGAAGCGGGTTTCCTCCTGCCGCTCCATGCGGTTGAGCTTGATGGTGGCGATGCCATGGAACATCTCGTCGAGCCGCGTCGCCAGATCGGCCGCAGCCTGCCGCGCCCCGGTGCTGGCACGGTGCACGAGATTCTGCACCCAGGCGAGCGGAAGGGCGAGAAGCGGTGCGCCAACGAGGGCAACGAGCGTCCAGCGCCAGTCGATCGAGACGGCAACGGCGAGAAGAGAGACGAGGGCGACGGCGTCGCGCCCGGCGGCGGAGATGATGGTCTGCCAGACGGTCATGACCGCCTGGGTGTCGCCCCGCACGCGTTCGATAAGCGCGCCGGGGGCGTTGAGATGGAAGAAGGCGGTATCGAGCCCCAGGAGATGGCGCACGAGGTCCGACTGCATCCGCGCCACCATCCTCTCGCCGACCCAGGCCATGATCACCCGATGGGTGAAGCCGGCGAGGCCGCGGATGGTGAAGATGGCCAGCACCGTGCCGGCGACCCACCACATCGCTCCCACATCGCGGGTGCCGAACACCTGGTCGAAGAGCGGCTTCACCATCCAGGAGAAGGCGCCGAACATCGCTCCTTCGAGCGACATCAGGAGGAGGGCGAGAAGAAGCCAGCCAAGCTCCCGTCGCAGATAGCGCCGCCAGAGCCACAGGAAGAGCCGCCTCTCTCCCGCCGGGAGCGGAGACGGGGCGGCGGAGACGGGTTTATGCACGGCCGGGGTGCTCACGACACACGATCGTTTCCGATGGATTCTTGCGGTTTCCGGCGAATGTCCTGCCCGACGGGCTCGGGAGCTTCATCCTCGAGCAGCCCTTCGAGCATGGCCTTCACGTCACGGGCGCGTTCGACGGCCGGGGCCGGGTCCTGCCCGCGTTTCTCTGCGAAGGCGCGGGCAAGCTCGGTTTCGTCGTAGCGGATGCGGATCCAGTCTTCGAGCGGCATGCCGTCCGCCGTGGCGAGGTAATGGTCGAAGAAGAAGTCCTGCACTCCGGCGGTGCCGTGGCGGAAATGAAGGAAGCGCCAGTGAAGCTGGCGGCGGGCCTTCTCGAGCGGCACGCCCTTGAGGATGTGGAGATAGAGCGCGGCGGCAAGGCCGGTGCGGTCGGCCCCCGACTTGCAATGGAGCAGCATCGGTTTCGGGGCCGTGCGGAGAATGTCTATGAGGGTGACGAGCGAGGCCCGGGGCGGCGGGTGATGGGCGCTCATGTGCAGATCGATCATCTCGATGCCGAGCGCGTCGCAGGCCTCCCTTTCGAAGAGATAGGCTGCATGGCCCGCTGCACCGCGCAGATTGACCACCGTGCGCAGCCCCGCCTTGTCACGCAGTCGGCGCAGCATCTTCGGCGAAGGGTGGTTCGAGCGCCAGACTTCGTCGTCGAGCCGGTGAAAATTCTTCCACAGGATCCGCAGCACGGCATGGTCGATCAGCATGAAATACCACCAGGCGGCGCGTCGGCCGGCCGGGGTGGAGATGTCCTGCCCGAAGCTGCGCCTGAGCCGGCGTTCGATTTCCTTGGTCTTGCGATAGATGGTCGAGAACACGCGCGCGCTCCTTGCCCCCACCTCGAGGCGGGCGTTCCATGTCCGCAGCGCCTAGCCTGTCCTGCCTCTCATGACAAGGGCGATGCCGCGCTCGGTCCCCCATGTGCAGCGGCCTGCCGAGAGGCCAGTCCTGCCTGCGGGGACGGAGGGCGAGGGCAGGTGTTGACGATCTGGAAGCCCGCAGGATGCGCCCGAAGGAGGCAGGCGGCCGATCGTGCATGTCCGCATGCCCGGGTGGCCTCCGGCGCAGGTGGGGCGGTGCTCATCCGGCTCGTGCGCGGGCGGCGGCGAGGGCTTCGGGCAGGGCGGCGGCGAAGGCGTCCAGGTCCTCCGGGCGGCCGACGCTCACGCGGATGCAGCGATCCTGCGGCGGGGCGAACGGCATGCGCACGAAGATGTCGCGCGCCACCAGCTCCTCGAGAACGGCACGGGCGAAGGCGCCGTCCGCCCCGCAGTCGATGGCGACGAAATTGGTCGCCGAGGGCAGGGCCGCAAGCCCGTTGTCGCGGGCAATGGCGGCAAGCCGCGCGCGGCCCTCGTCCACCTTCTGCACCACCTCCTCGAGCCAGGCACGGTCTTCGAGCGCGGCCAGGGCGCCGGCCTGGGCGATGCGGCCCACGCCGAAATGGTTGCGGACCTTGTCGAAGGCGGCGATGAGCGGCCGCGCCCCGAGCGCGTAGCCGATCCGCGCCCCGGCCATGCCGTAGGCCTTGGAAAAGGTGCGCATGCGGATGAGGCGCGGATCCTCGATGTCGAGCGTCGGCGTCAGCGGTCCGAAACGGGTTTCGGGAGCGAATTCGGCATAGGCCTCGTCGAGAACGAGCAGCGTGCCCTCGGGCAGCGCCTCGACGAGCCGGGCCACGGCCCCGGCGCCGTGCCAGGTGCCCATCGGGTTGTCGGGATTGGCGAGATAGACCAGCTTCGGCCGGTGCCGCCGCGCCGCCTCGGCCAGCGCCTCGATATCCTCGCGGTCATCGCGATAAGGCACCATCTCGAGCCGGCCGCCGAAGCCGGTGACGTGATAGTTGAAGGTCGGATAGGCGCCGCGGGAGGTGACGACCACGTCCCCTTCCGCCACCAGCAATCGCACGAGATAGCCGAGAAGCCCGTCGATCCCCTCGCCGACGACGATGTTCTCCGGTCTCACCCCATGCCGGGCGGCGAGGGCATGACGCAGATCGTGGTTCTCGGGGTCGCCATACATCCATACATCGCGCGCGGCCCGTTCCATGGCGCGGATGGCGGCGGGGGAGGGGCCGAAGACGTTTTCGTTGGCGCCGATGCGGGCGCGGAAAGGCCGGCCGCGGGCGCGTTCCTGCGCTTCAGGGCCGACGAAGGGCACCGATGCCGGCAGCGAGGCGACAAGCGGGGTGAAACGCGGGCCGGGGCGCATGGCGGACCTCAGCCGATCGGCCCGAGACGCGAGAGCGCCTCGCGCAGCTTGTCGCGTTCCTCGCGTCTCTGAGCGGCCTGTTCGCGGGTTTCCTCGACCACCTGCGGCGCGGCATTCTCGACAAAGCGCGGATTGGCGAGCCTCTTCTCGAGGCCGGCAACCTCCTTCTCGAGCTTCGCCAGCGTCTTCTCGAGCCGGGCGCGTTCGGCGGCGATGTCGATCACCTCGCCCAGCGGCAGGGCGAAGAGTCCGCCTTCGACCGCGACCGTCACCGCCCCTTCGGGCACGCGCTCGGCAGTGCCGATCTCGCCGATGCGCGCAAGACGGCTGATGAGCGCGGCATTGCGATCGAGCGCCTCGCGGCCCTTCCCGTCGAGTTCGACGGTCAGCAGATCGACCTTCGCTCCCGCCGGCACCCGGAGCTGGGCGCGTGCCGACCGGATGCCCTCGACGAGCGCGATCACCCAGTTAATTTCGCAATCGGCCTCGGCATCGAGCAATGCTTCGGTGGTCCAGGTCGGCCAGTCGGCATGCACCAGCATCTTGTCGCGCGGCCCGAGCCGCCCCCAGAGCGCCTCGGTGACGAAGGGGATGAAGGGGTGCAGCAGAGTGAGCACCTGATCGAGCACCCAGCCCATCACCTTGCGGGTCTCCTCGGCGAGCGCCGCATCCTCGCCCTGCAGGAGCGGCTTGGAGAACTCGACATACCAGTCGAACACCGTGCCCCAGGCGAAGCCGTAGAGTGTGGCGGCGGCGTCGTTGAACCGATACTGGCCGAGCGCCGCATCCACCGCCTCGCGGGCGCGGGCCGTCTCGCCGATGATCCAGCGGTTGACGGTGGCGGTGGCCGCAGGCACCTCGCCGGGGCGGCGGGTGTCGTAGCTCTCGTAGACGCCGTTCATCTCGGCGAAGCGCACCGCGTTCCAGATCTTGGTCACGAAGTTGCGGTAGCCCTTCACCCGGTCCTTCGAGAGCTTCAGATCGCGCCCCATCGCCGCCATGGCCGCGAGGGTGAAGCGCACCGCATCGGCGCCGAACTCGTCGATCAGCTCGAGGGGGTCGATCACGTTGCCGATCGACTTCGACATCTTCCGCCCCTTCTCGTCCCGCACCAGCGCGTGGACATAGACGGTGTGGAAGGGTCGCTCGCCCGCGAGGGCGTATTGCATCATCATCATCCGGGCGACCCAGAAGAAGATGATGTCGAAGCCGGTCACCAGCACGTCGGTCGGGAAGTATCGGGCGAGCTCGGGCGTGTCTTCGGGCCAGCCCAAGGTGCCGATCGGCCAGATGCCCGAGGAGAACCAGGTGTCGAGCACGTCAGGGTCGCGAGACAGGCGAACAACTACAGGCTCTGCTTCTTCCTGTTCTTCGGGTTTTTCACTTATCCAAGCTGCTTTGAACGTGTAAGGCTGGCTCGCCGCCCGCTTACCGGGCGCACCTTCATCTTCGAGGGGGTTTTCCAGAACTTCGACTTCCAGCCCGTGTTTCTCCCGATAGTGTTTTTTGGCCTTTTCGGCTGCTTTTTCAAAGGATGGCGCACAGAACGCATTGCCCTCGTCGTCATACCACACCGGAATCCGATGGCCCCACCAGAGCTGGCGCGAGATGCACCAGGGCTCGATGTTCTCGAGCCAGTGGAAATAGACCTTCGCGTCGCGCTCGGGCAGGATCTTCGTGCCGACGGGCTTGCCGCGCCCGTCGCGCTCGTCCTCGCCCCGGGCCATGCCGCGCTTCACCGCCTCGATGGCCGGGCCGACGATCTTTGCGGTGTCGACGAACCACTGGTCGGTCAGCATCGGCTCGATCACCACCTTCGAGCGGTCGCCGAAGGGCTGCATGATCTTCTTGTTCTCGACCAGCGGCACCTCCTTGCCCTCGGCATCGCGCACCGTGACGGCGAGGCCCTCGGCGTTGATCGCCTCGATGATGCGCTTGCGCGCCTCGTAGCGGTCGAGGCCGCGCAGCTCCTCGGGCACGAGGTTGATCCGGTCGATGTCCACCTCATCGGGGCTGATCTCCCCGCGGGCGATGCGGCCGGCGAGAGTGGCGCTCTCCTCGTAGGACAGACCGTCGGTGCGCATGCGGGCGCGGGTGTCCATCAGCCGGTAGAGCGGGATGCCGTGACGGCGGGCGACCTCGTAGTCGTTGAAGTCGTGGGCCCCGGTGATCTTGACGGCGCCGGAGCCGAATTCGGGGTCGGGGTATTCGTCGGCGATGATCGGGATCAGCCGGCGGTGCGCCTTCGGCCCGACCGGGATCTCCACCAGCTTGCCGACGATCGGCGCATAGCGCTCGTCCTCCGGGTGGACCGCCACCGCCCCGTCGCCGAGCATGGTCTCGGGTCGGGTGGTGGCGATCGAGATGTAATCGCGCTCCTCCTCGAGGATGACGTTGCCGTCGGCGTCCTTCTCGACATAGGTGTAGGTCTCGCCGCCGGCGAGCGGATACTTGAAGTGCCACATGTGGCCGTCAACCTCGATGTTCTCGACCTCGAGGTCCGAGATGGCCGTCTCGAACTTGGGATCCCAGTTCACGAGCCGCTTGCCGCGGTAGATCAGGCCTTCCTCGTAGAGCCGGACGAAGGCCTCGATCACCGCCTTCTGGAAGCCCTCGTCCATGGTGAAGCGGTTGCGCGACCAGTCGCAGGAGGCGCCGAGCCGCTTGAGCTGGGCGATGATGGTGCCGCCCGACTTCTCCTTCCACTCCCAGACCTTCTCGAGGAACTTCTCGCGGCCGAGCTGGCGGCGGTCGAGCCCTTCCCTGGCCAGCTCGCGCTCGACCACCATCTGGGTGGCGATGCCGGCATGGTCCTGTCCCGGCTGCCAGAGCACGTCGAAGCCCTGCATGCGCTTCCAGCGCACTAGGATGTCCTGGAGCGTGTTGTTGAAGGCATGGCCCATGTGCAGCGAGCCGGTGACGTTGGGCGGCGGGATCATGATGCAGAAGCTCTCGGCCCCCGGGCGGGCGTTGGCCCCGGCCCGGAAGGCCCCGGCCTCTTCCCAGCGGCGGTAGATCTCGGGCTCCTCGAGGGCGGCGTCGAAGGTCTTTTCCATCGTCATCCATTTCTCTCCCGGCCGGGCGCGGAGCCGGCGGCCCCGGGCATTGCGGCATCTCGCACGCTCTTTAGCCCCCGTTGCAGGAGAGGGAAAGGGGGCGGCTCAGCCGCGCCGGTCGATCCGCTCGGCCAGATGGACGAGGCTTTCGGAGGAACGCACCCCGGGCAGCGCGCCGATCCGGTCGAGCAGGGCATCGAGAGCGGCCGGGGAGGGTGCCAGCACCTCGAGGACGAGATCGAAGCGCCCCGAACAGGTCAGAGCCCGTTCGATCTCGGGCATCGTTTCGAGCCGGCGCACCAGCCCGGCCGATGCTCGCGGTTCGACCTGCAGGAGTACCGTCGCCCGGATCCCCTGTCGCGCCGCCGGACCGAGCTTCAGCGTGTAACCCCTGATGACGCCCGATCGCTCGAGCCGTTCGATGCGCGCCTGCAAGGTGGTGCGCGGAAGGCCGAGCCGCCGCGCAAGCTCCGCCGTCGGTGTGCGGGCGTTGCGCCTCAGTGCAGCGATCAGGGCGCGGTCGGTGGCATCGAGTGCCTTCGTCATGGCGATCTGTCTCCATTTTCGCCTCTCTGCCGAAAGAATATCGGCAAATCGTCGTCCTGACCATTGGGATCGACAGCGCCCCGAGGGACAATCGGCACGGGCCTGCGGGGTGGGCCCGTTGCGGTGCTGGACATGGTGGTGCCGATCGGGCAAGGGGCCGCCCGTTTCCGAAGACGAAGTGCGGCAGGAGGAAGGCGATGGAAATGCGGCATGCAACGGTGAACGCACCCGAGCGCTGGCTGGCGCATCACCCCGAGAACGATGTCGTGCTCTTTTTCGACCCGTCGCGGCTGCAGACAACGGCACGGCGCTTCCTTGCCGGCTTTCCCGGCCTCGTCAGCTATGCCGTCAAGGCCAATCCGCTGCCGGCAGTGATCGACAATCTTGCCGCGGCCGGCATCACCGCCTTCGATGTGGCCTCGCCGGCCGAGATCGACCTTCTTCGCGCCCGTCTGCCGGCTGCTGTTCTCCATTACAACAACCCGGTGCGTGCTGCCCGGGAGACGGATCATGCCATCCGCCGGGGTGTGCGGTCCTTCGCGGTGGATGACGGCGCAGAACTCGAGAAGCTCGTGGCCAGACTGCCCGCGGGTGCCGAGATTGCCGTGCGCTTCAAGCTGTCCGCTCCGTCTGCGGCTGCCTATGACTTCGCCAGCAAGTTCGGCGCATCCCCCGAGGCCGCCGTCGCGCTTCTTGCGCGCGTGGCCGCCGCCGGTTTCACCCCGTCACTCACCTTTCATCCCGGCACCCAGTGCACCGACCCGCAAGCCCATGCCCGTCATCTCGCAGCGGCCGCCGACATTGCCCGGAAGGCGGGGGTGCGGCTGGCGCGGATCAATGTCGGCGGCGGCTTCCCGGCACCGCGGGGAGAAGAGAGGCCGCCGCTCGCGCCGATCTTCGCCGCCCTGCGCGAGGGGCTGGCTGTGCATTTTCCGGACACACCGCCCGCGCTCCTGTGCGAGCCGGGGCGCGCTCTTGTCGCCGAAGCCTTCACCGCTGCTGTCCGGGTGCGGGCGCTGCGCTCCGACGGGGCGGTGTTCCTCGCCGACGGGATCTACGGTCTCTTTGCCGAACTGCCCCTCGTCGGCTCCCTTGCACCGGCACGGGCCGTGGATGCAAGCGGCCGCCCCCGGCGTGCTCCGGGCCGGTCGGCGCGCCTTTTCGGGCCGACCTGCGATTCGGTCGATGAGTGGCCCGACCCGGTGCCGGTGCCGGAAGACCTGGCCGAGGGAGACTGGCTCCTCTTCGAGAACATGGGCGCCTATTCGCTTCCGACCGTCACCCGTTTCAACGGTTATGGCGATCATGCCCTCGTCACCCTGATGCCTCCTGCCTGATCGTCTGCCGCCACGGCCGCTCTGGACCTTCCGTGCCGAGTGACTAGGTTTCTTCCGAAGGCACCCCCGATTCCGGGTGGCGGAAGGGAGACCGGAGATGAAGTTCGGAACCAGCCAGCCCGTGCGACGCCGGGAAGACAGCCGTTTCCTGACCGGTCGCGGCCGATATGCCGACGATCTGGCGCCGAGAGAAGCGCTCCATGTCGCTTTCGTCCGCAGCCCGGTGGCGCATGGCCGCATCGGCGAGATCGACATCGAGGCGGCCCGCGCCATGCCGGGAGTGCGCGGCGTGTTCACCGCCGCCGATCTGGCCGCCGACGGCATGAACAATGCCATTCCCGCGATCTTCACCGTCGATAACCGCGACGGTACCCCCTCGGCCCGGCCGCGCCGGCCGGTGATGGCCGAGGAGCGGGTGCGTCATGTCGGCGAGATCGTTGCTGCCGTCGTGGCCGACACCCCCGAGGCCGCGGCCGACGGTGCCGAGGCGGTGCTTCTCGAGATCGACGAGCTGCCCGCCCATGTCACCCTCGCACCGGGGGGGGAGCCCCTGCACGAGGAGGCGCCGGACAATCTCGCCTTCGACTGGGCGCTCGGTGATGCCGAAGCGGTGGAGGCGGCTTTCGCGGAGGCGGCCCATCGCATCCGTCTCGAGGTGGAGGATCATCGGGTTTCGCCGGTGCCGCTCGAGACCCGGGGCGCCTGGGCCCGACCGATCGCGGGCGGAGAGCGGCTCGAAATCACCCTCGGTTCGCAAGGTGTGTGGCGCATCCGCGAGGACATCGCCGATTTCTTCGGCTGGGAGGCGGAGCGCGTCCATGTCGTCACTCCCGATGTCGGCGGCGGCTTCGGCATGAAGATCTTCACCTTCCCCGAATATTACCTCGTCGCCTACGCCGCCCGGAAGCTCGGCGCGCCGGTGCGCTGGCAGGCGAGCCGCTCGGAGGCCTTCCTGTCCGATACGGGGGGGCGCGGCATCGTGGCGACCGTGGAAGGGGCGTTCGACGCCGAGGGGCGGCTTCTCGCCTACCGCGTGGATGGCATATGCGATCTCGGCGCCTACAACTCCCATTTCGGCCAGAACATCCAGACCTTCCTCGCCACGCGGGTGATGACCGGGGTCTATCGGGTCGAGAAGGCGCTGTGGCGGATGCGGGGCGTCTTCACCAACACCCCGCCGGTTGATGCCTACCGTGGTGCCGGCCGGCCCGAAGCCAATCTCGACATCGAGCGGTTGATGGACGAGGCGGCCCGGCGGCTGGGGCTCGACCCGTTCGAGATCCGCCGGCGCAACGTCATCCCGCGCGAGGCCCTGCCGTGGAAGACCCCGGGCGGCGAGGTTTATGATGTGGGTGATTTCGCCCGGCTGCTCGAGACGGCGGCGGCCGAAGCCTTCGTCGAGGGTTATGCCGCCCGCAAGGCCGCAAGCGCCGCCCGCGGCAAGGTGCGGGGACTCGGAGTTGCCGCCTATATCGAGGCGGTGCTGGGCGATCCGAGCGAAGGGGCGCGTATCCGCTTCGGCGAGGACGGCACGGTCGAGCTTCATGTCGGCACCCAGTCCACCGGCCAGGGGCATGAGACGGCCTTCGCGCAGATCGTCTCGGAGCGACTCGGGATCGACATCGACCGCATCCGCGTGGTGATGGGCGACAGCGACATCATCCCCCGTGGCGGCGGTACCGGCGGCTCGCGTTCGCTCACGGCCGAAGGCGCGGCCATCGTCACCGCCACGGACCGGCTGCTCGAGGGCTTGCGGCCCATCGCGGCCGAGCTGCTCGAGAGTGCCGAGGAGGCGCTTCGCTTCGAGGATGGCGGCTTCCGTCTTGCTGCAGGCAACCGTTTCGTCCCGCTCCTGGAGGTGGTCGCGGAAGCCCGGCGGCGGGGGCGGGAAGATCTCGTCGATGTGGCGGCGCGGCACAAGCTTGCGGGCCGATCCTTCCCGAACGGCGTGCATGTGGTCGAGATCGAGCTCGACCCCGAGACGGGAAAGATCGAGATCGTGCGCTATGCCGCGGCCGACGATTTCGGCAACATCGTCAACCCGCTCCTTGTGGAGGGGCAGGTGCATGGCGGCGTGGCCCAGGGGATCGGCCAGGTGCTGATGGAGCGGATGGTGTTCGATGCCGACGGTCAGCCCCTGACCGGCTCGTTCATGGACTACGCCCTGCCGCGGGCCGACGATCTGCCCTTCATCGACACCTTCTTCGTGCCGGTTCCCTCGCTCAACAATCCGCTCGGCACCAAGGGCTGTGGCGAGGCGGGCGTCGCCGGCTCGCTGGCGGCGGTGACCAATGCCGTTGCCGATGCGCTGGCCGCCTTCGGGGTCGAGAACCCGCAGATGCCGTTCACGCCCGGGCGCGTCTGGCGCATGATACGCGAGGCCGGGCAGGAGCGCGCGCAGGCAGGGGGCTGAACGACGGCGCGGGTGGCGGCCGCCGGGTGGGAAGAAAGAAGGGGCGGCGCCTTTCCGAGGGGCTGTGTTGTCTGCCTTTGCCTCCCTGTCTCGGACGATCGGCTCTGGTGGCGGATGGCATGTCCCCGGTCCCGGCCGCTTCGGCAGGGCCCCGGCCGGTGGAACGGAGGCCTGCACGGGCGGGAGAACGTGCCGCGGCTTCGCTTGACCTCGTGGCCGGGGCAGGCAAGAGAGCCGGGACGGGAAGCCGGAAGAGGGGCGGCATGGCACGGGCGATCATGATCCAGGGCACCGGCTCCAATGTCGGCAAGTCCCTCATCGTCGCCGGCCTCTGCCGCCTTTTCGCCCGTCGCGGCCTCGTCGTCGCCCCCTTCAAGCCGCAGAACATGTCGAACAATGCCGCCGTCACCCTCGACGGTGGCGAGATCGGCCGGGCGCAGGCGCTTCAGGCGCGGGCGGCGCTGCGCGAACCCGTCAGCGACATGAACCCGGTTCTGCTCAAGCCCGAGAGCGAGAGGGGGGCGCAGATCGTGGTGCAGGGGCGGCGCTGGCGCACGGCCTCGGCCCGCGACTATCTTGCACTCAAGCCGCAGCTTCTGGCCGCTGCCCGCGAGAGCTTCGCGCGGCTTGCGGCCACGGCCGATCTCGTCATCGTCGAGGGGGCGGGCTCTCCGGCCGAGATCAACCTGCGTGCGGGAGACATTGCCAACATGGGATTCGCCGAGGCGGCAGGGCTGCCGGTGGTGCTGGTCGGCGACATCGACCGGGGCGGGGTCATCGCCCAGATCGTCGGCACCCATGCGGTGCTGTCGCCGGAGGACAGGGGCCGGATCGCCGGTTTCATCGTCAACCGCTTCCGCGGCGATCCGAGCCTTTTCGCCGACGGAATGACGGCGATCGAGGAGCGCACCGGCTGGTCTGCCCTCGGCCTCGTGCCCTGGTTCGAGGCGGCGACGCTGCTGCCGGGGGAGGACGCGATGGATGCGGCCTCGGCTGCCGGCGGCCAGGTGAAGATTGCGGTACCGCAGCTTCGTCGCATGGCCAATTTCGACGATCTCGACCCCCTCCGGGCCGAGCCCGATGTTACCCTCGAGATCGTTCCTCCGGGCCGCCCCCTGCCGGGCGATGCCGCGCTGGTGCTGATCCCGGGCTCGAAATCGACCCGGGCCGATCTCGAGCATTTCCGTCGCGAGGGCTGGGACATCGACCTCATGGCCCATCTGCGGCGCGGTGGCGAGGTGCTCGGCATCTGCGGCGGTTATCAGATGCTCGGTCGCGAGATCCGGGATCCGGGAGGCGTCGAGGGGCCGCCGGGAGTGACGGAGGGGCTTGGCCTCATCGATATCGTTACCGAGATGACCGGAGAGAAGATCACGCGGCGCATCGAGGGCCGCACCCTCGAGGGGGGCTTCCCCGTCACGGGTTACGAGATTCATGTCGGCCGGACGACGGGGGGCGGTCTCGCCCGGCCCTGGCTCGAGATCGCGGGGCGGGCGGAAGGCGCCATGAGCGCGGACGGAAAGGTGCGGGGGACCTATGTGCACGGGCTGTTCGCAGCCGACGAATTCCGCCGCGCCTTTCTCGACCGTCTCGGCGCGCGGCGCTTTGCCGGCGCCCATGAGGCGCGGATCGATGGCATTCTCGACGATCTCGCCGATCATCTCGCGGCCCATCTCGACATTCCGGCCCTCGAGAGAATCGCAGGCTCGGCCGAAGGGGCGTGAGGTGAGGATTCTTTCCTAGCGGGTTGCCGGAGGCCGAGAAAAGCCAGCCGATATGTGATAACATTTCCCTGCTATTGCCTGTCGCAAGCCTATTTGAGGAAGGATGGGCGTGCCGGTTGCACCTTCTCGCCCCAGCAGCCGGCCAGTCGATTGCAACAAGGGAGGGAGAGATGTCGATACAATTTCCCGTCCGGCTCCTGGCTGCGGCCCTGATTGTCGTTGTCGGCGGGATGGTGACGGCAAGCCGGACCGAGGCGGCCACCGCCTATATCAACTGTCCGCTGAGTGTGGCGACGAGGGGGCTCATCCGCGGCGGCGGAACCGGCTGGAACCTGGAGCCTGCCCGCTCGCGGCTGACGGATACGCGGGTATTCACGAGCGGTGGTCGTCAGCTGCTCGAATGCGTCTATGGTGCGGTGGGCAGCGTGCGTCGCTATGCGCCGCGGGACATGCGCTGCACCGCCGCCCCGCGCGGCTTCAACTGCGTGAGTTCCACCCCCGGCCCCGCTCCCATTCTGCGCCGTGGAGTGATCGGGCTCTTCGACGGCGATTATTTCGACCTCGACAGGGCCCGGCGCACGCCAGCGGGCGCGCGGGTGGATTATCGGCGGGTTGATCTCGCCTTCGGCCATTTCGGACGCCTGCCCGTGGTCTCGCGTTACCTCAAGAGCACACCCCGGGCCCGGATCGCGCGGCCGTGGCCGCGCTCGCGGGGGCGCAGCGGTTGTTCCCGGGCCGCCTTTCTCGATCCGCGCGACGTGGTGCGGCTCGATCGCTCCATCGTCGGACGCTATCTCTGCGTGCGTACCACCGACGGGCGGATCGGCGAGGTTCATGTGCTCGATTATCGCGACGGTCCGCGGCCTGGTGACGGTTATCTGCGCCTCGGCTTTGTCGTCTGGCGGCGTTGAGGGGAGGGCATGACGATGAAACTTTCAAGGAAGACATCCCGCTCGATCATGGCGGTGCTGGGCGCCCTCGTTCTCGGGCTGCCCTGGATGACAAACGGTGCTGAGGCCGGAACCCGCACCTTCCGATGCCCGAGCATGACCATCGCGACCGGCATCCGCGAACCCGTGCCCTACCCCTGGTCGCGCGTTTCCCGGCCAGGGGCCTTGAGATGGGCACGGGTGGAACCGATCGGTGGCGGCCGCTCGCGCCTCGTCTGCGATTACGGGCCGGCCGGGCAGTTGACGCGGATCGTGCTGCCGCCCTGGCGCTGCACCGCCGCCGGACGGGCCCATTTCCGCTGCACCGATGGTCGCAGGCCGCCGCCGCCGCCACCACCCCCACCGGGGCCGCGCGTGGTGGCTTCGGGGAGGGTCACGATTCCGTTTGGGCGTGCCGCCGATCTTGACACCGGCCGCATGGGCGGCCCCGGCGCCGACATCCGCAACCGCACTCCGGGCGGCATTCACGCCATCAATGGCGCCCAGATTGCGGCGTGGCGTGGCAGGGGGATGCCGGATCGTGCGGCTTGCGAGCGACAACGGTTCAGCGCAGGCGAAGGGCTTTCCTTCAATCCCGACCGGCCGAGCGCGAAGGTTTTCTGCGTGCGCACCAATGCCGGCAACATGAGCGTCATCCGTTTCATCGGCGGACGACCGGGGCCGGGTGGCAATATCCGCTTCAGTTACCGCACTTGGGATTGAGGACCAACACCGGGCATCCCAAAGACCGGGCCGAAAGACCGGGGGCGGCCACGCCGCTCCCGGTCGTCCTTTCCGGTTCGGCGCCAGATATCATCCGTCCGCAGCCACCACCTCCCAGGGGACAGGGGCGCGCCATTCCTCGAGATTGCGGCCGCGGCCGATACGGTCGATGACGGCGAAAAGCGCCTCGTCCCGGCCGGGCGCGGCAAGCGGGGTGAGCACGCCGTGCCATGTGCCGCGCAGATAGTTCACCCCCTGCCGGCCATTGGTGAGAAAGGCGCGGGGAGTGCCAGGGCGGCCGCCCTCATCGGGTGCGACGATGACGAGAAAGGGCGTCTCCTGCATCGGGATGAAGGCCTGACTGCCGAGAGGATGACGCTCCAGAAGATCGAAGCGCCATGGCAGGGTCACGGTCCGGGAGCGGAACAGGCTGATCCCCGCCCGGCTTCCCTCGGCGAAATCGAGCCGCGCGAGGTCGCTGAAGCGTTCGCAGCGGCCGTCATTGATGAGAGCGGTGGGGGCGCCATGCACCTCGATCACGTCGCCGAAGGGCGCGAAGGCCTCCCTTGTCAACGGTTCGGGCGCGAGAACGCGGGTCATCGGCCAAGCTCCCCGTCGAGTCGCGGCAGGCGGTTGACGTCCTTGTAGAGAAGATAGCGGAAGGGGCCGGGGGCCATGGCGATGCAGGCCTGGGGGCAGAAGGCCCTGAGCCAGAGGAAATCCCCGGCCTTCACCTCGATCCAGTCGCGGTTGAGGAGGTAGAGCCCCTGCCCCTCGAGAATGAAGAGCCCATGCTCCATCACATGGGTTTCGGGGAAGGGGATCGCCGCGCCCGGTGCGAATTCGACGATATTGACGTGCATGTCATGGGCGAGGTCCTCGGGAGCGATGAAGCGGCGTGTCGCCCAGCGCCCCCCGGAGCCGGGCATGGCAGCGGGGTCAACGGCGCTTTCATGGAGAACGAAGCTCGCGGGCGGATTGAGCCCGGGGGCGGGGCGCCAGCGCTTGCGGATCCAGAGAAAACGCAGCGGGCACGCCCCGTCCGCGGTGCGGATCCGCCAGCGCGTGCCGGGTGCGATCCAGGCGAAATGCCCGGGGCCGATGGCATGGGATTCGTCCTCGAGCATCAGTCGGCCGTCGCCTCCGAGCACGTAAAGGGCCGACTGGGCGGTTTCGTCTTCCTCGGGCTGCTCGCAGCCGCCGCCGGGGGCGAGTTCCATCAGGATCTCGCTGAAGGTTTCAGCAAAGCCCGTGAGCGGGCGGGCCAGCACCCAGCCGCGCGCGCCCTCCCAGCCGGGGAAGAGCGAGGCGGTGATGTCGCTCATCGTCTCGCGCGGCAGCACGGCATAGGCCTCGGTGAAGACGGCGTGGCGGCCCTGCATCGGACCCTGGGGCGGCAGACCGCCGGGGGCGGGTGGCATTCTCATGGCAGCATCTCCCGCAAACGCAGCTCGGCTATCCGCTCCACCTGGCGGCAGGCCTCGGCGAACTCCGTCTCCCGATCGCTTGCGAGGCGGCGCTCAAAGGCGGCAAGAATGCCGCGCTTGTCGTGGTCCTTGACGGCGATGATGAAGGGGAAACCGAACTTCTCGCGATAGGCGGTGTTGAGCGTCTCGAAGCGGTGCCGTTCCCCGTCGGTGAGTGCGTCGAGCCCGGCCGAGGCCTGCTC
>WFPA01000080.1 GCA_015487815.1 Albidovulum sp.
CATTTCCGGGAACGGACCTTCATGCCGATCAAGCTGCCGACATCGCTGCCCGCCTACCACGTCCTCGAACGCGAGGGGGTGATGGTGATGGACGAGGAGGTGGCCATCCGTCAGGACATCCGGCCCTTGCGGATCATCCTTCTCAACCTGATGCCGAAGAAGATCCAGACCGAGACCCAGTTCGCGCGGCTCATCGGGGCGACACCGCTGCAGATCGAGTTCCATCTGATGCGGATGACCGAACATCGTTCGAAGAACACCCCGGCCGATCATCTCGCCGCCTTCTACCGCACCTTCCGCGAAGTGAAGGAAAGCGGCGAGAAGTTCGACGGGCTCATCATCACCGGGGCACCGATCGAGCATCTGCCCTTCGAGGAGGTGACCTACTGGGACGAGCTGACCGAGGTCTTCGCCTGGAGCCAGAGCCATGTGCATTCGACCTTCGGCGTCTGCTGGGGCGGCATGGCCATGGCCTGGCATTTCCACGGTCTGCCGAAGCACCTTCTCGAAGAAAAGGCCTTCGGCTGCTTCCGTCACCGGGTGCTGGCGCCGGCATCACCCTATCTGAGGGGCTTTTCGGACGACATCGTCGTGCCCGTCAGCCGCTGGACCGAAGTGCGCCAGCGCGACATCGACCGCATCCCTGCCCTCGAAACGCTGATCCATTCGGAGGAGACCGGCCCCTGCCTCGTCGAGGACAAGGCCCACCGGGCGCTCTACACCTTCAATCACTTCGAATACGACAGCACCACCCTCAAGGAGGAATACGAGCGCGATCTGGCCGTCGGCAAGCCGATCGCCCTGCCGGTCAACTACTTCCCCGACGACGACCCCGCGCGCCCGCCACTCAACCGCTGGCGCTCCCACGCCCATCTTCTCTACGGCAACTGGATCAACCAGATCTACCAGACCACCCCCTACGAGATCGAGCGGATCGGGCTTGAGTGAGGGGGCCTCCGCAAAACGGCGCCGTTCCCGGTCGATCCGCCCGCCTGCCGGGATGTCGGATCGAGAGACGAAAGGACTGCCTCCTGCCGAATGGGAAGGAAGGGCCTTTCCGGGAAGGCCGAAGCTCTCAAACTGCTGCCCGGGGTCGGCTCGCCCGGAAAGAACCGGGAAGAATCGAGAAAAATCAGAAAGAATGGGGTGTGGAAAGCCCGACGCGCTCTCGGCGAATCCCTGCCGGAATTCTCTCACGACGCTGCGACGCTGAAAACGGAGGCTTCAGCCCGCCATCAAGCGGCCAGATGCATGTGGTTGTTGCCCGCGACCTTTCCGGCACCGCGTGTCCTCAGCCTCCCCCACCCTCTTCGGGGCGGAAGTCGAGAGCGACACCGTTGATGCAGTAGCGCAGGCCGGTGGGCGGCGGGCCGTCGGGGAAGACATGGCCGAGATGGGCGCCGCAACTGGCGCAATGCACTTCCGTTCGCGGCATGAGGAAGAGCCGCCGGTCGGTACGGGTGCCGACGGCGTTCTCGTCGATCGGCCGGGTGAAGGAGGGCCAGCCCGTACCCGAATCGAACTTGTCGGCCCTCGCGAAAAGCGGCGCGCCGCAACACACGCAGTGAAAGGTGCCCGGGCCGGGCGGAAAATCGTCATGACTGAAAGCCGGCTCGGTGCCCTCTTCCTGGGTCACGTGCCAGGCAAGATCGGACAGCCGCGCCCGCAAGGCGTCGGCAGCGCGTCTTCCCGGTCCCGAAGACGGTTTCGTCATCGCCCCGTTCCCTTTACCCTTGTCCTGCCGGACGCCGCCCGCGGCCACCGGTCTGCCCCCCGCCGCAGGGAACGCCCCGGACCGCGGCGGTTCGTCAGGAACACCCTCTTCCGGCAGTCCATGCGAGAGCCGCCCCCCATGTCATACACGATCCATCTCCTTGACGGAACGTCCCCTGCCCCCCGGCTCGCCGCCGCCCTGGCCTTCCGAAGTCGCCATTTCCGCGGTCGCGCCGACCCGGAGGCCGACCGCGACCTGCACGATCCCCACTGGCGCCATCTCTTTCTGGAAGACGGGGACGGGGCGATCCGCGGCTATGCCCGCCTCTGCCTGCATCGCCCCGAGGATCTCGCCACAATGAGCTATGCCGCGCGCTTCTTCGCCCTGGAAGACCCTGCCTCTCGCGGCCCGCTGCTCGAAATCGGACGCATCATCACCGAGGGCAGCGATCTCTGGGCGCGGCAGACCGTCATGCGCCTTCTCCTCGCGGCAATCCTGAAACTGGCCGAGGAGGCCGGAGCAGCCCGGATCTGGGGCTGCGTCTCCCTGCCTCGCCCCCTCCCGCCGCTGCCACCGCCGCCGGCCCTGCCGCGCCCGCTGCCGCTCCTTGCCAGCCCCCGCCCCGCACCGGGCCGCGATGCGCGGCGGTGGGATACGCTGCCGGTTGCACCGGACGGGCGGAACGACGGACGCGGCATCACACCCGGCCTCTCGCTCCTCGCAGCCTATCTTTCCGCGGGCGCGGCGCTTGCGCCCGCGATCGTCGCCGATCCCGATCTCGGCAGCTGGGTCACCCTCGCCTGTCTTGACCGCACCGCCCCGCCCGCCATGCCGCTGCGCCGACTGCAACGTCTTGCCACATCCATCTCCATCCGCCGCAGCGACTGACCATCCCTCGCCCGCGCGACGGGGCTTGCACCCGCAGCGCCTCCATGCATGGAAGACGGGGCAGGCAGACACAAGGACGGACGCATGACCGACAAGCCCGCCTTTCTCGGCGTCGAGCGCTCCCTCACCGGCCGGCGCTGGGTCGGCCCCGCGCCCGAGACCGAGCGCGCCGCCGAGGCCATCGCCCAGGCAGCCGATCTGCCGCGACCGGTGGCGATGGTGCTCGCCGAGCGCGGCGTTCCACCCCACGAGGCCCGCGCCTTTCTCGACCCGAAACTGCGCGACCTCCTTCCCGACCCGACCTCTCTCCGCGACATGGACAGGGCCGCATCACGCCTTGCCCGGGCCATCACCCGCAGGGAACGCATCGCCCTTTTCACCGATTACGACGTGGATGGTGCCGCCTCGGCCGCACAGGTGATCGACTTCCTGCGGCCCTTCGGCATCACCCCCACGCTCTACGTGCCCGACAGGATCGACGAGGGCTATGGTCCCAACCCCGCCGCCATGACCGATCTTGCCGCCCGCCACGATCTGATCCTCACTCTCGATTGCGGCACCCTCGCCCACGACGCCATCGCGGCCGCCCAGGCAGCCGACGTGATCGTGATCGACCATCACCAGGGGGGCGAGATGCTGCCGCCGGCCCTTGCGGTGGTCAACCCCAACCGGCAGGACGAGACCGGCGCCCTCGGCCATCTCGCCGCCGCGGGGGTGGTCTTCCTCTTTCTCGTGCGCGTGCGGCGGCTTCTGGCCGAGGCGGGCCATACCGGCGCGCCCGATCTCATGTCGCTTCTCGATCTCGTCGCCCTTGCCACAGTGGCCGACGTGGTGCCGCTCGTCGGGGTCAACCGCGCCTTCGTGCGCCAGGGGCTGAAGGTGATGGCCCGGCGGGAGCGGCCCGGCCTCGCCGCGCTGGCCGATGCCGCCGGTCTGAACGAGCCGCCCGACGCCTGGCATCTCGGTTTCGTCCTCGGCCCGCGGATCAATGCCGGCGGGCGGATCGGCAAGGCAGATCTCGGCACCCGGCTTCTCGCCACCCGCAACAGGGCCGAGGCCGAGGCCATCGCCGCGAAGCTCGAGGCCCTCAATGCCGAACGACGCGAGATCGAGGCCCGGATCCGCGCCGAGGCCGAGAGCGCAATCGAGGCGAAGGGGGCCACCGACGGCCCGCTGGTCTGGGCGGCCGGGAAGGGGTGGCATCCGGGCGTGCTCGGCATCGTCGCCGCCCGCATCAAGGAGCGTTTCAACCGCCCGAGCGTGATTCTCGTCGATGACGGCACCACAGCCACCGGCTCGGCCCGGTCGGTCGCCGGCATCGACATCGGCGCCGCCATCGCCCGCCTGGCCCATGAGAAGCTGATCCTCAAGGGCGGCGGGCACAGGATGGCGGCGGGTCTGACCGTCGAGAGCAGCCGGCTCGAAGCTGCGATGGAGCGGCTCGGCACCCTTCTCTCCAGCCAGGGAGCCGCCGCGCTCGGCCCCGGAGAGATCAGGGTGAGCGGGCTTGTCCTGCCGGGCGCGGCCAGCACCGCACTTGTCGAGGAGATCACCCGCGCGGGCCCCTTCGGCGCCGCGGCGCCGGCCCCGCGATTCGCCCTGCCGGCCGCCGCGATTCTCGATGTCCGCCCGATGGGGGAAAACCATCTGCGCCTCAGGGCCGGAGAGGGCGGGCACGGCATCGACATCGTTGCCTTCGGCGCCTTCGACAGCGCCCTCGGCCAGACGCTGACAACCCGGCGAGACGAGCGGTTCCACCTTCTCGGCCGGCTCGAGATCGACAGCTGGGGCGGCCGCCGCAAGGTGCGCCTGCGCCTCGAGGATGCCGCGCCCGCCCATGATTGAGCCTTCCCAGGGGCACCGGCAGGCCCGTGCCGGGGAGCCCGATCAGGCAGCGGAAATTCGCGATCCGGACTCAAAAAAAACCTCTTGAACCCGCCCCCCGCTGCGACTAAAAGCCTGCTCACACCGACGACAAGGCCCGTTCGTCTAGTGGTTAGGACGCCAGGTTTTCAACCTGGAAACAGGGGTTCGATTCCCCTACGGGCTGCCACCTTCCCCTTCGAAAACCGGCACGACCCATTCCCGTCAGGAGCCGTCCGGGCATTCGGGGCCGACGCTTCGTTTTTGACTGAAATTGTCGGCAATTCGTCCTCGCGCACCGCCCGCATATACCCCACATTAACCTTTGACGGGTTAGATGGAGGCGGATGAGGAGCAGGCGCCCTCTGCGCCGTGCTCGAACACTCGCTTGGCAGCAGGCAGGGGACGGTGATGCATGGGTTGATCAATTACGGGCTCCAGAAGTTCTTTCAGGCCGTCCATGGAGAAGATGTCTGGAGCCGGATCGTCGCCCGGGGTCATCTGCCGCGGGACGGTTTCGAGCCGATGCTGAGCTATGACGACCGCCTGACCGACGCGATGCTGGCCGCAGCCGAAACCGAACTCGGCGAAAGGCGGGAGGGTTTTCTCGAGGATTTCGGCACCTTCCTCGTCGCCCATCCGCTCTGCAGGCCGGTGCGCAGGCTCCTGCGTTTCGGCGGAGAAAGTTACGAGGACTTTCTCCATTCGGTCGAAGAGCTGGGAGATCGCGCCCGTCTCGCCCTGCCCGATCTCGACCTGCCGCAGCTCGTTCTCGAAGAAGCCGGGGCCGGCCGGTATGCCGTCCGCTGCCGATGGTGCCGTCCCGGTTTCGTTCCGGCGATCGTGGGGATCCTGCGGGCCCTGGCCGACGATTACGGTGCGCTCGTCCTCGTCGAGGCCGACAAGGAGGCGCGGGATGGGCGCGAAGGGAAGATCGCCGTCACCCTTCTCGACGGAACCTTCGCTTCGGGGCGCGCCTTCTCCCTCGGGGTGTTGCGTGAAGGATCGGAGGCGGAAACGGGATGAACGCACGAAGGAGCATCGCAAAGATGCATGCAACCGCGGAGAGCGGCGCCGATGATCGCGGAACAGCCAAGGAACCGGTCCTGCAGGTGCCCATGGCGGCCTTCGACCGGCTCGCTCCGATCAGCCTCTGGGCCCTGACCGACGGAACCATCACCCATGCCGGGCCGACGCTGGGCAAGATCGTCCGGCAGGATCTTGCAGGGCAGGACCTTTTCGCCCTGTTCGATTTCCGACAGCCGCGCAACCTGTCCACCCTCGAGGCCATTCCCCCTGCCGGGCTGCGCGTTCTCCTGCGCCTCAGGGCGGATCCGGCCATCGGCTTTCGCGGGCTGGCGCTGCCGATCGGCGGGCAGGTCTTCATGCAGCTTGCCGCCGGGGTCAGCCTGCTCGAACACCTTGGTGCGTTCGCACTGACTGCGGCCGACTTCTCCCCGGCCGATCTGACGAGCGAGATCCTCTACCTCCTCGAGGCTCAGGCCGCGGTGCTCAAGCAGTCACGGGATCTCAACCGGCGGCTCGAGGAGGCCCGTGCCCGCGCCCGGAAACAGGCGCTGACCGATCCGCTGACAGGGCTGTGGAACCGGCGTGCCATGCTCGATCTTCTGGAAACCCTGATCGCGGCCCGCAAGCCTGAACCCTTTGCGCTGATGCAGATCGACCTCGATCATTTCAAGCGGGTCAACGACACGCTCGGGCATGCCGCCGGCGACCATGTGCTCAGGCAGGTGGCGGACATCCTGCAAAGCGAGACCCGCCGCGAGGATCTGGTGGCCCGCATCGGCGGTGACGAATTCGTGCTGATCTTCCGCTCCGTGACCGATCCCGGAGACATCGACGCCATCGCCCGCCGGATCATTGCCCGGCTCGAGGAGCCGATCCCGTTCGAAGGACATGAATGCCGCATCTCGGCGTCGATCGGCACGACCTTCTCGCAACATTACACCCATCTCGATGTGGACAGGCTGCTCGAGGACGCCGATGTCGCCACCTATGCCTCGAAACGCGCCGGTCGCGGCTGCCACCACATCTATTCCCCGCGCCTTCGCGAAGGCGGAGCCGCCCCGCCGCCGGAGCGCGCATCATGATGCGGCACTGCTGCGTGACAACAGATAAGCCGCCACACCACCCGACAAGAAAGGCGGCCGTCAGCGGCAGGGGATCGGTCACCCGCCCCACCTTGAGCCGGCCCGGCCGCAGCCCCGCCCGCCGCCGGAAGATCCGACATGAAAACCGCTCTCGCACATGGCCTCGCACACGACATGGGAAAGGCCACTCTTCGACCGGCAAGGCAGGCCAACGCCTTCAGCGGAGCCGCCACATCCCGTCGGCTTTCGTCCTTCAGCCGCGTGCGGCAGGTTCCCCCCCGTTCTCCGCCTCTTCGCCGGCGGGGGCGCGTTCGGCCTCCTTGGCCGCCTGCCACAGCGCTTCCATCTCGGCGAGGGTGGCTTCCTCGGCCCTCACCCCGGCGGCCGCGAGCCCGGCCTCGACATGGCGGAAGCGACGGGTGAACTTGTCGTTCGCACGCCTCAGAGCCCCCTCGGGATCGATGTCGAGATGGCGGGCGAGATTGACGAGGGCGAAAAGCAGATCGCCGAACTCCTCCTCCCGTTTCGCGGCATCGGCACGGGCAGCGGCCAGTTCGTCGATCTCCTCGCGGATCTTGTCGGTAACGGCAGCGGGGTCGCCCCAGTCGAAACCGACGCGGGCCGCCCGTTTCTGCAACTTGAGCGCCCGCGTGAGCGCCGGCAGCGCCAGGGCCACATCGTCGAGAATGCCGTCCGCCCCCTTTCCGGCCCGCTCGGCGGCCTTGAGCCGCTCCCAGTCGCGCGTCTGCTCCTCGGCGGTCTTGTCGCGGCTTTCGCCACCGAAGACATGGGGGTGACGTGCCACCATCTTGTCGGAGATCCGCTCGGCGATACTGTCGAAATCGAAATGGCCGGCCTCGGCGCCCATCTGCCCGTGATAGACCACCTGAAGGAGGAGGTCGCCCAGTTCACCCTCGAGATCGTCCATGTCGCCGCGGGCGACGGCGTCGGCCACCTCATAGGCCTCCTCGATGGTATAGGGCGCGATCGAGGCGAAATCCTGCGCGATATCCCACGGACAGCCGCTCTCCGGGTCGCGCAGCCGACGCATGATCTCCCTGAGCCGCGCGATGCCGCCCCCGGGAGTGAGACAGAGCGCGTCGCTCTCCTCCCTGGGCAGCGGGCGGGTGCGAGAGGCCTTGTCGTCTGTCATGGCATTGATCCTGGAAAGGTCGAAGGAACGGGTCAGCCGCAGCACACCATCAGTCGCTCAAGGCCGCGGAAATGATAGCGCATGGCATAGCGCGGCCTTTCGGCTAGCACCAGACGGGGGCAGCAGCGCTGAAGGATCGGCAGGGCGCGGGCAAGCTCGAGCCGCGCAAGAGGCGCGCCGATGCAGAAATGGATGCCGGCACCGAAAGCAAGATGCGGCGTGACGGTGCGGGCCGGGTCGAACCGGGCCGGCGCCTCCCACACGGCCGGGTCGCGTCCGGCGGCCGCGAGGAGGAGGCCGATCACGTCGCCGCGCATGAAACGGTGCCCCTCGATCTCGATCGGCTCGTAGACATGGCGGGTGAAGAGATGGAGCGGCGGATCGAAGCGCAGGATCTCCTCGACGGCGCGCTCGCTCGCCCCTTCGCCGGCAAAGGTGGAAGCCGACCAGAAGCCGTGTTCGATCAGGGCCCTGATACCGTTTCCGAAGGCATGGACCGTGGCCTCGTGACCGGCATTGAGCAGGAGGATCACGGTGGTGACGAGTTCGTCGGTCGTCAGCTGCCGTCCCGCGCTCTCGGCAATCACCAGCCGGCCGATGAGATCATCCGTCGGTCGACGGCGCCGCTCGGCCACGAGATCGCGCACGAAGGCGGCGAAATCGCGTGCAGCCGCCTCGGCAGCCTCTTCGCGGGCGCGAGTGCGACCGGCCTGATACATCGCCACCATGGCGTGGGACCAGGCCAGGAGCCGGGGTGCCATCTCCTCGGGCACACCGAGCAACCTGCAGATGGTCCGCACCGGAATCGGTTCGCAGAAGGCCGTGAGAAGATCGAAGGGCTCGCCGCGGGGAAAGGCGTCGATCAGCGCGTGGGCCATCTCGTCGATCACCGGCGCAAGAGCGGCAATCGCCCGCGAGGTGAAGGCCCGCATGACGAGGCTGCGCAGGCGCGTATGGTCGGGCGGCTCGATCTCGAGCAGGGAATGGCGCTCGAGAGCGTAGAACCGTCTCAGATGATCGGGGGGAGGCACAACCTTCTCGGGCGGCACTTCGCGGCCAAGGCGCCGATCGCGCAGCAGCCGGTTGACGAGGGCGTGATCGGGGCTGCACGCAAAACCGTAATCCTCCCAGAAAAAGAGCGCCCCGAGCGCCCGGGCACGCTCATAGAAGGGGTAGGGGTCCTGGACGAATGCGGGATCGGTAGGAGACTGGGTCAGGCTCTGCATGGTGGAGTCACTCACTGGCTCGGCCGAAGCATTGCCCGCCGGCGTTCCAAGGTCAACGCGGGAAGATGCGGAGATGGCCATCGAAGGGGAAGCCTGCCGCGACCTGACAGGCGGCGTGACGGCATCATGTGATATCCCGATCATGCCCTCTCCCGTCCCCGCAGCGCCGGCGCCTGCCCCGATGGCCGCTCCGCCGCCCTTCGTTCGCTCCCCCGGCTGACGGGTGCGGTGTCCCCATGTCGGGGCTCCAGACGAGGGATGACGAGGGATGCCGTGCTGCCGCTCCGTCTTTGCGGGCATGCGGATCGGAGAAGGGGACCGGCAACGGTGAGCCACGCACGCAACTGAGGGTGACCGGCCGCCCATGATGGCTGTCCTCCTCGAGGCGTTGCACGATGGCGGCCGGCCGGCGGGAAGCCGGGCCTGATGAGCGCAGATCGGGCATCGGGGGAAGGGCCGTCTTATCCGTGCGCCTTCGACAATGCGGGGAACGCATCCGTCGGCGGCGCGGCTCGCAGGAACAATCGCCCGAAAGTTTCGCTCGCGAGCCGGGCTGGCTGCGCCAATGCCGAGCACCGAACGGCTGATGGCAGGGATGGCCGCGCCCCGCCGTCCCCAGACGGGAAAGGCCTCAGGATGCACCGCCAGATTCACCGCGCATCGCCCGCCCTGCGCACGCCGGCATGGCCATCCCGGGGTTGCCTTGCCCTGATTGATGGCACCGGGATGCACCGCAAATACGCAACCGGGATTGCACACCCTTCGTGATGGAGGGCGGAGATCTTGTCCGTTCATGTCGTCTCCGAGCCGCTCCCCCCTCCCGTGGCGCGACTGACCCCCTGCTCACCAACATCGCACGGCGGCTTCACAATTTTCTTGACTGTTTTTATCGGACTTTCTATCCCTGTCTTCCGAGTCAAACACTCGGGAATATGGATCGCCACAGAACAGACGAGGACGGCCCCATGAGCACCAACCGGTTGACGCGCTTCATCCCCTTCACGAACCCGACCCGCCGCCAAGCGCTGGTCCTCGGCCTTGGTGCGCTTCTCGCGGCGCCAGGACCGATGGCGGCGGCGGGAAGCGGCGAGGTCAATGTCTATTCCTACCGCCAGCCGGAACTCGTCCGCCCGCTCTTCGATGCCTTCACGAAGGAAACGGGAATCAGGGTCAATGTCGCCTTTCTCAAGAAGGGGCTGCTCGAACGCCTCAAGGCCGAGGGCGACCGTTCACCGGCTGATCTCGTGCTGACGACCGATATCGCCCGGCTGCAGGCCCTGGTAAATGCCGGTGTCACCCGACCGGTCCGCTCCGACGTGCTGGAAGCCGCCGTGCCCGCCAATTTCCGCGACCCGGAAGGGCGCTGGTACGGGCTGACCGCGCGCGCGCGGGCGATCTACGCCTCGAAGGAGCGGGTGAAGCCGGGCGAAGTCACCACCTATGAGGACCTTGCTTCGCCCAGATGGAAGGGCCGCATCTGCACGCGCTCCGGCACCCACCCCTACAATCTCGCCCTCTTTGCGGCCATGATCGCCCATCACGGCCCCGAATACACGGAGAACTGGCTGCGCGGTCTCAAGGCCAACCTCGCCCGTCGCCCGCAAGGCAACGACCGCGCCCAGGTGAAGGCGATCTGGGCCGGGGAATGCGACATCTCCCTCGGCAACACCTATTACATGGGCAAGATGCTGGCGAACCCGAAACAGCGCGCCTGGGCCGAGGCCGTGCGCATCGTCTTCCCCACCTTCGAGCAGGGCGGCACCCATGTGAACCTTTCGGGCATGGCGATGACGCGGGCGGCCCCCAACCGGGAGAACGCCCTCAGGCTGATGGAGTTCCTCGTCTCGCCCGAAGCCCAGCGGATCTATGCCGAGGTCAATTACGAATACCCCGTGCGCCCCGGCGTGCCGCTCTCGCCGGTGGTCGCCGCATGGGGCGGCTTCACGCCGGACGACATCCCGCTCTCGGAGATTGCCCGCCTCCGACCGCTGGCGCTCAGACTGGTGGAGAAGGTCGATTTCGACGGCTGAACCACGTACAGCACATCCCGCGCTTCCGGTATTCGGACACAGCTCCGGGATGCGGCCGCCCCTGGAATGTGGTCGCCCCGAGATGCGATCGCCACCCTGTCGCCCCCCGAGATATGGTTGCCACCTCATGCCCCGGCTTTTCGATATCTGTTTCGATGTCTGGTTGCCGGATCTGTTTCGATATCTCGATGCCGGCACCCACATGCAGGGCGGCTTCGGGTCCCGATCCACCCGGTGGGCGACAGCCATGCATCCGGGCTTTTGCGGCATTCACATACAGGCCGGCATCCACGCACAGCACGACATGACTCGGGCGACATCCGGCGCAGCACGACATGACTCAGGCCCACAACCGGGCGCAGGCAGGCATTCGGGCACAGCACAGCCCTGCGCAAACCGCCGGCGCCGCTCACGA
>WFPA01000081.1 GCA_015487815.1 Albidovulum sp.
CCTTCGCCCTGCCCGCCTATGTCAGGAAGCTGATGCCCTGAGGGGCAGGCGGGCCCGATGGCACGCTCCATCGCCACAGCCGGGCGGGGCCGGCCACGCATCCGCCCAGCCCGAGCAGGACCGCCTCGGTCAGACCGGCGCGGCCCCCTCCCCCGTCAGCCGCCGCGGCGGCAGCGAGTAGGTCAGCGAGGCCCGGGCCACCGGCTTCTCGTGACCGACCGAATAGAGCAGCATGTCCGACACCGACAGGGCGCGGCCGAGCTTCAGGAGGCGAGCCTGCGCCACCAGGTCCACCGGCGCCGGCTTGCGCATGAAGTCGATCGTGGCATTGACCGTCACCGCCAGCGCCTCGGGGCCGACATGGGCGAGGGTCACGAGATAGGCGGCCACATCCGCCAGGGTGAACATCACCGGCCCCGACACCGTGCCGCCGGGGCGGATGTCCTGCTCGGGATCCACCTTGAGTCGCAGATCGAGCGCACCCGGCACCACCTTCTCGATCACGAACCGGTCGGCCACGGTGCCATATTCTCGGGCCATGAAGGCCGCAAGTTCGACTTCGGTCATCACCGGTGTCATTTTCGCTTTCCTCCCTCGCTCCGGATGCTAGATTTCATCCCGGCTGCAACAAAGGCAAGGATGACGTAACGATGGCCGACGACGCTTCCACCTCCGCTGCCCCCGTCCTCCTCAGGGAAATGGACGAGAGGGGCATCGTCACCCTCACCCTCAACCGCCCCGAAGCGCTCAACGCCCTGTCGGATGCGCTCCTCGATGCGCTGCAGGACGCCTTCGACGAGCTGCGGACCGACCGCGAGGCGCGGGTGGTGATCCTCAGGGGCTCCGGCCGCGCCTTCTGCGCCGGACACGATCTCAGGGAGATGACCGCCGCCCGCCAGGCCCCCGATGGCGGACGCGACTATTTCCGCGATCTCTTCGCCAAATGCTCGCGGGTGATGATGACGATTCCGCGCCTGCCCCAGCCGGTGATCGCCCAGGTGCACGGCATCGCCACCGCCGCCGGCTGCCAGCTCGTGGCCTCCTGCGATCTGGCGGTCGCGGCCGAGACCACGCGCTTCGGCGTCAACGGCGTCAACATCGGGCTGTTCTGCTCGACGCCGATGGTGGCGCTCACGCGCAACGTGCCGCGCAAGCAGGCCTTCGAGATGCTGACCACGGGCGAATTCGTCACCGCGCCCCGGGCACGGGAGATCGGCCTCGTCAACCGGGTCGTGCCCGAGGAGGAGCTGGGCGCCGCCACGCAGAGCCTCGCCGAGACCATCGCCGCCAAGCTCAACCCGGCGGTGCGGATCGGCAAGGAAACCTTCTACAACCAGCTAGAGATGCCGCTGGCGGCAGCCTATGCCCATGCCTCGGAAGTAATGGTCGAGAACATGCTCTGGCGCGACACCGAGGAAGGGATTGCCGCCTTCCTCGAGAAGCGCAAGCCGCGCTGGCAGGGCTGAGGGCGGAGGTGTCGCTACGGCCCCGAGGCCTTGGTGGCGAGGGTGAGAACGCTCCATCCCCTCCTCGCGGCGCAGCCCTTGGCGGGCCGTCCGGAGCTGC
This sequence comes from Albidovulum sp., assembly GCA_015487815.1. GTDB lineage: Bacteria > Pseudomonadota > Alphaproteobacteria > Rhodobacterales > Rhodobacteraceae > WFPA01. Next base: position 1,567 of record WFPA01000081.1, read on the forward strand.
ATGACAGAAACTCCGCCCTTGCACGCGAAGCGGTACCGCTGCGGCCCGGTCGATCGGAAGGCACGAACAGCGCCGCCCCCGCGCGGAGCGACGCCGCGCCCGACAAGCACGACGGGGGACGGGAGGGCATCACCCGCTGCATGCGGGGCGCCAGCGCTGCAAGGCCCGTCGATCTGCCCGGCGCCCCTTGCCGTTCGACAGCCATGCCGGCAGTCCGACGCCAGCACAAGGCCCGCAGAGGCGGGGCGCCGGGCCGGGCTCAGACGGCCTCGCCAACCCTTCCGGCCGGGGCCGCAGCACCCTCCGCACCCGGCATCACCCCGCCGTCGAGCAGCTCCTCGACGAGCGAGCCGAGAAGCTCGGCCCGGCGCGAGACCCCGGCCTTGCGATAGACCGCGCCGAGCTGAGCCTTGACGGTGCCGACCTTGGCACCGCGGATCTCGGCGATCTCGGCGATCGAGAACCCCTTGATGGCGAGCCAGGCCACTTCCCGCTCGGCCGCCGTCAGCCCCCAGCGGGCGAAATCGGCCTCGAGGATCTCCGCCAGCTTGCCGCGGGCGATGGCAAGCGCGTCCTGCATCCGCTCCCGCTCGTCAAGGAGATATCGCAGCACCGCCACCTCGATGGCGATGGCGATGACGAGAACCAGGGTGGCGACGAGTTCCATCACCACCGAAAGATCGAGATGGAAACCGAGCCCCGGCGTGAGCATGTCCTGGATCACGTCGTAGAAGAAGAAGGCGGTCGCCAGGGTCTGAAACGCCATCACCACCAGGAGGCCCGGTATGGCCAGACGGCGCAGGAGCCTCCCCCCATGCGCCTGTTGCCCGCCGTCACTCTCCCCGCTCGCATCTGTCGTCGTCATTTCTCGCTCTTCTGCTGCTCCAGCCTGCCGGTCGCTGTCACTCTAATCATCGCTCCGCCCCGTGCAAGGCACCATTTCCCGCCCCTTGCACCCTCAGTCACGGGGTGAAAGGATCGAGGTGAGTTTTCCGAAGCGCCAGGCCCGAGGAGCCGCCATGTCACCGATTCCCGCGCTTGTCCTCTCGTGGCTGTCCTGGTTCGCCGGCCTCTTCGCCTACGGCCCGACCGGCCTCCCGGGACGCTACAACGGCTATGTCGAGGCCGAGTTCGTCCATGTCTCGGCCACCGCCACGCGCAAGATCGCCACTCTCGACGTGGCCGAAGGAGACCGGGTGAAGAAGGGCGATCTCCTCTTCACGCTCGACGACACCCACGAAGCCGCCGCGCTGAGGGCGGCCATTGCCAGGGCCGATGCTGCCCGCGCCGAACTCGAGCGGCTCGAGGCCGGCGGACGGACCGAGGAAATCCGTGTGATCGAGGCCGAACTCGAACAGGCGCGCGCCGCGCTCGATCTGGCCCGCAGCAATCTCCAGCGCACGCTGCGCCTCGTCGAGAAGGGCAATCTGCCCCCCGCCCAGCTCGACGCCGACCGCACCGCCGTGCGTCGCGCCGAGGCCCGCATCAGCGAGCTCGAGGCCCGACTCGCCCTTGCCCGCTCCCCGGCACGCAAGGAGGACATCATCGCCGCCCGCGCCCGGCTCGAGGCCGCCCGGGCCGATGTGCGCCGGGCCCGGGCCGCGCTCGAGGATCTCGAGGTGCACGCCCCGGCCGACGGGCTGGTGGAGAAGATCCACTACCGCGTCGGCGAGGTGCTGCCCGCCGGCCGCCCCGCCCTCACCCTGCTGCCGCGGGAAGGCCGCAAGGTGATCTTCTTCATCCGCGAGCCCGAAAGGGCCGGCTTCGCCATCGGCCAGCGGCTCACCGTGCGCTGTGACGGCTGCGCCGGAAGCTTTGCCGCCACCCTCACCCGCATCGCCTCCGAGCCGCAATACACCCCGCCGATCATCTATTCGCGCGAGCAGCGCACCCGCTTCGTCTATCGCGCCGAAGCCACCCTCGCGCCGGGCAGCGGCCTGCATCCGGGCCAGCCCGTCACCCTCACCCGCGCCGGTGCCGACGGAGGGGGCGAATGAAGGG
>WFPA01000082.1 GCA_015487815.1 Albidovulum sp.
AAGACGATGCGGGAATACGGGGTCGACATCCCGCTCGACAGGGACAGGGCCGATGTGCTCGTCACCGTCACCCCGACCGAGCTCGAGGAGAAACACGCCGTCCTCGCGGCGATGGCGCGGATCTTCAACCATCTCGGCTGGGACTGGACGCTGCGTTCCGACGCCTTCGAGGCCCACAATTTCGGCTATCTCTCGGGCGACATGGAGACCCAGGGCAAGCTCACCACCCGGCTGATCAACACGGCGCGGGCGATCGGGGCGAAGATGCTCGTCATCCCCGAATGCGGCCATGCCTGGCAGGCGGCGCGCTGGGAGACCTGGCGCTGGTATGACGAGCCGCTCGATCTCGAGATCCGCCACATCGTCGAGGTGCTCGGCATGGCGGTCGAGGAAGGCCGGCTGAAATTCGAACCGGTGGGCAAGAGCGCCACCTTCCACGATCCGTGCCAGCAGATCCGCCGCGGCGGGCTCGACCGCTGGCCGCGCGTCATCATGGAGGCGCTCGGGCTCGAGGTGCGCGAGATGACCCCGTCGCACGATGTCGCCTTCTGCTGCGGCGGTGGGGGCGGCGTCGTGGCGATCACCCGGGCGAAGGAGTTACGCGACAAGGTGTTCGAGATGAAGGCGGCGCAGTTCGAGGAAACGGGGGCCGAACTGTTCCTCACTTCCTGCGATACCTGCCAGCTGACCTTCAAGCGCGGCGCGGCCGATACCGGCTGGGACCGGCAGGTCGATACGCTGCTTCAGCTCATGGCCGAGCAGTTGGTCACCGACCGGTCGCCCCGCCAGGGGAAGGATACCGGCTGAGGGCGACGGTCGTTCCTTCGCAGATACGGCATCCCCTTCCGGGGCAGGTCGCGATGCGTCATCGACCGGAACGCCTGCCTGCCCTGCCGGCAGGGCAGGCAGGAGCCGTCAGTATTGCGTCTTTCCCGGGCCGGGACGTCACTTGTCCTTCTTCTCCGCCTCTCCGTCCTTCTGCGGCAGGGCATCGGGGAAGAAGAGCTGCTCGCCATTCACCCGATAGGCGGCGATCAGCTTCTGCCCCTTCTCCGAGAGAAGCCAGTCACGGAAGGCCTGTGCGTCCTTCAGGTTGACGTTCGGGCAATGAGCCGGGTTGACGATGATGAGGCCGTAAGGGTTGTAGAGGGCGGGATCACCGGAAAAGAGCAGCGCGAGATCGCCTCGGTTGTTGAAGGCGAGCCAGGTGCCGCGGTCGCTCAGCGTGTAGGCGCCCATGCCGGCGGCCATGTTGAGCGTCGCGCCCATGCCGGCCCCGGCCTCGCGATACCAGCTGCCCGAGGCGGCGGTGGGGTCGATGCCCGCAGCCTTCCACAGTGCCTTTTCCTTCTTGTGAGTGCCGCTCTCGTCGCCCCGTGAGACGAAGGGCGCTCTCGTGCGGGCGATGCGGGTGAGGGCCTCGGCGGCCGAGCGCGCATGGCGCACATCGGCCGGATCATCCTTCGGGCCGACGATGACGAAATCGTTGTGCATCAGCGGATGGCGCCTGATCCCGTACCCCTTGGCGACGAAGGCTTCCTCGTCGGGCCTGGCATGGACCACCAGCACGTCGCCGTCGCAGCGGGCAGCGTTCTTCAGCGCCTGGCCGGTGCCCACGGCCACCACCTTGACCTTGATGCCGGTGTCCTTCTCGAAGGCCGGCAGGATGTGGTCATAGAGCCCCGAATTGCGCGTCGAGGTGGTGGACTGGACGATGAGCGTGCCGGCACTGGCTGAGGCGGCGAGAGCTGAGGCGGCGAGAAACGTTCCCGTGACGAGTGCCAGGGCTTGGAGAAGGCGGGAGAGGGCATGGCGCCACGGACCGATTCGGTTCTGCATCATCAGACTCCTTTTCTGTTCGGACTTTTCTCCTAGGGATCCGGGTCTTTCAGGGATCGGAGGCATTGCCGGGTCGTGCCGGAAGCCGCCCTTCGAGATAGGCCGCGGCCGCGCGGCTCCGGGGCTTCTCGAAGAAGGTCTTGGCGGGGCCGCTTTCACACACCTGCCCATCGGCCAGGAAGATCACCCTTTCGGCAAGCCGTCGTGCCTGGGCCACGTCATGGGTCACGAGCAGGATGGTGGTGCCCTCGGCATGGATCTCGCGGATGAGGGTTTCGACGGCCCGCGTTGCGCGCGGATCGAGCGATGAGGTCGGCTCATCGAGGAGGAGAAGCCGCGGACCGAGAGCAAGCGCGCGGACAATGGCGAGGCGCTGCTGCTCGCCGCCCGAGAGCGCCCGTGCCGGCTGTGCGGCGGCATGGGCGAGATCTGCCCGCACCAGCAGCTCGGCGATGCGGCCGAGCCGCTCGCGCCGCGCAATGCCGGCGATGGCGAGGGCATGGGCGAGATTGGCATGAACCGAGCGGCGCAGGAATACCGGCCGCTGCAGGACGAGACCGACATCATCCGTCCCGAGCCCCGGAGCGAGGGCGACGGTGCCCTCGCTCGGCGTCTCGAGCCCGGCGATGAGCCGCAGGGTGAGACTCTTGCCGGCCCCGTTCGGCCCGAGCAGCACGCTGATGCGCCCTTGCGGGATCGTCATGTCGATCCGGTCGAGCAGACGCCGGCCGCCCCGTTCGAGCGAGACACCGGTCAGCCGGCAGATCGGGGCGTCCGTCCCTTTCCTATCGAGAGAGGCGGGGCGCAGGGGGATCACCCGGTCAGGCATGGGCGCGCTCCCGCATCCGTTCGCGGAACAGACCAACGGCCAGGTTGAGCCCGAGCGCGAGTGCCAGCAGGATGCCGCCGAGGGCCATGGCCAGCGCCAGATTGCCCTTCGACGTTTCGAGAGTGATCGCTGTCGTCATCACCCGCGTGTAATGGGCGATGTTGCCTCCCACGATCATCACCGCCCCCACTTCCGACAGCGCGCGGCCGAGCCCGGCGAGGATCGCCGTGAGAAGTGCCGGCCGGGCCTCGGCAAGGAGGGTCGCGAGTCGCTGGCCGAACCCCGCGCGCAGGACCGCCAGCATGTCGCCGTATTCGGCCGCCAGCCCCTCGATGGTCTCGCGGGTGAAGCTGGCGATGATCGGGATGACGAGGATCGTCTGGGCGATGATCATCGCTGTCGGAGTATAGAGAAGCCCCAGAGGGCCGAGCGGTCCCGCGCGCGAGAACAGCAGGTAGAGACCGAGCCCCACCACCACCGGCGGCAGCCCCATCGCAGCATTGACGAGAAGCACCAGCGCTCCGCGGCCCCAAAAGCGTCCGAGGGCAAGAACGGCGCCGAGAGGGATGGCGAGAAGTGCGGCAAGGGCCACGGCCCCGAGCGAAACCTCGAGCGAAAGCGCCACGATCTCGGCAAGGTCCCGATAGAACGACGCGGCCATCACGGCTCCGGCAGGAAGCGAAAAGGGATTGTCCTACAGGAGCCTAGGGCAGGATGCCCACCGGGATCAAGCATGCGCGTTCACGATGATGCGGATCGTGCAGGACAGGTCGCGGCTTGCGAAGGGCAGGGGCGGTCGGCCCCTGCCTTGAGGCGCCGTGTGGCCGGAAGGGCGCCCGTCTGTGGACGCTCTTCCTATCAGGTTCCGTCAGCGGAAGCCGGTCGTGATGGCCGGTTGCGCGGGGGGGGGCGTCGCGGACCGCCTCGGGCCTTCAGACATCCACCTCCTCGACGAAGCGGGCATTCTCCTGGATGTAGGCGAAGCGCATCTCCGGTCGCTTGCCCATAAGCCGCTCGACGAGATCGGCCGTCTGCCCGGGCACCGTGTCGTCGATCGTCACCCGCACGAGACGCCGCGTCTCCGGGTCCATGGTGGTGGCGCGCAGATCCTTCGCGTCCATCTCGCCGAGGCCCTTGAAGCGGCTGACCTCGATCCTGCCGCGTCCGCCGAGCCCCTCGGCGAGGAGCCGTTCCTTCTCGGCGTCGTCGAGCGCATAGACCCGTTTCGTGCCCTGGGTGAGCCGATAGAGCGGCGGACGGGCGAGATAGAGGTGGCCATGTTCTATCAGCGGGCGCATCTGGGTGAAGAAGAAGGTCATCAGCAGCGAGGCGATATGGGCACCGTCCACATCGGCATCGGTCATGATGATGATCTTCTCGTAGCGCAGATCGTCGAGATTGAAGCGGCTGCCCATGCCGGTGCCGAGGGCGAGGCACAGATCGTTGATCTCGGCGTTCTGGCCGAGCTTCGACGAGGCGGCACCGAGCACGTTGAGGATCTTGCCGCGCAGGGGAAGGAGCGCCTGGGTCTCCCGCGCGCGGGCCATCTTGGCCGAACCGCCGGCGCTGTCGCCCTCGACGATGAAGAGTTCGGTGCCCTCGCGACTCGAACGGGCGCAATCGACAAGCTTGCCCGGCAGGCGCAGCCTGCGCGTGGCCGACTTGCGCTTCGTCTCCTTCTCCGCCCGCCGGCGCTGTCGCTCCTCGGCTCTCAGGATCAGGAAGTCGAGCAGGGCGCCGGCGCGTTTCGGGTCGGCTGCGAGCCAGTTGTCGAACCGGTCGCGCACCGCCCCCTCGACGAGCCGCGCGGCGGCGGTGGAGGCAAGGCGCTCCTTGGTCTGACCGACGAATTCGGGTTCGGCGATGAAACAGGAGACGAGGCCGCAGCCGGCGCCGGCGATGTCCTCGCGGGTGATCTGCTGGGCCTTGCGCAGCCCGGCGATCTCGCCATGGGCCCGGATGCTCTTGAGAAGGGCGGCCCAGAAGCCGCTTTCATGGGTGCCGCCCTCGGGCGTGGGCACGGTGTTGCAGTAGGAATGCAGGAAACCGTCGCGTGCCGGCGTCCAGTTGATGGCCCATTCGACCGCTCCGGCGGTGCCGGGACCGAACTTCTCGGCAAACTCGACCCGCCCGGCGAAGGGGCTGTCGCTGATGCATGCGGTGCCCTCGAGCGTCTCGGCGAGATAGTCGGCAAGCCCGCCCGGAAAATGGAAGCGCGCCTCCTCGGGGATGGCGTCGTCCTTGCCGGCAAGGGACGGGTCGCAGCGCCAGCGGATCTCGACGCCCGAGAAGAGATAGGCCTTGGAACGGGCCATGTCGAACAGCCGCCTGGGGTGAAAGCGGGCGTTCCTGCCGAAGATCTCCGGGTCGGGCACGAAGCTGACGGTGGTGCCGCGCCGGTTGGGGGCGGGACCGACTTCCTCGAGCGGCCCCAGCGGCTTGCCACGCGAGAACTCCTGGGCGTAGAGCCGGCGGTTCCGGGCGACCTCGACCCGAAGATGCTCCGAGAGCGCGTTCACCACCGAGATGCCGACCCCGTGCAGACCGCCCGAGGTCTGATAGGCCTTGCCCGAGAACTTGCCGCCGGCATGGAGCGTGCAGAGGATGACCTCGAGCGCCGACTTGTCGGGGAATTTGGGATGGGGGTCTATGGGAATGCCGCGCCCGTTGTCGCGAATGGTGACGCGGTTGCCCTCCTCGAGGGTGATCTCGATGCGGCTGGCATGGCCGGCCACGGCCTCGTCCATCGCGTTGTCGAGCACCTCGGCGACGAGATGATGCAGCGCGCGGCTGTCGGTTCCGCCGATATACATGCCCGGCCGCTTGCGCACCGGCTCGATGCCTTCGAGAACCTCGATGGCGCTGGCGTCGTAACTCTCTTCGCTCGGCGGGGTGAAAAGCTCTTCTGGCGTCATGCCGCTCCGGTGTCCTGTTCGTGGCCTGCCTCGTCCCGATCCTAGAGCGGCGCGCAGTCGATGGGAAGCCCGCTTGCCGCCCTTCCGCCTCCGCCTGGGGTTGCGGGCAGGGTTGCAGGAGCGCAGGAAGGGGGCGGTGACCGAGGGCCCTGTCACTGCATGGGCGCCGGCTCGGCTGTCTGCCCTGTGGGTTTCGGGCCCTTAGGGGGGCGTGTCTCATCCCGGTCGCGACAGGCGGCAGCCGGTGGCGGTGCCCGGATGCTGAGAAGAGACGGTCCGGGTCCAACCTGTGGCCGTGGTCAGGCGTTTCGCATGTCCCGCTGCCAGATCCAGTCGTGATCGGGGTGGTTGACGAAGCGCCAGGCGCGCCTGGGGCCGGCCATCACGTTGAGGTAGTAGCTCTCGTAGCCATAGGCGACGGCGAAGGGGTGATGGCCCCGGGGCACCAGCACCACGTCGCCGTCATGCACGGCCATGGTCTGATCGAGGCTGCCGTTCTCGGTGAAGACCCGCTGGAAGCCGAAGCCCTGCGGCGGGTTGATGCGGTGGTAATAGGTCTCCTCGAGGAGGGTGATGCGGGGAAAGTCGTCCTCGTCATGGCGATGGGGCGGGTAGCTCGACCAGTTGCCGTCGGGAGTGAAGACCTCGGTCACCAGCAGCGAGCCCGCCACGTCGCGATCCTCCATGGCGATGTTGTGGATCATGCGGGTATTGGCGCCGCGGCCGCGGCTGATCGGGCGGATGCCCTCGGGGCCGATGACGGCGGCGGGGTGGTCGCCGCGGGCAGGCGCCGAGCAGACGGCGAGGGTGACTTCGGTCTCGGCCTCGGCCTGCCAGCTGGTGCCCGCGGGCACATAGACCGCCGCTGGCGGGTGCTTCTCGAAGACGTTCAGCCGCGTGCCGAGGGTGCCGAAGTCGCGGCCGGCGGCGCCGATCCGCGCCCGCCCCTCGACCAGCACCAGAATCACCTCGCGCGCGCCGGTCTCCTCGGCGGCGCGCTCGCCGGGTGCGAGACGGTAGAGGCCGAAGCCGACATGCTGCCAGCCGGCGTTCGCGGGGGTGATGTCGTGGACCTTGCCGCGCGTGCCACGCGGCCGGCGCAGAAGACCGCTCATTCTCTCTCCTCCCCGTCCCCATGCGCATGCGGGCCGACGGGCAGGCCGGCCGCGGCCGCCATCCGCCGCAGCGCCTCGAGCCCCATGCCCTGATAGCGGAACGGCTCGGCGACCGCCGGATCCTGCTCGGCCTCGATGACGATCCAGCCGTCATAGCCCCCTTCGGTCAGCGCGCCGAGCACGGCGGGGAAGTCGACGCCGCCTTCCGCATCGCCCGGTACGGTGAAGACGCCGCGGCGCACCCCCTCGAGGAAGGAGAGATCCTCCCGTCGCAGCGCCTCCATCACCTTGGGGCGCACGTTCTTGGCATGGACATGGGCGATCCGCCCCCGGTGCCGCCGGGCAAGCGCCGCCGGATCGGTACCGGCAAGGAAGGCGTGGCCGGTATCGAGCAGAAGCCGCGTCAACGGGCCGGTGGCGGCCATCAGCCGGTCGATCTCGGCGCCGGTCTCGACCACCGTGCCCATGTGGTGGTGATAGACCAGCGTCAGCCCCCGGGCGGCCGTGTGGCGGGCGATCTCGTCGAGCATGGCGCCGAAATCGGCCCAGTCGCCGTCGTCGAGCCGCGGGCGGCGGCCGAGCGGCACATCGGGTCGGCCGTGGACCGCCCCCGTGGTCTCGCAGACGATCACCACCTTGCAGCCCATCGCCGCCAGGAGATCGAGGTGGGGGGTGATGGCGGCCTTCTCGGCCGCCACCGAGCGCTCGAGCAGCTTCAGCGAATGCCAGCCCGAGACGAGCGCAAGGCCGCGCGGGGCAAGCTCGGCCGCGAGCGCCTGCGGCTCGGTGGGGAACTTGTGGCCCATCTCGATGCCGTCGAAGCCGAGCGCCGCCGCCTCGTCGAGGCAGCGGGCGAGGGGGATGTCGGCCCCGAGGCTGCGGTCGTCGTCATTCGACCAGGCGATGGGATTGGTGCCGAAGCGGATCATCGCCGCCCCCGCTCGGCAAGATGGCGCTCGTAGTCGGCCCGCGCCGCCCGCACCTCGGCCCGCTCCGAGACTTCGGGCACCGCGACTTCCCACCAGTGGCCGCCGATGCCGGTCGCCGGCTCGGGGTCGGTCTCGACCACGATCACCTCGACCCCCTCGCCCGTGCGCGCGGCGAGGGCGGCCTCGAGATCGGCGATCGTGCGCACCCGCACCGCCTTCGCCCCCATCGCCGCGGCATGGGCGGCATAGTCGATCGCCGCCGGCCGGGCGTGGATCGCGTCGTCGAGCAGGTTGTTGAACGGGGCGCCACCGCAGGCCTTCTGCAGCCGGTTGATGCAGCCGAAGCCGCGGTTGTCGGTCAGGATGACGGTGAAATCGATCCCCATCATTACCGCGGTGGCGAGCTCGGAATTGGCCATCATGTAGGTGCCGTCGCCGACGAAGCAGACGACCTCGCGCTCGGGCTCGGCCATCCTGATGCCGATCGCGGCCGGGATCTCGTAGCCCATGCAGGAATAGCCGTATTCGACATGATAGCTCCCCGGCCGGCCCGCCTTCCACAGCTTGTGCAGCTCGCCGGGCATGGTGCCGGCGGCGCAGACCACCACCGTGTCGGGACCGGCGGTGCGCTGCACCGCCCCCACCACCTGGGCATCCGTCGGCAGGGCGTTGGCGGGGCCGTCGGGCGCGGCGGTGACGGCATCGGCGGCGGCGAACCAGCGCGCGCGCAGATCCGGATCGGGCGGGCTCCAGCGGCGATCGCCAAGGGCGGCATCGAGCGCCTCGAGCCCCACCTTCGCGTCGGCCACCAGCATGTGCGCGCCATGCTTGACCGCGTCGAAGGGCTGGACGTTGACGGCGAGGATCCGCCGTCGCGGGTTGCGGAACAGCGCCCGCGAGCCGGTGGTGAAGTCCTGGAAGCGGGTGCCGATGCCGAAGACGAGATCGGCTTCGGCCGCCAGCGCATTGGCCGCGGCGGTGCCGGTCACGCCGAGGCCGCCGAGATTGAGCGGATGATCCCAGGGCAGGGCCGACTTGCCGGCCTGGGTTTCGGCCACCGGGATGCCGCGGCGCTCGGCGAAGGCGCGCAGCGTCTCGCAGGCTTCGGCATAATGCACCCCGCCGCCGGCGACGATCAGCGGCCGCTCCGCCGCCTCGAGCAGCGCCACCGCCTCGGCAAGCTCCGCCCGGTCGGGCGCCGGGCGGCGGATGATCCAGCGGCGGGGGGCGAAGAACTCTTCCGGCCAGTCGAAGGCCTCGGCCTGAACGTCCTGGCACAGCGCGAGGGTGACCGGACCGCAGGCGGCCGGGTCGGTCAGGGTGGCGAAGGCCCTGGGCAGCGCCTCGAGAAGCTGTTCGGGGCGGGTGATGCGGTCGAAGAAGCGGCTCACCGGGCGCAGCGTGTCGTTGGCCGAGACCGTGGCGTCGGAGAAGTCCTCGATCTGCTGCAGCACCGGATCGGGGCCGCGGGAGGCGAACACGTCGCCGGGCAGGAGGAGAAGCGGCAGGCGGTTGACATGGGCCAGCGCCGCCGCGGTGACCAGATTGGTGGCGCCGGGGCCGATCGAGGTGGTGACCGCCATCGCCCGGCGCCGGCGCGTCTGCCTGGCATAGGCGCTGGCGATGTGGGCCATGGTCTGTTCGTTGTGGCCGCGCCAGGTGGGCAGACGCTCGCGGGCGGCGTGGAGCGCCTCGCCGAGCCCCGCCACATTGCCGTGGCCGAAGATCGCCCATACGCCGGCGATGAAGCGCTCGCCCTCCTCGTTGAACTGGTTCTCGAGATAGCGCACCAGCGCCTGGGCGGCGGTCAATCGGATCGTGGTCATCGGTTCTGCCTTTCGCATGCATCGTCCCACAGCCGGCACAGCTCGCGGTAGCGCGCGGCCATCCGCGCCCGGGCCTCGCCGTCGCCGATCCGGCCGGCGAACCAGTCGCGGGCGGCTGCGGCGAAGATGGTCCGCCCGACGGCGAAGCCGCGCACCAGCTCCTGGCGGGCGGCGACGCGGAAGCTCTCGGCCAGCGCCTCGGGGGAGGCCTCGAGCCCGAGAACCAGGATCCCGCGGCAATGGGGATCATGGGCGGTGATCACGGCGCTCACCTGCCGCCAGGCGCCGTCCGAGACCATCGGCTCGAGCTTCCACCAGTCGGGGAAGATGCCGAGGTGGTAGATCCCTTCTATCAGCCTGGAGACGGTGTCGTCATCGACCGGGCCGAGTCTGGAGGGCGTAAGCTCGACGAGGAATTCGAGCCGCTGGCGCCGCGCGGCGGTGAAGAGGCGCCGCAGCGCCTCGTCCTGGGCGTGGCGCAGGGTGGGCGCGTCGTCGGGATGGGCGAGCAGCAGCGCCTTGACCACCTGCCCGCGGGGCCATTCGGCCAGCCCGCCGCCGTCGGGACCGATCTCGGGCTCGAAGGCGAGCGGACGCGAGCCGGGCGCCTCGGCCGGCCGGCCGATCCACAGCCCGCTGCCGGCCGCCTGCTCGAGCGCCTCGCGCCCCAGCCGCCCGTCGCAGAGGATGCCGTGACCCGGCGCGCCGCCCGCCACCTCCTGCGCCGCCTCGAGGCAGAGCCGCTTGAAGGCGCCGATCCGCTCCGCCGTCGCGCCCGGCATCTGTTCGAACTGCGGGCGGTGGTCGAAGGCGAAGACACGGAGCACCGGCCACTCGCCCTTGCGTGTCGCCGTCGCCCAGTGGACGTGTTCGAGCTCGGCATCATGGCGCAGATCGGGCCGCTGCACCCCGCGGGCGAGGAAGAACTGAAGCTCCTCCCAGCTCGGATAGCTCGGGGTGCAGCCGTGGCGGCTCACGGCCAGCGCGCCGCAGGCATTGGCCCAGGTGAGCGCGGTCGGCCAGTCCTCGCCCCCGAGCCAGCCGCGCAGGAGCCCGGCCATGAAGCCGTCGCCCGCCCCGAGCACGTTGAACACCTCGACCGGAAAGCCGGGGCCGGAGACGCCCTTGTCGAGATCATCCGGCACATCGCCTTCGAAGGCCGCCGCCCCCATCGGCCCGCGCTTGCAGACCAGCACCGCGTCCGTCAGCGCCCGCACCGCGCGCAGGGCGGCGATGGTGTCGGTGCTGCCGCCGGCGATGTGGAACTCCTCCTCGGTGCCGACGATCAGGTCGAACAGCCCCAGCACCTCCTTGAGCGCGGCGGTGACGGCCGGGCTGGCGATGAAGCGCTCCTCCCCCGCTCCGTGCCCGGCCAGGCCCCAGAGATTGGGACGGAAGTCGATGTCGAGCACCGTCTTCGCGCCGCTCTCGCGCGCCAGATGCAGCGCCTTGAGCACCGCCGCCCGCGTGCGCGGATGGCTCAGATGGGTGCCGGTGGCGACCACGCAGCGGGCCTGCCCGATCAGGGCGGGGTCGATGTCGTCCTCGCACAGCGCCATGTCGGCGCATCTCTCGCGATAGAAGATCAGCGGGAAGTGCTCCCGGTCGCGGATGCCGAGCAGCACCAGCGCGGTCAGCCGCTCGGGATCGGTGATCACCCCGCGCACATCCACCCCCTCGGCCGCCAGCTCCTCGCGGATGAAGCGGCCCATGTGCTCGTCGCCCACCCGGGTGATCAGCCCCGCGCGCAGCCCCAGCCGGGCGCAGCCGGCGGCGATGTTGGTCGGCGAGCCGCCGACATACTTGGCGAAGGAGCGCATGTCCTCGAGCCGCCCGCCGACCTGCTCGCCGTAGAGATCGACCGAGGCGCGGCCGATGGTGAGGACATCGAGCGTCATACGGTACCCCCGAGCGAGCCCTCGAGCTCGGCCAGAGCCTCACCGCCCGCCATCATGTCCTGCAGCTCCTCGGGGCCGATCTCGCCGCGCTTGGCGGTGCCCAGCGTCCGGCCGCGGTTGAGCACGGTGAAGCGGTCGCCGACGGCCAGCGCATGGCGCACGTTGTGGGTGATGAACACCACCCCGATGCCGGCCTTGCGCACCCGGTCGATGGTGGCGAGCACGTTCGAGGTCTGGCGCACGCCGAGGGCCGAGGTCGGCTCGTCGAGGATCAGCACCCGCGCGCCGAAATAGACCGCCCGGGCGATGGCCACCGTCTGGTGCTCACCACCCGAGAGCGTGCCCACCGCCTGATCGGGCGAGCGCAGATGGATGC
>WFPA01000083.1 GCA_015487815.1 Albidovulum sp.
GCGTGACCGGCCGCGCCCGGTGGCGATGCGCCGCGCGCAGGTGAAGACGCGAGGCAGATGCGCGGTGCCGAGACGCATCGCCGCGCCGTGCCGTTTGCTGTGCGGACATGCCGGGCCGTGCCCGACCGGCCCGTCAGCCCTCCATGAAGGGTGCGCCTCTGGCGCGAGGGCGGGCATTGCCCCGGTGGGATGCGGGGCGCGCTTGGCGGCTCCAGCCGGAAGCATCATGTGCAAGTCCCGTTGAGCCGCACCGAGGGAAACCGCAAGAGGGGGACGCCGCCCCCTTGCTCCGCAGGCGAAACGGCCATCGAAGGGCCGTTTCGCGTGTGGATACGGCCTGTCTCAGGCGTGGATCGGGCCCTGGCCGCAGGCGAGAGCCGCCTCGCGCACCGCCTCCGAGAAGGTCGGGTGGGCATGGCAGGTCAGCGCGATGTCCTCGGCCGCGGCACCGAATTCCATCGCCACCGCGATCTCGTGGATCATCTCGCCGGCCACCGGGCCGAGGATATGGGCGCCGAGCAGCCGGTCGGTCTCGGCATCGGCGAGGATCTTCACGAAGCCCTCGGCCGCGAGCGACGCCTTGGCGCGGCCATTGCCCATGAAGTTGAACTTGCCGACCTTGTAGGCGCGCCCGGCTTCCTTCAGGGCCTCCTCGGTCGCTCCGATGCCGGCGGCCTCGGGGGTGGTATAGACCACGGAGGGGATGAGATCGTGATCGACATGGGCCGCGCGGCCGGCGAGGATGTCGGCCACGGCCACGCCCTCCTCCTCGGCCTTGTGGGCGAGCATCGGGCCCGGTACCGCGTCGCCGATGGCGTAAATGCCGGGCACGGAGGTCTGCCAGCGGTCATCGACGGCGATCTGGCCGCGCTCGGTCGTCTTCACGCCGATCTCTTCAAGGCCGAGCCCGTCGGTGAAGGGCTTGCGGCCGGTGGCGACCAGCACCACTTCGGTCTCCACCGCACCGGCCTTGCCGCTCTTGCGCTGGGTATAGGCCACCGAGAGCGAGCCCTTCTCGCGCGTGACGCTCTCGACCGCAGCGCCGAGCACGAATTTCATTCCCTGCTTCTTGAGTGCCCGCACGAGGCCCCTGGCAAGCTCCCCGTCGAGGGCGGGCGCGGCGCGGTCGAGATATTCGATCACCGTCACTTCGGCTCCGAGCCGGGCATAGACCGAGCCGAGCTCGAGGCCGATCACCCCGGCCCCGATCACCACCATCGATTTCGGCACCTTCGGCAGGGAGAGCGCTCCGGTCGAGGAGACGATCTTCTTCTCGTCGATCTCGACCCCCGGCAGCGTGGCCGGTACCGAACCGGTGGCGATGACGATGTTCTTCGCCCGGATCTCGCTCTCGCCGACCGTCACCCTTCCCGGGGCGGCAATGCGGCCCCAGCCGGTGATGCGGTCGATGCCGTTCTTGCGGAACAGGAAGTCGATACCCTTGACGTTCTGGGCCACCACGTCGTCCTTGAAGGCCTGCATCGCCTTCCAGTCCAGTTTCGGCTTGTTCACCCTGATGCCAAGAGTGGCGAAGTCGTGACTTGCGACGTGGAACTGGTGCGAAGCGTGCAGGAGCGCCTTCGAGGGGATGCAGCCGACATTGAGGCAGGTGCCCCCCAGCGTCTCGCGTCCCTCGATCACCACCACCTTGAGCCCGTTCTGGGCGGCGCGGATGGCACAGACATAGCCGCCCGGCCCGGCGCCGATGACGGCCAGATCGTAAAGGGTGTCTTCGTCGTTTCCGGTGTTCTCGGTCATGGACCTGTCTCCGATGAGCCCCGCCTTGGGGGCGTGTCCTCTATCCGCTTGTGGAGCCGGGCGGGGCAGGGCGCGCGCTCCGCCCCTGTCTCTGTCAGAGGTCGAGCACGAGTCGGCTCGGATCCTCGATCAGCTCCTTCACCCGCACGAGGAAGGTGACGGCGCCCTTGCCGTCGACGATGCGGTGATCGTAGCTCAGCGCCAGATACATCATCGGCCGGATCACCACCTCCCCGTTCACGGCCATGGGGCGTTCCTGGATCTTGTGCATGCCGAGGATGCCCGACTGGGGCGGGTTGAGGATCGGCGTAGAGAACAGCGAGCCATAGACACCGCCATTGGAGATGGTGAACGTGCCGCCCTGCATCTCCGCCAGCGAGAGCCTGCCTTCGCGTGCCCTCTTCGAGAGGTCGGCAAGCCGCTTCTCGATTTCGGCGAAGGACAGATCCTGCACGTCGCGGATCACGGGCACCACCAGCCCCTGCGGCGTGCCGACGGCGATGCCCATGTGGACATAGTGCTTGTAGACGATGGTGTCGCCGTCGATCTCGGCGTTGATCTCGGGGATTTCCATCAGTGCCCGGGCGCAGGCCTTGGCGAAGAAGGACATGAAGCCGAGCTTCACCCCGTGCTTCCTGAGGAAGAGCTCCTTGTAGCGGTTGCGCAGCTCCATCACGGCCGACATGTCCACCTCGTTGAAGGTGGTGAGCATGGCGGCGGTGTTCTGGGCGTCCTTGAGGCGTCGGGCGATGGTCTGGCGCAGCCGCGTCATCCGCACCCGCTCCTCGCGGGCCGCATCCTCGGCCGGCACCGGTGCCCGCCGGGTGGCGGGCGCGGCAGCCGGTTGCGCCTGCGGGGCAGGCGCGGCTTGCGGGGCGGGCGCTGCCTGCGATGCCTCGCCCTTGGCGGCAACGGCCCTGAGCACGTCTTCCTTCATCACCCGTCCGTCCTTGCCCGTGGGGGTGACGGAGGCACGGTCGATGCCGTGTTCCTCCATCAGCCGCCGGGCCGAAGGCGCATCCTTCGCGCCGGCTTCGGCAGCGCCTGCCGGCGCCGTTTGCGCAGGGGCGGAAGGTGCGGCGACGGCGCCTTCGCCGGCCACGATCTCGGCGAGCGGCGCACCGACCCCGACGGTCGTCCCTTCCGGAGCGAGGATGCGCGCGAGCGTGCCCGAGGCCGGCGAAGGCACCTCGAGCGACACCTTGTCGGTTTCGAGTTCGCACAGCACCTCATCGCGGCTGACCGCTTCGCCCTCCTTCTTGAACCAGCTGGCGACGGTGGCCTCGGTGACGCTCTCGCCCAGGGAGGGGACGGTGACCGTCACCACCTCGCCGGCGCCCTTCTCGCCAGCCGGAGCCGCTTCCTGCGGCGCCTCGGCTTCGGCTGCGGCGGCCGGCGCGGCCGCGGTGGCTTTCGGCGTCTCTGCTTCGGGTGCGGTCGCGGCTGCCGGAGCCTCGCCCGCCGCCTCGGCCTCCTCGATCAGCGCCAGCGGCGCGCCGACCTGCACTGTCGCCCCTTCGGGAGCAAGGATCTCCTTCAGCATCCCCGCCGCCGGCGCCGGCACTTCGACCGTCACCTTGTCGGTCTCGAGTTCGCACAGCATCTCGTCGGCCGCGACCCTGTCGCCCGGCTTCTTGAACCAGGTGGCGACGGTGGCCTCGGTGACGCTCTCGCCCAGCGCGGGAACGGTTACCTCGATGGTCATCGTGTCATTCCTTCTCGATGGTCAGCGCCTCGTTGACGAGGGCCTGCTGTTGCTTGAGATGTTCCTTCATCAGACCGGTGGCCGGAGAGGCCGAGGCCGGCCGGCCGACATAGCGCGGCCGCGTGTGTTCGGCGCCGATCCGGGTCAGGACCCATTCGAGATTGGGTTCCATGAAGAACCAGGCTCCCTGGTTCTTCGGTTCTTCCTGGCACCAGACGATTTCGGCGTGCCTGAAGCGTTCGAGCTCCTTCATCAGGCTCATGGCCGGGAAGGGATAGAACTGTTCGACACGCAGCAGATACACATCGTCGATGCCGCGCTTCTCGCGCTCCTCGAGAAGGTCGTAATAGACCTTGCCCGAGCACAGCACCACGCGGCGGATCCTGTCGTCGGGCTGGAGCTTCGTGCTCGAGCGGCCGCGCTCGGCATCGTCCCACAGCACCCGGTGGAAGGAGGAGCCGGCCATGAACTCCGTCTTGTCCGACACGGCCCGCTTGTGCCGCAGCAGCGATTTCGGCGTCATCATGATGAGCGGCTTGCGGAAGTCGCGATGCAGCTGCCGGCGCAGGATGTGGAAGTAGTTGGCGGGCGTCGTGCAGTTGGCCACGATCCAGTTGTCCTCGGCCGAGAGCTGCAGGAAGCGTTCGAGACGGGCCGAAGAATGCTCGGGGCCCTGGCCCTCGAAGCCGTGGGGCAGCAGGCAGACGAGGCCCGACATGCGCAGCCATTTGCGTTCGCCCGACGAGATGAACTGGTCGAACATGATCTGCGCCCCGTTGGCGAAATCGCCGAACTGCGCCTCCCACAGCGTCAGCGCGTTGGGCTCGGCCAGCGAATAGCCGTATTCGAAGCCGAGAACCGCGTATTCAGACAGGGGCGAGTCGATCACCTCGAAGCGCGGCTGGCCGGGACGGATGTGCTGGAGCGGGAACCAGCGCTCCTCGGTCTCCTGATCGACGAAGGCGGCATGGCGCTGGGAGAAGGTGCCGCGCACCGAATCCTGCCCGGCGAGGCGGATCGGATAGCCCTCGACGATCAGCGAACCGAAGGCGAGCTGCTCGGCCGTCGCCCAGTCCACCCCCTCGCCGGTCTCGATCATGCTGCGCCGGTTCGCGATCACCCGCTCGAGGGTGCGATGCAGCCGGAAGCCCTCGGGGATGGTGACGAGCGCGCGGCCGACCTCGTCCCACACCTCTTCGGTGATGGCGGTGTCGCCGCGCTGATACTCGCTGTCGGGTCGGCGCAGATGCTTCCAGCGTCCGTCGAGCCAGTCGGCCTTTTCGGGGCGATAGGCCCTGCCGGCCTCGAACTCGGCATTGAGGAAGGCCTGGAACTCGGCCTTCATCGCCTCGACCTCCTCGGGCGAGATCAGCCCCTGCCCGACCAGCCGCTCGGCATAGAGCTGCACCACGGTGGGATGCTGGCGGATGAGCTTGTACATCCGCGGCTGGGTGAACATCGGCTCGTCACCCTCGTTGTGACCGAAGCGGCGGTAGCACCACATGTCGATCACCACGTCCTTGCCGAACTTCTGGCGGAACTCGGTAGCGACCTTGGCAGCATGGACCACCGCCTCGGGGTCGTCGCCGTTGACGTGGAAGATCGGCGCCTCGACGGTCAGCGCCAGGTCGGTCGGGTAGGGGGAGGAGCGCGAATGATGCGGGGCCGTGGTGAAGCCGATCTGGTTGTTGACGATGAAATGCACCGTGCCGCCGGTGCGATAGCCTTGGGTGCCGGAGATGGCGAAA
>WFPA01000084.1 GCA_015487815.1 Albidovulum sp.
CCATCCTTCTTTCCGCGGATCTCGCGCCTGCCGACATTCTCCTTCACGAAGGCGACGATACGCCGGGCCAGTCGCCGTTCGGGCGTTTCGGCCATGATCACCGGGTCACCGCTCTCGACGCTCGGGGGCTGCCCCTCGTTCTCCTCGGGCGTGATTCGCGGCCATAGCTCGACGCAGCCCGGAAGATCGGCTTGGAAGGCCTTGTGGCGCACTTCGGGCTCGAGCGCGGCGGCGGCTCCGTCGAGCTTCGCCACAGCATCGACAACATCGAGGATCGGCTGTGCCGAACGGAAGGAATATCTGAGCGCGGTTTGCCCGAGCGGGCGACCGATGTCTTCGAGACGTCGCGCGAATTCGCCGCGCATGGTGTCGAACACCGCCGGATCGGCTCCCTGGAAGGAATAGATCGACTGCTTGCGGTCGCCGACCACGAAGAGCGAGCGGGCCGGCGGCGCGAAGGGCGTGTCCGAGCGCGGCATCTCGCGTCCTTCGCCGACGAAGAACTCGCCTGCCAATGTGGAGATGATCTGCCATTGCTCGGGGCTCGTATCCTGCGCCTCGTCCACCAGAATGTGATCGATGCCGCCATCGAGCTTGAACATCACCCAGGAGACTGCATCCGGGCTCGAGGCCAGCAGATCGCGGGTCTTCAGCACGAGATCGTCGAAATCGAGCATCCCCCTTTGCCGCTTGGCCCTCTCGAAGCGGGGCAGGAAATCGGCGGCGAAACGCAGCACCGCCTCGAGCCGCCGGGCGGCCTCAACACGCTTGCAGGTTTCCATCCACCGGCCAAGATCCGCCTTCAGTGCCTCCAGAGCGTCTTCGCACCCCCGTTCTTCGGCGGAAACATTCTTCCATAGGCCCTTGGTGACAAGCTGCTTCCGCACGGTGCGTTTCTGGGTAAAGAAGAGCGCGGCCAACTCCTCCTTCGCCGCCACGTCGAAAGGATTGCGGCCGAGAAGCGGTCTGAGCTTTCCGGCCAGCGTGTTATCGGTCTTGTTTGGGCTTTCCTCGAGCATAGGGACGAGCCGGCGCAAGAGAGCGATCGCGTCATCGTCGATAATGCTGTCGAGCAAGGCCTCCGGCTGATCTTCGGGAGCAAGGCCGAGCAGGCCCCGGGCAAAGGCGGATGGATCCGCCCGGAAATCACGATCCGCCAGAATCGGCCCGAGAGGGCCGCGCAGGCCGAGAAGCTTCTCGGCGATGCCCTCGATCGTGCCACTCGCATGGCGCAGCAGCGCCTCGATGCACGCCGCCCCTTGCGGGGTTTCAGCCATCTCGTCGAGCACTTCGGCAAGGAGCAGCTGCTGCGTGCCCTCGTCCACCTCGGTGAAATCGGGAGAGACGTCGGCCTCGAGCGGGAAGCGGCGCAGCACCGAGCCGCAGAAGGCATGGATCGTCTGGATCTTGAGCCCGCCCGGCGCATCGAGCGCCCGCGCGAACAGCCGCCGCGCCGCCCGGAGCACTTCGTCAGTGATCTTCTCCCGCGGCTCGCCCAGCTCGACGAGCGCCGCGCGCAGCTCCGCATCACCGAGAAGCGCCCATCTTCCGAGCCGTTCGTAAAGCCGCTTCTGCATCTGTGCCGCCGCGGCGCGGGTATAGGTCAGGCAGAGGATGCGATGGGGCTGCACCCCGTGCAGGAGCAGCCGGGCGACGCGGTCGGTGAGCACCCGGGTCTTGCCCGAGCCGGCATTGGCCGACACCCAGCTCGAATGGGCCGGATCGGCCGCCTCGTTCTGGGCGCGCGTCGCCTCGTCGCGCGGCAGGGCGCTCTCCTCAGCCGTCATCGGCGCCTCCCTCTCCTTCGGGATCGTCAAGCCAGATCTTCTCCGGCTCGTCGCTGTCCACCCATTCGCCGAAACGGGCGAGATGGTCGTAATCCTGATGCCAGTGCTTGCGGCCCGGATCCTCGCTCACCCGCCCGCGGGCGACATAGCCCCGGTGCGGATCGCGCCAGTTGTCGAGCAGGGTGCGCAGTCGCCCGCGCACCTCCTCGACCGTCGGAACATTGTCCTTCTGCTCGGCAAGTTCGTGCAGCCGCACCTCCTTCATTCCGAACAGGCCGAGATAGACCAGCTCCTCCGCCTTTCCTTTCGGCATATCCTCGAAACCTCCTGCCTCGAGCATCAACGCCTCGATCTGGAGCTGCCAGTCATGGGTGAGTGTCTTGGGGGAAGGCGGGTTCGAGCGTTTGTAGTCGAGAATGGCGTAACGGCCGTCGGCGCGCCGGTCGATGCGGTCGACCCGGCCGGTGAGGGTGAAGGCGCTGCCGTCGGTGAGCGTCATCCGCCATTCCCCCTCCCGCTCGAGCGCGACGGGCGCATGG
Source organism: Albidovulum sp. (assembly GCA_015487815.1). Classification (GTDB taxonomy): domain Bacteria; phylum Pseudomonadota; class Alphaproteobacteria; order Rhodobacterales; family Rhodobacteraceae; genus WFPA01. The sequence goes on from WFPA01000084.1 coordinate 2,327, forward strand.
CTTTGCCGCCGGGCGGCTTCCCGCTCGACGAACCAGGGGATGATGTCGGCGAACTTCGTGCGGAAGACCTCGCGCGCAAGCGGCCAGGCGATGGCGCTGCTTTCTTCCTCGACGATCCGCTCGAGGTGCTCCACTGCCCCGGCGGGATCGGACGGCAGCCCCTCCCACGTTTCTTCCGCGAAGCGTTGCAGCACCTTGTGCAGAACGGTGCCTTCGAGAAGCGCATCGGCCTCGCGGCGCAGGGAGCCGAGCCGTTTCAGTCCGAGCACCTTGCCGGCATAGATCTCGTAAGGATTGACGATGAGGGGGCTGATGCGGGTAACGGAAAGCCTGGTCGGCCGCTTTTCCACCGGCACCACCGGCGCCGGCCGCTTGGCCGGCGCGGCCCGCTCCTCCGCCCGTGGCGCGAGCCAGGCATCGGCCAGCTCCAGAAGCTCCTCGCCGCGCGCCCTCATCGCCGCGAGCGCCGCCTTCCCTTCCGTGCCACAGCCGCCGACGAGGGTCACGAGCCGCAGCAGCCAGCGCGAGGCTATGGTCGGGGCCTCCTCGTCGCGTATCGCCCGACTGAGGATGACTTCCGGATGACCCAGCGCCATCTGGAAATCGAGTGCGGCGAGGCCGATCTGCCGCTCGGGCAGGCGCATGCCGAGCGCCCGGCGCATCGGCCGTGACAGCCAGGGGTCGAAGCCCGGCGAGGCCGGCCAGCTGCCTTCGTTGAGATCCCCGAGGATGAGGATGTCGGCCTCGATTTCCCGCATCTCCCGCGGGCCGACGATCTTCACCCGCGGATCCACCCCTTCGCGACGGGCGGCCCGGCCCGTCATCGCATGGGCGAGGAAAAGCGGGTAGGGCGTGGCCAGCGGAGCGGCGAAGGCAGCCGCGTCGCGCCGGATATCGTCGACAAGGCGCCGCGCCTCGGCCCCTGCCGCCTCGGCCCAGAGCGCCAGGGCCTCACCTCCTTCACCAGGGCCGGCGACAAGCTCCTCGGCCAGTTCCACATGCTGTTCGATGATCGCGTGGAGGGGCAGGGCATCGATCGGCGCCTTGAAACGGTCAAGAACTTTGCACAGCCAGTCGTCCCATTGCGCGAGTGCCGGACCCTCGGCAGATTCTGGAAGACGCTTCTTCCGCCAGCAGTCCCGCCAGTGAGCGAGACCGTCCGCGGTGATGTGGCTGCCGGTTTTCTCGGCGCTCAGCGGCTCGCGCAGGTAGAGCTCGAGATTGCGCACGAGGTCGAGATGGATCTTGCGCATGGGGGCGGATGCCTTGCCCGGCCCCTGCGCCACCAGCGGATGCTTGAGAAGGGAGAGGAGCGGCTCGGCCTCCACCGGCCGGCCCATCATGTCGGCGATCTGCCGAAGGAGCCGGCCCGGCGGCGTCATGTCGAGGGGAATGCCGGCACTGTCATCGGGGCGGATGTCCCATGTTTCGAGAACTCCCGTCACCCGCCGCGCGAGAGTGCGATTTTCGACCACCAGCGCGACGCTGCGCCCTGCCTCGAGGGCCTTGCGGATGGCGACGGCGATGCTGGCAACCTCATGCACAGGCGTCGGCGCCTCGAGAAGGGTAAGCCCCTCCGTCGCCTCCTCCAGGACCCTGGCAAGGGTGGGCGCCTCGGCCAGCCATTCATCGGTGACGGGAGCGGGGCGCAGCGCCAGCGAGACGAGGCCGAGGCGGTGCGCCCGTCCCGCCTCCTGCGCAGCCTCGGGCTGCCAGGAAGGAAGCTCCTTCGGGCGCATCCCGAACTTCGCGAGCAGGGCGGCATGACGCTGCTGGGGGTGGTCGGCGAGGCTCCCTTCCCTGTTTTCGGCGAGCCGCTCGGCAACGGCATCGGGCAAAAAACGATCGGCCCCCGGCAGCACCACCACACCCTGGGGCAGCTTCGCGACGATCTCCATCAGCCGCAGCGTCGGGCCGCGCGAGCCGGTGGTCCCGAGGATGATGAGCGGATGGGGAGGGGGCGCTGTCTCCCACCGCTTTCCCAACGTCTCGACGATGCGCCGCATCATCCCTCCTGCGGTCAGCGGTCCCCCGCCGCGATCCGCAAGGTAGCCGAAGGCGATTTCGAGGAAATCCAGCGTCTGCCGCCAGTAACGGGCAAGATCACCCGCATCGAGCTTGCCGAACCGATCTGCGGGGATCGCATCCTCCTCCATTTCACGGATCAGTTCGAGCAGGCGCCCCGCAAGATCGAGGGCCGATTCGGGTGCACCTGCCCCCTTCGCCTCCCCGAGCCACGCCTCGACCAGCCGCGCGAGGTACAGGGTCTCCAGAAGCGACGGCGAGGGAGGTGTCAGCGCCGGCAGATGGGGCTCGCGCGCAAGATCCTCGATCAGGCGGATGCGCGGCATGAAACCGATTGGCCGCTCGAGAAGGAGCCGCTCGATCTCCCGCGCCATGCGCCGCGAGGTGGCTCGAATCTCGATCCGGGCGATCCGCTCGGGAGGGAGGTGCCCGTAACGGAGGTGAAACCCCTCGACGAAGCGGCGCACGAACCCTGCTCCGGGCGCGATGCCGAAAAGCCCCCGGGGGAGTTCTCCGCCACCTGCTTCTTCAGTCGTCATCTCCATCTCGCCCCTTGCACCGTCCTCACCCGTCTCCCTCCCCCTTTTCGAGCATCGCCTCGGCGAGGCGCAACCCCTGGGGGATGCCGACATCGGCCCAGAACCCCTCGTGGACGAGGCCGAAGAGCCGACCTTCGGCAATCAGCCGGTCCCAGATGCGATTGAGCGAGAAGGATCCGCCAGAAAACGGGGCAAGCGCCCGCCGCGATATCAGCTGGGCGCCGGTGTAGATCAGCCCGTCCCCGTCGGCGGAGCGACGACGGATCGGCCCGAGAGTGGCGCCGGCAAGGGTGAAGTCGCCACATCCTTCATGCCCGACGGCCCGCTCCGGCGGCACGAGCAGGAGCAGCGCGTCCATCCGCGCCCCATCCCAGGAGGCCACAAGTCGTAGAAGCGGGTTCGGCCCGCAAAAGAGGGCGTCGGAATTGAGCGTGGCGATCGGGTCGCCCGC
>WFPA01000085.1 GCA_015487815.1 Albidovulum sp.
ACCGATGCGCGCCCGAGGTGGATGCACGATGCTTCACGATCCTGTTCGCGATCGAAACATGGGAAGGCAACGCCGAAGGCGCATGCAGACGAAAAAGACCCCCTCCACGGGAGAGGGGGTCTTCGGGAGCTGTTCCGGAGGAGGCGGGAGATCGTCAGTTGACCTCCTCGACCACCACCTCCTCGTCTTCGCCGCCCTGGGGCAGCGGCTCGCCTTGGATGACGAGACCGCCTTCGCCCGCCGAGACGTGGACCTTGTAGTTCTCGGCGATCTCCCCGGCGAGCATCTTCTCGGCCAGCGGGTCCTCAAGCTTGCGCTGGATCACCCGCTTGAGCGGACGGGCGCCATAGACCGGGTCGTAGCCCTTGTCGGCCAGCCACTGCTTGGCGCTGTCGTCCACCTCGAGGTAGATCTTGCGCTCCTCGAGCCGCTTCGCCAGCCGCCGCAGCTGAATCTCGACGATCTCGCCCATATGCTCCCGCGTCAGGCGGTTGAAGACGATGATCTCGTCGAGCCGGTTGAGGAATTCGGGGCGGAAATGGGCCCGCACCGCTTCCATCACCTCCTGCTTGGCCTCCGACGGGTCGGCGTCTTCGGGCAGGAGCGTGAGTGCCTGGCTGCCGAGGTTCGACGTCATGATGATGAGCGTCTGCTTGAAGTCCACCGTATGGCCCTGACTGTCGGTCAGCTGACCGTCGTCGAGGACCTGCAGCAGGATGTTGAACACATCCGGGTGGGCCTTCTCGACCTCGTCGAACAGCACGACCTGATAGGGCCGACGGCGAACGGCCTCGGTCAGCACACCGCCTTCCTCATAACCGACATAGCCCGGCGGCGCGCCGATGAGACGGGCCACGGAGTGTTTCTCCATGTATTCCGACATGTCGATCCGCACCATGGCCTTCTCGTCGTCGAAGAGATACTCGGCGAGCGCCTTCGTGAGCTCGGTCTTGCCGACACCGGTCGGCCCGAGGAACATGAACGAACCCAGGGGCCGGTTCGGGTCATTGAGACCGGCGCGGGCCCGGCGCACCGCGCGCGCGACCGCCTCGACCGCCTCGTCCTGGCCGACGACCCGCTGGCGCAGATGGTCCTCGAGCTTGAGAAGCTTCTCGCGCTCGGACTGGAGCATCTTCTGCATCGGGATGCCGGTCCAGCGCTCGACCACCGCCGCCACATGCTCGGGCCGCACCGCATCCTCCACGAGCACGTCACCACGCAGTTCTTCCTGACACTCGCGGATCTTGCGCTCGAGATCGGGGATCACGGCATAGGCCAGCTCGCCGGCCCGGGCGAGGTTGCCCTCGCGCTTGGCCTGATCGAGATCGGCGCGCGCCCTGTCGAGTTCGGCCTGATATTCGCGCAGCTTGTCGAGCTTCGACTTTTCGGCCTCCCATTTGGCGCGCAGCTCCTGGGCCCGCTCCTTGAGCTCGGCAAGCTCCTTCTCGAGCTTCTTCATCCGGTCCTTCGAGGCGGGATCGTCCTCCTGCTTCAGGGCCTCGAACTCGATCTCCTTCTGCAGGATGTCCCGCTCGAGCCGGTCGAGCTCCTCGGGCTTCGATTCGATCTCCATCCGCAGCCGCGCCGCCGCCTCGTCGATGAGGTCGATCGCCTTGTCGGGCAGGCGACGGTCGGTGATGTAGCGATGGCTGAGCTCCGCCGCCGACACGAGGGCCGCGTCGGTGATGCGGACGCCATGATGCAGCTCGAACTTCTCCTTGATGCCGCGCAGGATCGACACCGTCTCCTCGACGGTCGGTTCGGGCACGTAGATCGGCTGGAAGCGCCGCTCGAGCGCCGCATCCTTCTCGATATACTTGCGATACTCGTCGATCGTGGTCGCGCCGATCGCGTGCAGCTCACCGCGGGCCAGCGCCGGCTTGAGCAGGTTCGAGGCATCCATCGCACCGTCGGTCTTGCCGGCACCGACCAGGGTATGAATCTCGTCGATGAAGAGGATGATCTCGCCGGCGGCAGCCGTCACCTCCTGAATGACGGCCTTGAGGCGCTCCTCGAACTCGCCGCGATATTTCGCGCCGGCGATGAGCGCGCCCATGTCGAGCGACATGATGCGCTTGTCCTTGAGGTTCTCCGGCACGTCACCATTGACGATCCTGAGCGCCAGCCCCTCGACGATCGCCGTCTTGCCGACGCCCGGATCGCCGATGAGAATCGGGTTGTTCTTGGTCCGGCGCGACAGCACCTGCATGGTGCGGCGGATCTCCTCGTCCCGGCCGATGATCGGGTCGATCTCGCCCTTGCGGGCCTTCTCGGTCAGGTCGGTGGCGTATTTCTTCAGCGCATCATAGCTTTCCTCGGCGGAAGCCGAATCGGCCGTCCGCCCCTGGCGGATGCGGTTGATCGCCTCGTTGAGGGCCTGCGGCGTCACCCCGGCCGCCTTGAGCGCATCGGCGGCCTCGGACGGCACGATCGCCAGCGCCACGAGAATCCGCTCGACGGGCACGAAGCTGTCGCCGGCCTTCTTGGCCATCTTCTCCGCCTCGTCGAGCACGCGGGCGGTGTTGGTGTCGAGATAGATCTGCCCATCACCCCCCTCGACGCGCGGGATCTTCGCCAGCGCGGTCTCGACCGCCTGCAGCGCCGCTTCGGGGCGACCGCCGGCCGAGCGGATGAGATTGGCCGCCAGCCCTTCCTCGTCGTCCAGAAGGGCCTTGAGCACATGAACCGGTGTCAGTCGCTGATGGCCCTCGCGCAGGGCGATGGTCTGGGCCGCCTGGATGAATCCACGGGAACGGTCAGTGAATTTCTCGATGTTCATTCTTTTTCTCCTTTCAAGCACTTGCCCCTCTGTGCGCCCGCCTTTCGCGGCACGCGTCCGCTGAGGTCGAGGCCCCGCGAACAGGCAAGCCTTCAGCTCCTAGATGGGGGCGCCTTCGCCGATGACAAGATCGTGAAACATCGATTTCCACGGATTTTCCGTCCACTGGCTCCTCCTTCCCCGATATCGCCGGATGCGTCTGCTCACCGGGCCCAGGCGCAGTGCATGCCCCTCGCATGCGGGCCGTTCCCTGCACCCCCGCCCGACCATCCCCTCCCCTTCGGCTTGACATGGGGGGTGTCATGGCAAATGCAGAAGAACCGCCGCCCCTGCCCGGAGAAGTCCATGTCCGAGAATGCCGCCTCCCATCCCTCTTCCCGCATGTCCCGACCGGCGATCGACCCGCACGACCGGCTGATCGTGGCGCTCGATCTGCCCCATGCCGTGGCCGGACTCGAAATGGCGGAAAAGCTCGGCGAGACGGTCCGTTTCTACAAGATCGGCCTCGGCATGCTCACGGGCGGCGGTCTGGCGCTGGCGAACGAGCTCAAGGATGCGCACGGCAAGCGCATCTTCCTCGATCTCAAGCTGTTCGACATCGGCGCCACCATAGAACGCGCCGTGCGCGGTCTCGCCCGCCTCGGCCATGACTTCCTCACCGTCCATGGAGACCCCCATGTCGTGCGCGCCGCCGTGGAAGGTCGGGGCGGGTCGCCGACGCGGATCCTCGCCGTCACCCTGCTCACCTCTCTCGATCGCACCGATCTCGATGATGCGCTGATCCGCGAGGGCGAGATCGGCGATCTCGTCGTCGAACGGGCCGCCCGTGCCTTCGAGGCCGGCGCCGACGGCGTCATCGCCTCGCCATGGGAAGCAGCGTTGATCCGTGCCCTGCCCGAGGCCGAAGGCAGGCTCATCGTTACCCCCGGCGTGCGCCCGCGGGGCGCGGCGAAAGGCGACCAGAAACGCATTGCCACCCCGGCCGAGGCCATCGCTGCGGGGGTGGATCATGTCGTCGTCGGCCGCCCGATCATCGAAGCGGCGGATCCCCGCTCGGCAGCCGAAATGATTATCCAAGAAATTTCATCAACTTGAAGATGTAAATCTACTGGTTTCCCACCATCTCGCTATTCCTCCTATCATGGTATGCTCCCCTTATAACGCAACCATAGGGGGAATCAATGCAAACTGCACCGGATATCGAGATCCGCGAGATCGCGAGCCGCCTGTCGTCGGCCCAT
>WFPA01000086.1 GCA_015487815.1 Albidovulum sp.
AGCGCGGTGACGTTGAGCTCGGCCGGGGCGCCGGCCAGCATGCCCAGCGCCGCGGCGGCATCGGAGGAGACCTGGAAGCGGGGGCCGGGGTTGTCACGCTCGCGGCGGAACAGGGCGCCGATGACGAACTTGCCGTTTTCGGTGTTGCGGATGATCACCCGCTCCGGGTCGCCCACATCGGGGTGCGCCACCCAGACGCCGCCCAGCGAGGGCCGCCCGTCCCACAGCCCGGCCTCGGTCTTCTGGAAGACCTCGGGGGCCTCGACATCGCGCTCGACGATGGTGGTGCTGGTGGCGGCTGCCGGTGCGGCCTCGGTGCCTGGCTTCTGCCCGTCTCCGGCGAAGAGGTTGAACCCGGTGCTCTCCTCGCAGGCCGCGAGCGCCAGCGCGCCCGTCAGTGCCAGTACCAGCCGTGCCCTGCCTGCCGTCAACATGGCCTTGCCCCCTGAAATTGCGCGGCTTGAGCCGCGTTCGTTGCCCGATTGCGCGGCCGCTTCGGCGCGCGATGGCGCCATACTATCCGCTGGCGCCGGGCATGGAAAGTGCCAGCACCGTGATCGGCGACATTCCCGCCATCGCCCGCCCTTTCAGAATCGCCCACGCCGCGCTAAGCCTGCCCGCGGCCGGAGGAGTGGCAGAGTGGTCGAATGCGGCGGTCTTGAAAACCGTTGATGGGGAGACCCATCCGGGGGTTCGAATCCCTCCTCCTCCGCCACAATAATTTGGCAATATTTTGATTTAAAAGTGTTTTATCAAAATCATGTTTGGCACTTTCCCCAAAAAATCCCCCAGGGCTGGCGTGTAGAATTGGTTGCTCGGGCACGAAAAGAAATAATGGCATATTCCGTCACTGGGAGATTGCTAAATCAATTCCGGCCATAGCACCTCGGGAAGAAGCGCTGTTTTGAGGTTATGGCCACGCGCGCAGCCCTCAAATCGCGCAGCGGGTGGCCATAACCGGGTCTCAGGTCTCAACAGTGGTTTTGTACGACCACACTGCTGAGGAGACCGGCCATGACCGCCCCCAATTCTACCACTTCGACCTTGCTTGTCGCCATCGACATTTCCAAGCACCGCCATGAGATCCTGATTGGCATCCCGGGCAAGAAGCGCCGTCGCCGCATGACGATCAGGAGCACGCTTGACGACTTTCAACGCTTGACCGCTGCCCTTGCCAGCTACGATCTGCCGGTGCGGATCGGGTTTGAGGCGACCGGCAATTATCATCGACCCTTGGCACATCATCTTGGCCAGGCCGGGTTCGAGCTGAAGCTTGTGTCCTCCGTCGGCCTGGCCCGGACGCGGGAAGCCCTCCACAACAGCTGGGACAAGAACGATCCGAAGGACGCCCAGGTGATCCTGCACATGCTGGAGATCGGCGCCGTGCAGTTCTTCCACGATCCACTTGTGACCGGCACCGCCGACATTCAGGAACTGTCGAAGACCCACGAGATCGTCTCGCGTTCGAAGACCGAACTGTGGCATCGTATCCTGACGCATTATCTGCCGCTCTACTTTCCCGAGGCGGAACGCTTTCATCGCAGTTCGCGCACTGACTGGTTCCTGGCCTTTCTCGAGAAGTACCCGACACCGCACATGATCACGACCATGAGCCGGGAGGCATTCATCGCCGATGCCTGGCAGGTCGTCGGCCGCAAGATGTCCAAAGAACGCCTGCTTTCAGATATTTACGCCACAGCCAAAGGGTCGGTTGGCCTACCTGTGCACCCGGACTCTGACGCCGTTCGCATGTTCCGCCTCGTGCTGGCCGAAGGGCGCAGTCTGGTTCGACAGCGCAATGAGATCGAGACGCGGGCCGTCGAGCTTCTGTCCGATCATCCCGACTACCAGCTTCTGACCACCATCCCCGGGATCGGACCCATCAACGCCCTGACCATTCTGGCTGAGGCCGGTGACCTGCGCCGCTTCCGGCATCACCGCCAATTCCTGAAGTTCTGCGGGATGGACCTAGCCACCGTCCAGTCCGGCATGTTCCGCGGCCAGAGCAGAATCTCAAAATACGGCAACGCCCGGCTCCGCCGAACCTTCTGGATGGCCGGTCAGGTCGCCGTTCTCAAACGCACCAACAGTTTCCGCGACAAGTTTGAACGATACATCGCGCGGGATCGACACAACGCCCATCTGCGCCGCAAGGCCTACACTGCGATCGCAGCCAAGATGGCGCGCACCGTACACGCCGTGATCAAACACGGCGAACCCTATCGCCCCTTCTTCGAGGGGGTGAGCCCAAGCGGAAGGACCCTTGTCTGACAAGAGCCGTGGAGGCAGTTCGCTGACCTCGTAGATAATGTTCAGGTCTTCCGCTTGGGATTTTGGATCTCGTCTTAAGGACGGTGAGGGCCGCCATCGCGCGTACCCTGTGTTTGCTATGGGAGAGACCGCTTCTTGACGGCGGAGACCGCTTGGGTAACCATATCAGGGCATCCGGGGCACCGGATGCCCCATGACCTGCTGACCTAGGCGGCCAATTCTTCCCAATATAGGACGTTGTC
>WFPA01000087.1 GCA_015487815.1 Albidovulum sp.
CGGCAGCATCTGTCGCAGAACGCCCGCGGGCTGCTCCAGCGGATCCCTTGGCCCGGGCGTGGCCGAACCCTTGCCGGTGATGACGAGCAGGACACGCCTGTCGGCATGGTAGGCTTCGGTGACGAAGCGCACGAGCCGCTGATGGGCCTCGTGCCGGGTCATGCCATGCAGATCGATCCGCCCCTCGATCGGCAGCCGTCCCTGGCGCATTCGGGCATGGGTGCGACGGTCGAGCCCCAGCCCTCCGCGGCCGGCAATGTCGGCCTCGCCGGAAACCGGCGCTCCGGGAGCGGGGACGGGTGCACGTTCGCCGATACGGAAACCGCTCTCCGGGATGATGTTTTCCGCCGCTGCTCCCGGGATCTTCGACCCTCCCGGAGCGGGAGGGCCCTCCGAAGACGGCGTCTGTCTTCCCGATCTGCTGTCCTCCCCGGCCAAGGCCGATGAGAACGCTTCGCGGGAGGGGGCCGGGTTCCGTGCCATCGGCGTGATGGTGCGGGTGACGCGCTTCCACAGCGCGCGGTCCCTCTCCGAGATCGGCGCGCCCTTCTTCTTCCCGCTTCCGGCCATGGCTCAGCCGTCGGTGGAAACGAGGGTCCAGTTGGGGTCGGGAGAACCCATCCTGCGGGCAAAGGTCCACACGTCCTTCTGGCGGCGAATGGCCGTCGGGCTGCCCTCGACGATCTCGCCCTCGGCATTGCGGACGGTCGAGATCAGCTCACCGGTGAAGTTGACGGTGATCTCGGCGTCGTTCGTCTTCGGGTCGAACCAGGCATCGGTGATGCGGACATCCTTGAGACCGACGAAACTCGCCTCGACCGTCAGCCCGGCCGCCTCGCGCTCGGCAATGGCGTCGCGGAAGGCGGCGTAGATCTCGGGATCGACAAGATCCTTCACTTCCTCGATGTTGCCGCGCTCGTAGGCCATGAGGATCATCTCGTAGGCCGCCTTGGCCCCCTCGAGAAAATCGCGGATGCTCCAGTCGGGTTCGACCTCCTTCATCTGCCGGAGGGCCTTTGCCGCCTCGCTCCCGGAATCGACGAAATCGGCGATCTCCTCGCCGCCTTCGATCACCGCGAGCTGCGGGCGCTTCCCGGGGGAAGCGGCAGTGTCCGTGGTTGCCGCCCGCGGCGGACGTTCGAAACCGTCCCGCGTGCCGAGGACGCTCCTCAGGCGCAGGAGAAGAAAGATGGCGACAGCCGCAAGGACGATCAGCTGGATGATGGCGGAGCTCATGGTTTCTCCCCTGGCCGGTTCCGGCCGTTCACGCAATTTCGACCGCGCCATGGTGGCGGCGATCTCCTGCCCGCCCTATGTAAGGAAGGTGCGGGGCCGAGTCCACCTGCGGGCCTGCAGCTTTTCGTGAGGTTCTGCCATGTGGCTCTTCGTCCTCCTCGTCATCATCCCGATCATCGAGATCGCGCTTTTCGTCCAGATCGGCGGTGTGATCGGGCTCGGCCCGACCATCGCCATCGTCATCCTGACGGCGCTTCTCGGCAGCTGGCTCCTCAAGCGGGAAGGGCTGGCCGCCCTGGCACGGCTCGAGGCGGCACTCATGCGCGGCGAAGATCCGTCGCCGGTGCTGATCGACGGCATCCTCATCCTGGCAGCCGGCCTGCTTCTCATCACCCCGGGCTTCTTCACCGACACGATCGGCTTTCTCCTTCTCGTGCCGCCGACACGCGCGGCCTTCATCCGCTGGGCCGGGCGTCAGATCGCTCGGCGAGTGGTGATCCTGCGCGGGGGGCGGCGGCGCCCCGGAGCGGAGCCGCCGCGGCACAGCCGCACCACCATCATCGACGGGGTGGAATACACCGTCGTCGAGGAGGACCGAACCGATTGAGCCTCGGGGGCTATATTGCTAAGCGGAGGCGAGAGTTTCCCTTCATCCCCGAGGATTTTCCATGAACGATCAGAACCAGGCCACTGAACAGCCGCTTCCGCGCGTCGAGGCGCTGGGACAGTATATCCGCGACCTCTCCTTCGAGAACATCGCCATGCAGACCGGGCTCAACCCCGAGGGGCCGCCCAAGGTGCAGGTCGAGGTCAATCTCGGAGCCAATACCCGCTCGCAGCCGAACGAATACGAGGTGCTCGTCAAGCTCTCCATCAAGGCCGATACCCAGAAGGACGAGCCGATCTTCATTCTCGAACTCGAATACGGCGCCGTCTTCCGCATCGAGAACGTGCCCGAGGATCAGTTGCACCCCTTCCTGATGATCGAATGCCCGCGGATCATGTTCCCGTTCCTGCGGCGCATCGCCCATGACGTCACCCGCGATGGCGGCTTCCCCCCGCTCAATCTCGAGAACATCGACTGGCTCGCGCTCTATCGCAACGAGATGGCCCGCCAGCAGGCGATGGCCGAAGGGACGGGGCAGGGCCGCCCGAACTGATCGGCCGAGACAACCGGGCCGGGCCGGCGGCGGTGCCGCGGCCGATCCCGCAGGAAGAGCGAATGACGGGGGCGTCGCGGCGGCGCCTCCGTCTTCATGCAGAACAGGGAGACGGCTTCAGGCGAATTTGCGCCACAGCGCCTTGTCACCGAGCGATTCCACCATCTCTTCATGGGCACGGCGTTCTTCCTCGGTCAGGCGCGGTTGCAACGGCCGGGGCCTCGGCGGCGGTGCCCAGCCCGATGTGTGGCCATCGTCTCCGAGCGGAGCGGCGAGGTCCGAGGCCAGCTCCAGCCCGGGTTGCGGCCCGCCCTTGAGATGGAGATAGACGGCAGCGAGAAGCTCGCTGTCGAGCAGGGCGCCGTGCTTTTCCCGCGCCGACAGATCGACGTTGAAACGCGTGCAGAGGGCGTCGAGCGTGTTGTTCGCCCCCGGAAAACGCGTCCGCGCCAGTGCCAGCGTATCCACCGCACGCGAAGGCGGCAGCGGTTCGCGGCCGGCGCGCACGAGCTCGGCATTGAGAAAGCGCATGTCGAAGGCGGCGTTGTGAATCACCAGCGGCGCGTCACCTATGAAGTCGAGGAACTCGTCGACGATCTCGATGAAGCGCGGCTTGTCGGCCAGGAAGTCGGCGCTGAGCCCATGAACCGCTTCCGCCTCTGCCGGCATGTCGCGCTCGGGATTGAGGTAGACATGGAATGTCCGGCCCGTGGGCAGGAGATTGTCTATCTCGACACAGCCGATCTCGACGATGCGGTGGCCGTTTTCGGGGTCGAGACCGGTGGTCTCGGTATCGAGGACGATTTCGCGCATGGTATCTCCGTGATCATGACCCGGCACCCGTCCGGGACCGGCCGTTTCGACCGATCCGCGGATCGGTGCCTCTCAGACGGGCGAGAAGCGCCCGCACGCCTTCCTGTGCCGTCTCGGGGGTGGAAGTGTCGATGACGAAATCCGCCCGGCGGCGTTTTTCGGCATCGGGCAGCTGGCGGGCAAGGATGCGTGCAAGTTCTTCCTCGTTCACCGTTCCGCGGGCCAGAACCCGCTCCCTCTGCGCGTCGGGCGGGGCCGAGACCACGACCACGAAATCGACCTCGTCCTCCGCCCCCGTCTCGAAGAGAAGCGGGATGTCGAAGACAACGAGATCATGCCCTTCCTTCCGGGCTCTCTCGATGAAGGCGGTGCGATCCGCGGCAACGAGAGGGTGAACCGCCGCTTCGAGCCGCGCGAGGGCCTTGTCATCGGCCAGCACATGGGCCCTGAGGCGGGCACGATCGACCCCGTCGGCGGTGACGGCATCGGGAAAGAGCCGCGCGATAGCCCTGGAGCCGGCGGCACCCGGGGCGTAGAGCCGGTGAACGGCGGCATCTGCATCCCATACCGGAACCCCGGCCTCGGCGAAGAGGCGGGCGGTGGCCGTCTTGCCCATGCCGATCGAGCCCGTAAGACCAATGACCAGCGGCCGGCGATGCTCACGGGCGGCGGTCGTCTTCTTCCGCTTCTCCTGCGAGTGCGCGGTCATGTCATGCCTGTCGTCTTCTCCACTTCCTGCCGGTGCCATCATCCGGCCAGAACCGCCTGTCGCAACTCGCTGTCGACCTTGGGGCGGACCCCGAACCAGCTCTCGAATCCCGGCACGGCCTGATGAAGCAGCATGCCGAGCCCGTCCACCACCCGGCACCCATGGGCTTCGGCGCGGATGAGCAGATCGGTCATCAGGGGAGTATAGACGATATCGGCAACGACGGCGGCCTTCGGCAGGGCCTCGATACGCAGATTGAGCGGCGGCTTGCCCCTCATGCCGAGCGAGGTGGTGTTGACGAGGGTGGCAGCACCTTCCAGCGCCCGTTCTGCCTCGATCCAGTCAACCGGTTGCACGCGGGCACCGAAATGATCGGCGAGAAGCTCGGCCCTAGCACGAGTGCGGTTGGCGAGCCGGATCTCGGGAGCGCCGGCATCGAGCAGGGCATGGATGATCGCCCGGGCCGCACCGCCGGCGCCAAGCACCACCGCCGGTCCGGCATCCGCGCGCCAGGCGGGGACGGTCTGCCGCATGTTGGCAAGGAAACCGTAAGCATCCGTGTTGTCGGCATGTATCCGCCCGTCGCCGTGAAAGGTCAGCGTGTTGGCGGCGCCGATGAGAGCGGCGCGGTCGGATGCGCTGTCGGCGATCCGCAGCGCGGCTTCCTTGTGAGGAATGGTGACATTGACGCCCCGGAACCCCATTTTCGGCAGGGTCCGCAACACCTCGGCCAGGTCGGCCGGCCGCACCTCGAGCGGGACGTAATATCCGCGGATGCCATAACGCCCGAGCCAGTGCCCGTGCAGCACCGGCGACCGCGACTGACCGATCGGATCGCCGATCACCCCGGCGACTGGCGGCCGCTCGATCTGCTTCATTCCTGCCATGACACCCTCCTCGAACGATACCGGCGGCCGTCTTCAGCCCTCGAGATGGCCGATATCCGTCAGGTATCGCAAAAGTGGCATCAGCGGCAAACCCTGAATGGTGAAAATGTCACCCTCGACCCGTTCTATCAGGCGGATGCCTTCGCCCTCGATCATGTAGGCACCAACGCTCTGGCACAGGGCAGGGCCGTTGCGCGCGAGGTAGCGGGCCAGGTAGGTGTCCGAGAAAGGACGCATCGTCAGCCGCGGCACCGCGACATGGCGCCAGATTGCCTCCCCGTCACGGGCGATGACCGCGGCCGTGACGAGTTCGTGCGTGCTTCCCCTCAGACGGCGCAACCGGGCCGCCGCCGCATCGAGGTCGGCCGGTTTCGACAGGATTTCGCCCTCATGCACAAGAAGCTGATCGGCCCCCAGCACGAGTTCGCCCGGGTTGCGGCGTGAGACCGACACCGCCTTGTGCTCGGCGAGCGTGTCGGCGATGTCGCGTGGTGCAGCTCCGGCCGCAATGCCTCCGAGACGGATCATCTCCTCGTCCACGCGCGCGATCCGCACATCGTGGGGAACATGTGCCGCTTCGAGCATCTTTCGGCGCGCCGCCGATCCCGAGGCCAGAACAATCCTCCGATCCATGTGCATAACCTGTGACTTGTCCGGCCGTGATGGAAGCCGCAGTTGCCGCGAAGGCCCGTCAGGCAGCGCTTCCCGCCCTTCATTCACCCAAAGGACATGAAAAGACAATGCCCGTCCACGGTGGATATCCCCTTTGCCTGTCCTGTGGATAGGCGAAGTTTTCAGGCCCTGTCCTCCGGAAACAACCGCCGCTTCAATATGACAACCTATTGATTTTAAATGCGTCTTTCAGATCGCACTCTCACTCTATCCTTTTCGCCAGATGCCGGAAAAGACTGTGGAAAAATGCGCAATTCAACTTTTCCACATCACAGCAACAACACTCTTACCTCTCTTTCCTTTCCTGTTTATGGAAAGGCAAACGGAGGTGCTCATGAGCGATTTCCTGGTATCGGTCTATCCTTGGACCAAGGCGCTGCATGTCATGTCGGTCCTGAGCTGGATGGCAGGGCTTTTCTATCTGCCGAGACTGTTCGTCCATCATGTGGAACGGGCGCGTCCAGGCGAGGAAATGGACATCGTCTTCCAGATGATGGAACGCAAGCTTCTGCGGCTCATCATGAACCCGGCCATGACCGCCACCTGGGTTTTCGGTCTCGGGCTGGTCTTTACGCCCGGTGTGGTCGATTGGGGGGATGGCTGGCCCTGGGTCAAGGCGGCGGCCGTTCTTGCCATGACCTGGTTTCATCACTGGCTGGCCCGCAAGCGCAAGGAGCTGGCTTCGGGCGCCTGGCATACCAGCGGACGAACCTTTCGCATCATGAACGAAGTGCCGACTCTGCTGATGATCGTGATCGTTGTCATGGTGATCGTCAGACCCTTCTGACAGAACTTCCGAACAGGCGCCGGTGTTTTCCGGGATGCGACATGCCGCGCTGCCGACCGGGCCGTCGTTGACGGGCCGGCCGCGAACGTCTATGTAAGGGCAAACCGCGGCCGTCCGGCCGGATGCGGTATTCCCCCCGAAGCAGTGAATGATGGCGCCCGTTGCGTCATCCGGAGCCATTTCCATGACCAGGACAGACGACAAGACCACCCTCAAGGCAGGGTCCAGCACGCTTTCCCTTCCCGATCGGAAGACGGAGGAAGCACCTGTTGCCGAAGATTCCCGGCAAATTCGGGAAGTCGACCCCGAGGTTGCACCCGAACCGGCAGGGGAAAGCGCGAAGAAGGATGACGGACCCGAAACCCTTTCCCTCGCGGAGCTCAAGAAGAAGAGCCCGGCCGAGCTTCTTGAAATGGCCGAAGCGCTCGAGATCGAGAATGCCTCCTCGATGCGCAAGGGCGACATGCTCTTCACCATTCTCAAGGCGAAGGCCGAAGAGGGTGTCGAGATTCTCGGGGAAGGGGTGATCGAGGTTCTTCAGGACGGCTTCGGCTTCCTGCGCTCGCCCGAATCGAACTATCTGCCGGGGCCGGAAGACATCTATGTCAGCCCCGACATGATCCGCCAATATGCCCTTCGCACCGGCGATACGGTCGAAGGAGTGATGCGGGCGCCGGAGGACGGCGAGAAGTATTTTGCGCTCGTCAAGGTCACCCGGATCAATTTCGAGGAGCCGGAGAAGGCCCGTCACAAGATCCATTTCGACAATCTCACGCCGCTCTATCCGACGGAGCGGCTGAAGATGGAGATCGATGATCCGACGGTGAAGGACATCTCCGGTCGGGTGATCGACCTGGTGGCGCCCCTGGGCAAGGGGCAGCGGGCGCTGATCGTGGCACCGCCGCGAACCGGCAAGACGGTTCTTCTGCAGAACATTGCCCATTCGATCGAGAAGAATCATCCGGAGGTCTATCTCATCGTTCTTCTCATCGACGAGCGCCCCGAGGAGGTGACCGACATGCAGCGCTCTGTGCAGGGCGAGGTGATCTCCTCCACCTTCGACGAGCCGGCGACACGTCACGTGGCGGTGTCGGAGATGGTGATCGAGAAGGCCAAGCGTCTTGTCGAGCACAAGCGCGACGTGGTGATCCTGCTCGATTCGATCACCCGGCTCGGGCGGGCCTACAACACGGTGGTGCCGTCATCGGGCAAGGTGCTGACGGGGGGTGTCGACGCCAATGCGCTGCAGCGGCCCAAGCGCTTCTTCGGAGCGGCGCGCAACATCGAGGAAGGGGGCTCGCTGACCATCATCGCCACCGCCCTGATCGACACCGGTTCACGCATGGACGAGGTGATCTTCGAGGAGTTCAAGGGCACCGGCAACTCAGAGATCGTGCTCGACCGCAAGGTGGCCGACAAGCGCATCTTCCCGGCAATCGACATCCTCAAGTCGGGAACGCGGAAGGAAGAGCTGCTCGTGCCGAAGAAGGACCTCCAGAAAACCTATGTGCTGCGGCGGATCCTCAACCCGATGGGCACGCAGGATGCGATCGAGTTCCTGCTCTCGAAACTCAAGCAGACCAAGAGCAATGCCGAGTTCTTCGACTCGATGAACACCTGAGCCGGCTGGCGCAGGGGAGAACTCCATGGATGACACGATCTTCGCCGAAGCCACGGCACGCGGCAAGGCCGGCGTTGCCATCATCCGCGTTTCTGGACCGAAGGCCTGGACCGCGGCCAGGGTGCTTGCCGGCGATCTGCCCGCGCCCCACCGCGCAGCGCTGCGGTCTTTCCGCGCCGAAGGCGAACTGATCGATCGGGGGCTGCTCCTCCTGTTCCCGGAAGGGGCCAGCTTCACCGGGGAGAACGTTGCCGAATTTCACCTGCATGGTTCTCTGGCCGTCACCCGTGCCCTGCTCGACGCGCTCGGCAGGATCGAAGGGTTGCGGCCGGCTGCTCCGGGAGAGTTCACGCGTCGCGCCCTTCTCAACGGCCGGCTCGATCTGGCGCAGGTCGAAGGACTTTCCGACCTGATTGCAGCCGAGACGGAGGCGCAGCGCAAACAGGCGCTGCGCGTGTTTTCCGGCGAACTTGGTCGCAAGGTCGGTGCCTGGCGGGAAGATCTGGTCGAGATCGCTGCCCATGTCGAGGCGCTGATCGATTTTTCCGACGAGGAGGTCCCGGAAAGCCTGCCTGAAACGCTGATCGAAAAACTCGACCGTATTCGCGGAAGTCTCGAGGCAGAGCTGCGGGGAAGTACTGCCGCGGAGCGGATACGTGAAGGGTTCGAGGTGGCGATCATCGGGGCGCCGAATGTCGGTAAATCGAGCCTTCTCAACCATCTGATCGGGCGTGAAGCAGCAATCGTCTCGGATGTGCCCGGCACAACGAGGGATGTCATCGAGGTGCGCCTCGAGATCGGGGGGTTGCCGGTGACACTGCTCGATACAGCCGGGCTGCACGAAGCGGATGACGCGATCGAGCAGATCGGCATCGAACGGGCCAGGGAGCGGGCCCGGGCGGCGGATCTGCGGTTGATCCTCACGGAGCATGACGGGGAGATACCCGAAGGCGTGACACCCGGTCCTGACGATCTCATCGTCGTGACCAAGATCGACCTGATGGAAACGGCACCGGCCGCCGGAATCGGCATATCCAGCCGGACGGGCGCGGGAATCGACGCGTTGTTGTCGGCTCTCGAGGAAAGACTGTCTGCCAAGGCTGCGGGCGCCTCACTTGTCATGACCCAGAGGCAGCGCCACGCCATTCAGGAAGCACTTCGCTCCATTGCTGCGGCACAGGAATTCGTCGAGCGTGCGGACGAGCACCCCGAAATGCTCGCCGAGCATCTGCGTCAGGCGATCGAGGCTCTTGAAATGCTGATCGGCAAGGTCGATGTTGAGCATCTTCTGGACGATATCTTTTCCCGATTCTGCATCGGCAAGTAGCACGAGGTGTTTCACATGAAACACGCTTTTGACGTGATCGTGGTCGGTGGCGGCCATGCCGGTGTCGAAGCTGCCCATGCTGCTGCGCGCATGGGCGCCGACACGGCGCTCGTCACCCATCGACTCGACAGGATCGGGGAAATGTCCTGCAATCCGGCGATCGGCGGCTTGGGAAAAGGCCATCTTGTGCGCGAGGTGGATGCGCTGGATGGGCTTATGGGCCGGATCGGGGACAGAGCCGGGATCCATTACCGGCTGCTCAACCGTCGCAAGGGGCCAGCCGTACAGGGCCCGAGGGCGCAACAGGACCGTTTACTTTACAAGATGGCGATGCAGCGGGAGCTTCGCCACACCGGAAACCTCACCCTGATCGAGGGGGAGGTCACGGACCTGGTCGTGAACGGAAATGTCATCGAGGGAGTTGTCCTCGGGGCGGGAGGGGAACTCCGCGCAAAGGCAGTTGTCCTGACAACGGGGACGTTTCTGGGCGGGGTCATCCATATCGGCGACAGGACGATGGCGGGTGGGCGGATGGGCGATCCGGCCTCAAACGCGCTTGCCGCCCGCATACGCGATTTCGGTCTGACCATCGGTCGGCTGAAAACGGGAACACCGCCACGCCTGCACCGGGATTCGATCAACTGGGACATTCTCGAGCCGCAACCGAGCGAGGATGACCCGGTGATGCTGTCCTTCCTGAATACGCGGCCCGAAGTGCCCCAGGTGAGCTGTTTCATCACGCACACGAACCCGGCGACCCATGACATCATCACGGCCAATCTCGACCGATCGGCAATGTATTCGGGAAGGATCGAAGGACGGGGGCCGCGATATTGCCCCTCGATCGAGGACAAGGTCGTGCGCTTTGCCGACAAGGAAAGCCATCAGATCTTCCTGGAGCCCGAAGGACTGACGAGCGAACTCGTCTACCCGAACGGCATTTCCACATCGCTGCCCGAAGAGGTGCAGATCGAATATGTGCGCACGATCAGGGGCCTCGAACAGGCCGAAATCGTGCGGCCGGGCTACGCCATCGAATACGACTATGTAGATCCGCGGGCCCTGCGGCATGATCTGTCGGTGCGTGATCTGGTCGGCCTTTATCTCGCCGGGCAGATCAATGGCACCACCGGCTACGAGGAAGCGGCGGCTCAGGGGCTTCTCGCGGGTGTCAACGCCACTCTTCATGCACGTGAAGAAGAACCTTTCATCCTCGGTCGGCATGAAAGCTATATTGGCGTGATGGTGGACGATCTTGTTACGCGCGGCGTGACCGAGCCGTATCGCATGTTCACCTCCCGGGCCGAATACCGCCTGCATCTGAGGGCGGACAACGCGGATCAGCGCCTTACGCCGAAAGGGGTCGGTCTGGGGTGTGTGGGGCCGGAGAGGGCGCACCGTTTCGAGGCGAAGATGGAAGAGCTTCAAGCGGGAAGGGCGTTGCTCGAATCGCTCGTTCTCACGCCGGATGCTGCGAAAGGGCGGGGCCTTTCGCTCAAGAAGGATGGGCGCAGGAGAACCGCGCTCGAACTGCTGACGTTTCCGGACATCTCCATCGAACGGCTCGTGGAAATCTGGCCCGAAATCGAAACCCTGACCCGGGACGTGCTTGCTCAGCTGGAACGGGACGCTCTTTACGCGCACTATGTTCGCCGTCAGATGCAGGAAGCCGAGAGACTGCGGAGAGAGCGGGAAAGGCGAATCCCGGCGCATTTTGATTACGCATCGATTCCGGGACTTTCCAACGAATTGCGCGAGAAGCTCTCGAGGGCCCGGCCGGAAACGCTCGGTCAGGCAAGCCGCATCGAGGGCATGACTCCCGCCGCATTGACTCTCGTTCTTCTGGCCCTCGAAAGGGCGGACAGGCGAAAAAGTGCATGATGGCAGATCGGGCCCGAAAACATTTTGGCGAGAGATTCGGTGTTTCATGTGAAACGCTGGATCGGCTCGATGTGTATGAACGGCTTCTCAGGAAATGGAACCGGCGGATCAATCTTGTCGCCCCGGGCACTGTTGATTCCGTATGGCAGCGGCACTTCCACGATTCTGCCCAATTGCACCTCCTTGCCCCGGACGATACGTGCTCCTGGGCGGACCTTGGAAGCGGGGCCGGATTCCCGGGACTCGTCCTGGCCATTCTTGCAATGGAGAATCGGCCGGATACGACATTTCACCTCGTCGAATCCGATCGCCGCAAGGCCGTTTTTCTCAACGAGGTCATCCGCATGACCGGTGCCCCGGCCAGGGTCCATGTCGGGAGAATCGAGCACCTTCCACCTCTCGGCGCGGATGTCGTGTCGGCGCGGGCCCTGGCGCCGCTCGAGAGGTTGCTGCCGATGGTCCTCCGACATGGCAAGCCCGGCGGCATGGCGCTTTTCCTCAAGGGTCGCGATCATCTGCGGGAAATCGCGGATGCATCGAGCCGTTTCGATTTCGATTGCGAGGTCGTTCCCAGCGAAATAGACCCGGGAGGGGTTGTCCTGAGGATCCAGCGTGTGAAGGAGCAAGATCTTGGCTGACAAACTGCCTGCCACAGTCGCGATCGCCAATCAGAAAGGCGGCGTTGGCAAGACGACGACAGCAATCAATCTCGGTGCTGCGTTGGCCATGCGGGGTGTTCGCACGCTCATTGTCGATCTCGACCCCCAGGGAAACGCCTCGACGGGCCTCGGTATCGCCAGCGACCGGCGCGAAAGCACCAGCCATGACCTGCTGTCGGGAGTGGCGGTGGAGCCTGTCGATACGGAAATCGAAAACTTGTCGATCATCCCCGCCACCGCCGATCTCAGCTCGATCGATGTGGAGCTTGCCGATGATGCCCGCCGGGCAGTCCGCCTGCGGCAGGCCCTGAACGGTGTTTCACGTGAAACGGAGATCGTCCTGATCGACTGTCCTCCTTCCCTCAACCTGCTGACAGTCAACGCGATGGTGGCAGCAGGTTCGGTGCTCGTGCCGCTGCAATGCGAATTTTTCGCTCTCGAAGGGCTTTCTCAGCTCCTGTTGACGGTGCGGGAGATCCGTCGGAGCATTAACCCGCAGCTTCGCATCGAAGGTGTGGTGCTGACCATGCATGACAGGCGCAACAACCTTTCGCGCCAGGTGGAGAGAGACGCGCGGGAATATCTCGAGGATCTCGTCTTCGATACCGTCATCCCGCGCAATGTCCGGGTGAGCGAGGCGCCATCATTCGCGAAGCCGGTGGTCATCTATGATCCGCAGAGCGCAGGGGCGAGGGCCTATTTCGAGCTCGCGGACGAATTTCTGGCGCGGATGAACATGGTTGGAGCGGAACATGGCACGCAAGACGCATAAGGGCCTGGGCCGAGGGCTCGGGGCGCTGATCGGCGACGCCAATCCACTGGCGGAAACGGGGATGTCGGCCGAGGCCGCCTCCCCGGAGCGGAATCTGCCGATCGAGATATTGCACCCGAATCCTCACCAGCCGCGGCGACGCTTTTCGGACGACGAGCTGTCGGAGCTGGCTGCCTCGATCCGGGAGCATGGCATCCTGCAGCCGATCATCGTGCGCCCCGATCCCGAAAGGCAGGGCGAATTCCAGATCGTGGCCGGGGAACGGCGGTGGCGGGCGGCACAACAGGCCCGACTTCACGAAGTGCCTGTGATCGTCCGCGATCTCGACGACCAGAAGGTGATGGAGATCGCGCTGGTCGAGAATATCCAGCGCAGCGATCTCAGCCCGATGGAAGAAGCTGCTGCCTATCGGGCCCTGATCGATCGGCATGGTTATTCCCAGGAGGCGCTGGGGAAGATCGTCGGCAAGAGCCGCAGCCATATAGCCAACACCATGCGCCTGCTCTCCCTGCCAGAAGAAGTGCAGGCTCTGGTCGAGCAGGGCGTGCTGGGCGCCGGCCATGCGCGCGCGCTCGTCGGCCACCCGGATGCAGTTGCCCTTGCGCGCAGGATCGTTGCCGAAGGGTTGACCGCACGGGATGCCGAAAGGCTTGCGAAGCGGGGTTCGCAGGGCAAGGACTCCTCCCGCACGCCCCGACGGAAACGGGAAAAGGATGCCGACACGATCGCGCTCGAGGAAGACCTTTCCGCCGCCCTGCGAAGAAGGGTCCGGATCGATCATGATCCGGCCACGGGCCGCGGGCGGCTCGTCCTCGAATATGCCTCGCTCGAGGATCTGGACGATCTCTGCGCCCTCCTGACCACGGTCAGCCTGTCGGCCGGGTGAGAAATCACCGAGCGTGCGTCATCCTTTCAGGACCAGAAGGCATCAGGCCAGAATTTCCACGAGAAGCCTGTCGAGGACCAGCCACCCTTGCCGCGTGGCCCGAAGCCGGCCGCTCCCGATCTCGAGCAGACCCTGGCCGGTCAGTTCGGAAAGCCTTTTTCGGTCGAGAAGACCCGGGTCGAGCGTCTCCAGACGGGCAAGGGAAACACCTTGCCGCGTGCGCAGGCCCATGAGGAGATATTCCAGGGCGCTGTCTTTCGGCTCGATGGGCTGCCGGATGGCTTCGCCACTACCTGCTTGCCGCACCCGGCTCAGCCATTTCTCCGGTTGGCGGATCTCTTCGGTTGCGAATCGTCTGTCGTCCACATGCAGCCGTCCATGGGCGCCGGGACCGATCCCGAGATAATCGCCCAGTTGCCAGTAGAGCATGTTGTGACGCGATTCCTGCCCGCGAGCGGCATGGTTGGAGATCTCGTAGGCTGGCAGGCCGGCAGCGTCGCAAAGCTCCCGAGTGAGAAGATACATCCTGGCGGCAGCATCCTCGCCGGGGAGACCCTCGAGTCTGCCGGCTCTGGCCCGCCGGCCGAAGGCGGTGCCCGGCTCGATCGTCAGCTGGTAAAGCGAAAGATGGCCGCCGGCGAGGGTCAGGGCTTCGCGAAGTTCGGCTCCCCATGCAGTGAGCGTCTGGTGCTGGCGCGCATAGATGAGATCGAAGCTGTATCGCTCGAAGGTGGCAGCGGCAATGTCGATGGCGGCGCGGGCTTCGGCCACATCATGCAAGCGACCGAGCCGGCGAAGATCCGTGTCGTTCAGCGCCTGAACGCCGATCGAGATCCGGTTGACCCCGGCGCTGCGGTAAGCTGCGAATCTCTTGGCCTCCACGGAGCTCGGATTGGCCTCAAGCGTCACTTCAATATCGGAAGCCAGCTTCCAGTGCCTGGCGATCTTTTCAAGGATGGCAGATACGGTCGCGGGAGCC
Organism: Albidovulum sp.; assembly: GCA_015487815.1. GTDB lineage: Bacteria > Pseudomonadota > Alphaproteobacteria > Rhodobacterales > Rhodobacteraceae > WFPA01. The sequence continues at coordinate 14,390 of WFPA01000087.1, forward strand.
ATGAGGCTGGGCGTTCCCCCTCCGAAGAACACCGTCTCCACCGTTCTCCCCACCATCTCGCTGGCGGCTGTCTCAAGTGCGCGCAGATAGGCCTTGCGCCATTCCTCTTCATCGACATGGCGGGCGGCATGGCTGTTGAAGTCGCAATAGGGGCATTTGGCGGCACAGAAGGGCCAATGGATGTAGATGCCGAAACCGCCGGGTTTGTCGATCAGGGGCGGGTGGCTGCTCATGATTCTGCGAGAAGAGCCGTCTTGAGCTTGGCGAAGGCATCGGCTCTGTGGCTCATCGCGTGCTTGCGGGCCGGTTCCATCTCGCCGAAGGTTTCCGCCTCGCCGTCGGGCAGGAAGATGGGGTCGTAACCGAATCCCCGATCGCCCCGCGGCGGCCAGACGATCCGTCCTTTCACTTCACCCTCGAAAACGGCGCATTCCCCGTCGGGCCAGGCCAGCGCCAGGGCGCAGACGAACCGCGCTCGCCACGGCTCGGGCGCCGATCTCTCGCGCAGCGCGGCATGTACCCGTGCCATCGCGTGACGGAAGTCCCTGCTGCCATTCTCCGTTTCGGCCCAGCGGGCGCTGTAGATGCCGGGCTGCCCGTCGAGAGCCGCCACTTCGAGACCGCTGTCATCGGCCAGCGCCGGCAGGCCCGAAGCCTTGGCAACATGGAGAGCCTTCAGCCGTGCATTGCCCTCGAAGCTCGTCTCGGTTTCTTCCGGGTCGGAGATGCCGAGATCGGGCGCGGCCAGCACCTCGATCTGCCATGGCGCGAGCAATTCGCCGATCTCGCGGATCTTGCCGCGGTTGTGGGAGGCGATGACGAGCCTGTCTCCGCTGCCGAGCATCCGGGTCATCGTCCGACGGCTTCCTTCTGTGCGGCGACGAGCTCGGATATGCCCTTCTCGGCCAGATCGAGCAGCGTCTCGAGCTCGGCGCGCGAGAAGGCCGCGCCCTCGGCCGAGGCCTGGACCTCGACAAGCCCGCCCCGGCCGGTCATGACGAAATTGGCGTCGGTCGCCGCCTCGCTGTCTTCGGCATAGTCAAGATCGAGCACCGGTTGCCCGGCGTAGATGCCGGCCGAAATCGCCGCCACGTGATCGATCACCGGATCACCCGTGACCTCGCCGGCCCGGACGAGCTTGTCCACCGCCAGCCGCAGCGCGACCCAGCCGCCGGTGATCGAGGCGCAGCGTGTGCCGCCATCGGCCTGAAGCACGTCGCAATCAATGGTGATCTGCCGCTCCCCAAGGGCGGAGCGGTCGACCGCTGCACGCAAGGACCTTCCGATAAGCCTTTGAATTTCCTGGGTTCTTCCGCTCTGTTTGCCGCTTGTGGCCTCTCGTCGGTTCCGTGTCGTCGTCGCCCGGGGCAACATGCCGTATTCCGCCGTCACCCAACCGAGGCCCGATCCGCGAAGAAAGGAGGGAGTTTTCTCCTCGATGGTGGCGGTGCACAGCACATGGGTGTTGCCCATGCGGATGAGGCAGGAGCCCTCGGCGTGCATGGTCACGCCGGTTTCGATTGAAACCGGGCGAATCTGGTCTAGATTTCTTCCTGATGGGCGCATGATGTCATCCTTTCGTTGCCGTCAGATAGGCCGACTGCACCGGCGAGTAAAGGCTTGTGCCCTTCCCGTTCGATTGACGGCAGACCCGGGCGCCCCTAAGGCTCAGGAGGTGCAGATGGCGAGAGACATGAGCAACACCCGCGAGCTTCTTGAAGCGATGGACATGCGGACCCGCGAGGTCTTCCGCCGGGTCGTCGAGAGTTATCTCGACACCGGCGCGCCGGTCGGCTCGCGCACGCTGTCGAAGCAGCTGCCGCTCAAGGCCTCGCCCGCCACCATCCGCAACGTGATGCAGGACCTCGAGGAGATGGGCCTTCTCGAAAGCCCCCATGTCTCGGCCGGGCGTCTGCCGACCGAGCGCGGCCTGCGGCTCTTCGTCGATGCCCTTCTCGAGGTGGGGGAGATCGCACCGGAGGATCGCGAGGCCATTGATGCTTCGGTCGGTTACAACGGCGAGGACATCTCGGTATTGCTCGACCGGGCGAGCGAAGCGCTGTCCGCCGTCACCCACGGCGCCAGCCTCGTGCTGGCGCCCAAGGTCGAGGCGCCGATCCGCGAGGTTCAACTCGTGCCGCTTTCGGGGGACGACGCGCTGCTTGTCATTGTCACCGAGGATGGCCAGGTCGAGAACCGGTTGTTCCACATGCCGCAGGGTCAGTCGCCGCATGCGCTCGAACAGGCGGCCAATTTCGTCAACAGCATCGCCCGAGGCCGCACGATGGGCGAATTGCGCCGGGTCATCGAGCAGGAAATGACGCGTCACCGGCGCGAGCTCGACAGCATCGCCCGCCAGCTGGTGGAGACCGGCCTTGCCGTCTGGCAGCGTGACGAGGGCCAGGGGGAGAGGCTGATCGTCCGCGGCCAGGCCAACCTTCTCGACGATGCGGAAATGCTGGCCAATCTCGACCGGGTGCGGGAGCTGTTCGAGGACCTCGAGAAGAAGCGCGACATCGTCGAGTTCCTCGAGCTGGCCGAAGAGGGCGAAGGGGTGCGAATCTTCATCGGCTCCGAGAACAAACTTTTTTCGCTTTCGGCTTCATCTCTCGTGGTTTCCCCCTATATGAACGCTGATCGCAAAATCGTCGGGGCCGTTGGGGTGATCGGTCCGAGACGGCTCAACTATGGCCGGATCCTGCCGATCATCGACTACACGGCCCAGCTGGTTGGCCGGATCATCTCCGGTCGATCGTGAACGGGAGTGAAGGAATGAGCGAAGATCGCAAGGAAGACGGCCTCTCGAAGGAAGAGCGCAACGCCATGGCTGCGGCCGAGGCGGCGGCTGCGCTCGAGGCCGGAGCGAACGGAAACAACGAAGGTGACAAGGCCGACGCCGGCCATGACGCCGGGGCGGAACAGGGGTCGGACATGCCGGATGTCGCGGCGCTCGAGGCCGAGCGCGACGAGCTCAGGGACAAGCTCCTGCGCGCGCTTGCCGAGATCGAGAATCTGCGCAAGCGTGCCGAGCGCGAGCGTCGCGAGGCGATGCAATATGGCGGTTCGCGCCTCGCGCGCGACATTCTCTCGGTGTATGACAACCTCACCCGCGCCCTTTCGCTGGTGACCGAGGAGCAGCGCAAGGCCGCCGAAGCCTTCATCGAGGGGATCGAGCTGACGCGCCGCGCGCTGCTCAGCACTCTGGAACGCCACAATATCGTGCTGATCTCTCCCGAGAAGGGCGAGGACTTCAACCCCGATCACCACGAGGCCATGTTCGAGGCGCCGGTGCCCGGCACCGAACAGGGCAAGGTGATCGAGGTCATGCGCGAAGGCTTCAGGATCGGTGACCGGCTCCTGCGACCGGCGCAGGTCGGCGTTTCTGCCAGGGCGCCGGCCGCGTCCGAGGCGGCAACGGAAAGGAACGAGAGCTGAGATGGCCTGTCGCCGGCGCGTTCCGGCCGCGGCAGCGTCGTCAGGCGGATGATCATGGCACCGGCCCCGGAGCGGCTTTCCGGGGCCGTTACCGTTTTCCGGCATCTTCCGGTGTCATCGGCGGTTCAGAAGCGCCTTGAGCTCATAGATGAGATCGAGCGCCGCCCGCGGCGTCAGCTCGTCGGGCAGGATCCCGGCCAAACGTTCCTCGACCGGGCTTTTCTCCCGTTCCCCCTTCGCGGAGCGGATTCCGGCCGAGAAGAGCGGCAGCTCTTCGGCGAGGCGGCTGCGGGTCTCGTTCCGGCTCTCCAGGAGATCGAGCACTTCCCGCGCCCGGTGAATCACCGGGTCTGGCAACCCGGCGAGCCGCGCGACATGGATGCCGTAGGAGCGGTCGGCCACGCCCTTGCGCACCTCGTGAAGGAAGACCACCTCGCCTTCCCATTCCCGCACGACGACGGTGGCGTTGGTCACGCCGGCAAGTCGGGCGGCGATACCTGTCAGTTCGTGGTAATGGGTGGCGAATAGGGCGCGACTGCGGTTCACGTCATGCAAATGTTCGAGCACGGCCCACGCCAGGGCCATGCCGTCATGGGTGGCGGTGCCGCGGCCGATCTCGTCGAGGATGACGAGGGCGCGGTCGTCGGCCTGGTTGAGGATCGCCGCCGTCTCCACCATCTCGACCATGAAGGTGGATTGCCCGCGGGCCAGATCGTCCGCCGCGCCCACCCGCGAGAAAACCTGCGAGACGATGCCGATGCGCGCCGCCTCTGCCGGCACGAAGGCACCGGACTGGGCAAGAATGGCGATGAGGGCATTCTGGCGCAGGAAAGTGGACTTGCCGGCCATGTTGGGACCGGTGACAAGCCAGATCGCCGCGCCGTCATCCTCGGGAGAGAGGTCGCAATCATTGGGAACGAAAGCCTCGCCCGTGCGCTTGAGCGCGGCCTCCACCACCGGGTGCCGTCCGCCTTCGATGGCGAAATCGCGCCCCCCGGTGAGTTCCGGGCGCGTCCAGCCCTCCTGGCGGGCGAGCTCGGCGAGGGCGGCGGCGACATCGAGTTCCGCGATGGCGCCGGCCAGTTTCAGGAGCGCGTCGCTGCGCTCGAGAACAGCCTCGCGCAGCCGGGCGAAGATCCGCCGCTCGATGGCAAGAGCCGTTTCGGCGGCGGTCACGATGCGCCGCTCGAGATCGACCAGCTTCCGGGTGGTGAAGCGCACCGCACTGGCGGTGGTCTGGCGATGAATGAAGGTTTCCGCCAGGGGCGGCGACATCATCTTCTCCGCATGGGTCGCGGGCGTCTCGACGAAGTAGCCGAGCACGTTGTTGTGCTTGATCTTCAGCGAGGAAATGCCTGTTTTCTCGATGTAGTCGCCCTGGAGCGCCGCGATGACCTCGCGGCTGCGGTCGCGCAGGGCGCGCACCTCGTCGAGCTCGGCATCGACACCGGGAGCGACAAGGCCGCCATCCTTGAGCGTGGCCGGCGGTTCGGCAACGAGCGTCTCGTCGAGAAGCGCAAGCAGCGTGTCATGACCCGTGAGGCTGTCACGGGCGGCGGCGAGACGTTCGGGAAGGGTCGCGTTTGCGGCCAGGAGAGCGTGGAGTTCTTCGGTGCGCGCCAGGGCCTGGCGGATGATGCCGAGATCCCGTGGCGTTCCGCGATCGAGTGAAAGGCGCGAGAGGGCGCGGGCCAGGTCCGGCGTGTGCCGCAGCGTGGACCGCAGATCGGCCCGCAGCTCATCGTCGGAGACGAGCGCGGCCACGGCATCGAGCCTCGCGTTGATGGTGTCGATCTCGGCGAGGGGCGCGGAGATGCGTTCCTCGAGAAGCCGCGCGCCGCCGGGAGTGACGGTGCGGTCGATCGCATGGAGCAGCGATCCCTCGCGCCGGCCCGAGAGCGCTCGCGTGAGCTCGAGGTTGCGCCGCGTGGCCGGGTCCATCCGCAACACACCGCTCTCGCGCTGCTGCCTTGGCGGTTGCAGCATCGGCAGCTTGCCGCGCTGCGTGAGGTCGAGATAGGCGACGAGGCCGCCCAGGGCCGAGACCTCCGCCCGCGAGAAATCGCCGAAACCCGCAAGTGTGGTGACGCCGAAGGTTTCGCACAGTCGCCGCTCGGCGCTCTGGGAATCGAAGCTGGTGGCCGCGAGCGGGGTGACGGTGACGCCGAGCGCCTCGGCTTCGGCCCGGATATCCGCCTCGCGGCGATCGGGCACGACGAGCTCCCGCGGCGCTATGCCGGCAAGTGCCGAGGCGACGCTGCCTTCGAGCGGCATCACCTTCAGTTCACCGGTGGAGATGTCGGCCCAGGCGAGCGCCGCCTTGCCGTGAACCACGCTCCATGCGGCAAGGAAGTTGTGGCTGCGGGGATCGAGCAGGGCGTCCTCGGTCAGCGTACCGGGAGTGACGAGACGGACGACATCGCGCTTCACCACCGCCTTCGAGCCGCGCTTCCTCGCCTCGGCCGGATCCTCGAGCTGCTCGCAGACCGCGACGCGGAAGCCCTTGCGGATCAGCGTCTGCAAATAGCTCTCCGCCGAGTGGACCGGCACACCGCACATCGGGATGTCTTCGCCGAGATGCTTGCCGCGCTTTGTGAGGGCGATGTCGAGGGCTTCGGCGGCCTTCACCGCGTCGTCGAAGAACAGCTCGTAGAAATCCCCCATGCGGTAGAACAGCAGCGCATCGGGCACCTGGGCCTTGATGTCGAGATATTGCGCCATCATCGGCGTGACCTTGCCGGCCCGCCCGGTCGTGCGCCTGTCGGCCGTTGCCATTCCCTTGTCGCCTGCCGCCATGGCCGCCCTGTCCCTGCTCCTGCCCGTGAGATCTAGAAGCTCGGCCGGCGCATTGAAAGCCCCCTCGTGTTCCCGGTCCTGGAGGAACGGGAAAGGATGCACGGATGTCACGCCATGCATTGCCGCGCTCCGCGAAGCGCGATAGTCTCGCCCCGAGAGACGCCGCAGGACAGTTCAACATCAAACCATCAGGCCCGAACCATGGCAGACAATTCCCGCATCACCGACGAGGAAGCCCTTTCCTACCATATGGAGCCGACACCCGGAAAACTCGAGGTGGTGGCGACCAAGCCGATGACCACCCAGCGCGATCTGTCGCTGGCCTACAGCCCGGGAGTGGCGGTGCCGGTCGAGTTGATCGCCAAGGAGCCCGATGCCGCCTTCGACACCACCACCAAGGGCAACATGGTGGCGGTGATCTCCAACGGCACCGCCATTCTCGGCATGGGCAATCTCGGCCCGCTGGCGGCCAAGCCGGTGATGGAGGGCAAGGCGGTGCTCTTCAAGCGCTTCGCCGACGTGAACGCCATCGACATCGAGGTCGATACCGAAGACCCGGAGGAATTCATCCGCGCGGTGCGGCTTCTCGGCCCCGCCTTCGGCGGCATCAATCTCGAGGACATCAAGGCCCCCGAATGCTTCATCATCGAGCAGCGGCTCAAGGAGGAGATGGACATTCCCGTCTTCCACGACGACCAGCACGGCACGGCGGTGATCTGCGCTGCGGGGCTGATCAACGCGCTGCACATCGCCGGCAAGAAACTCGAGGAATGCCGCATCGTGCTCAACGGGGCGGGTGCGGCCGGCATCGCCTGCATCGAGCTCATAAAGGCCATGGGGGCGCGGCCCGAAAACGTCATCGTCTGCGATACGCGGGGGGTGATCTACAAGGGCCGCACGGAGGGCATGAACCAGTGGAAATCGGCCCATGCGGTCGAGACCGATCTGAGGACGCTCGAGGAAGCGATGAAGGGAGCCGACGTGTTCCTCGGCGTGTCGGCCAAGGGGGCGGTGACACCGGAGATGGTGGCCTCGATGGCCGACAACCCGATCATCTTCGCGATGGCCAATCCCGACCCGGAAATCACGCCCGAGGAGGCCAGGTCGGTGCGTCCCGACGTGATCATGGCTACGGGCCGGTCGGATTACCCCAACCAGGTCAACAACGTGCTCGGCTTTCCTTACCTGTTCCGCGGGGCGCTCGACATCCGTGCCCGAGCCATCAACGACGAGATGAAGATCGCCTGCGCCGAAGCTCTGGCCGCTCTGGCGCGGGAGGATGTTCCTGACGAAGTGGCAATGGCTTACGGACGAGAGCTGAAGTTCGGGCCGGACTACATCATACCTACCCCGTTCGATCCGCGGCTGATCTATACCATTCCGCCGGCCGTGGCCGAGGCAGGCATGCGCACCGGCGTGGCCCGCAAGCCGATCATCGACATGGAAGGCTATGTCGCGTCACTCAAGGCCCGTCTCGACCCGACGGCCTCGATCCTAGAGGGTCTTTATGCCCGTGCGCGGCGGGCGCAGAAGCGGATGATCTTCGCCGAGGGTGACGACATTCGGGCGCTCAGGGCGGCGATTTCCTATCAGCGTTCGGGGCTTGGCCGGGCGGTTGTGGTCGGCCGCGACGACGATGTCCGCCAGAAGCTCGAGGCGGCCGGTATCGGCGAGGCGTTCGACGAGATCGAGATCATCAATTCGGCCAAGACGGCGCATCTGAAGGACTATACCGAATTCCTCTACAAGCGCCTGCAGCGAAAGGGGTTCGACTATCACGATTGCTACCGCCTCGCCGCCCATGACCGCCACGTCTTCGCCGCGCTGATGCTGGCCCATGGCCATGGCGATGCGATGGTGACGGGCGCGACGCGGAAGTCGGCCCAGGTGCTGCAGCAGATCGGGCATGTGTTCGAGGTCAGCCCGCGCTCGGGTGCCGTCGGCATCACCGCGGTGCTCCACAAGGGGCGGATGGTGCTGGTGGCCGACACGCTGGTGCATGAATGGCCCGAGGAGGAAGACCTTGCCGATATCGCCGAGCGTTCGGCCGAGGTGGCGCGGATGCTGGGACTCGAGCCGCGTGTGGCCTTCGTCAGCTTCTCCAATTTCGGCTATCCGGTTTCGGAACGGGCCGAGAAGATGCACATGGCTCCCGAGGTGCTCGACAGGCGCGGCGTCGATTTCGAATATGACGGCGAGATGACGGTCGATGTCGCACTCAACCCCGAGGTGATGAAGAACTACCCCTTCTGTCGCCTCTCGGGACCGGCGAACATTCTCGTGGTGCCGGCGCGTCATTCGGCTTCGATCTCGACCAAGATGATGCAGGAAATGGCCGGGGCGACGACCTTCGGCCCCATCCTTGCCGGCGTTGATCATTCGGTGCAACTCTGCTCGACCACATCGACCGCCCGCGACATTCTCAACATGGCGGTGATGGCCGCCTGCGACATCGGCACGAGGCGCTGAGGGAGCAGCGGCCATGACTCTCGTCAATGTCGGTTCGATCAATATCGACCGGGTCTATGTCGTCGATCACATCCCGGCGCCGGGAGAGACGATTGCCGCAGCGGAGCTCGAGGAAGGGCTCGGGGGCAAGGGGGCGAACCAGTCGATCGCCGCGGTCCGGGCCGGCGGGCGGGTGCGCCATGTCGGCGCGGTCGGACCGGATGGCGGCTGGGCGGCCGGCCGGCTTGCGGAGGAGGGCGTCGATATCGGCCATGTCGTCACGCTCGACAGGCCGACGGGCCACGCGGTCATCGCTCTCGACAGGGGAGGCGAAAACGCCATCATCATCCATGCCGGGGCCAACGGCGCGGTGCCGGCCGGCGCCGTCCGCGAAGGGATGCGAGGTTGTGGCGCCGGCGACCGGCTGATCCTGCAGAACGAGATCAACGCCAACGAGATCGCCGCCGGGGAGGCGCGGCGGCGGGGAATGGAGATCATCTATTCGGCTGCCCCCTTCGTGGCCGAGGATGCGGCGCAGATGCTGCCCCTGGTCGATGTGGTGGTTGTGAACGAGATCGAGGCGGCGCAGCTGGCCGCCCATCTCGGCCTTGCCATCGAGGAGTTGCCGGTCAGGGCCGTGCTGGTGACCAAGGGGGCGAAGGGAGCGGTCTGGATCGGACAGGGCCGGCGGATCGAGGTGCCGGCCTGGCCGGCGCCGCGGGTGGTCGATACAACCGGTGCCGGCGACTGCTTCACCGGCTGGCTGGCCGGTGCGCTCGACAGGGGGTGCGCTCTCGAAGAGGCCCTGACGGAAGCCTCCGCCGCGGCCGCGCTCAAGGTCTCCCGCAAGGGGGCGGCAGCCGGTATCCCGACAAGGGAAGAGGTCGAGACCTTCATGCGGGATGCGCGACAGGGTTGAGTCGATGCATGAAAAATCAGCGCCAACATACTGATTTGCCGAAACATCATGTTCCAAATCGAGAAAGGGCTGCTCATGGGAGCAGCCCTTTTCTCCCAAGGAAGGAAGACAGGTCCGGTTACTGTGTGACCTTCTCCCAGAACCGCTTCACCTTGTCGATGAAACGCGAGCTTTGCGGCCAGTTCTCCGGGCCCGTGGCCTTGTCGAACTTCTCGAGCAGTTCGCGTTGCTTGCGGTCGAGATGAACCGGCGTTTCCACGAAAAGCTCGATATACATGTCGCCGCGGGGCCCGCCATTGAGGCGCGGCATGCCCTTGCCGCGCACCCGCAGCTGCTTGCCGGTCTGGCTGCCGGGCGGAATCTTCACCCGGACCCTGCCGCCCTCGATGGTCGGGATCTCGATCGCCCCGCCCACCGCTGCAGTCGTCATGCGCAACGGCGCCTTGACATAGAGGTTTTCGCCGTCTCGCTCGAAGATCGGGTGATCGGCCACATCGATGAAGATGTAGAGATCGCCGGGCGGTCCCCCCTTGAGGCCGGCCTCGCCTTCGCCGGCCAGGCGGATGCGGGTTCCCGTCTCGACCCCGGCCGGGATGTTGACGGTCAGCGTCTTGCGGGTTTCCCTCACACCGGTGCCGCCGCAGGCCGGGCACGGGTCCTTGATCATCTGGCCGGTGCCGCCGCAGGTGGGGCAGGTGCGCTCGACAGTGAAGAAACCCTGCTGTGCCCGCACGCGCCCCATGCCTGAGCAGGTGGGGCAGGTGACGGGCTCGGAGCCGTCGGCCGCGCCGGTGCCGCCACAGGCGTCGCAGCTTGCCATCGTCGGGATGGTGATGGTCTTGCGCACGCCGCGGAAGGCTTCCTCGAGCGTGATCGTCATGTTGAAGCGCAGATCGGAGCCTCGGGTCTGCCGGCCCCCGGCCCGGCCGCGAATCTCGCCGAAGAGATCCTCGAAGATGTCCGAGAAAGCACTGGCGAAATCGCCGCTGCCGGGGCGGAATCCACCGAAGCCGCCGGCTCCGGCACCGGCTGCACCGGGGCCGCCCGCCTCGAAGGCGGCATGGCCGAAGCGATCATAGGCGGCCCGCTTTTCGGGATCCTTCAGCACGTCATAGGCCTCGTTCACTTCCTTGAACCTGGCCTCGGCCTCGGGATCGTCCTTGTTGCGGTCGGGGTGCAGCTCCTTGGCCTTCCTGCGGTAGGCCTTCTTGATCTCTTCTTCGGACGCGCCGCGCGACACCCCGAGAATTTCGTAATAGTCGCGTTTTGCCATCTTTTGCCTCTGCACATGATGCGGCCGGCCCGTCGTTCGGGCGGGCCGGCCGCAGGATCAGGCATTACCGCCCGCGATCAGCTGCGCTTGTCGTCGTCGACATCTTCGAAGTCGGCATCGACCACCTCCTCATCCGACCCTTCGGAAGCGGCTTCGGACTTCTCGCCGCCTTCCTGCTGGGCCTTGTAGATGGCTTCGCCGAGCTTCATGGACGCCTCGGTGACGTTCTGGATGCCGGCCTTGATCTTCTCGGCATCCTCGCTCTCGAGAGTCTCCTCGAGCGCCTTGATCGCAAGCTCGATGGCCTCGACCGTGGCCGGATCGACCTTGTCGGAATGCTCCTCGAGCGCCTTCTTCGTCGAGTGGATCAGCGCCTCGGCCTGGTTCTTCGTCTCGATCAGCTCGCGGCGCTTGCGGTCGGCCTCGGCATTGGCCTCGGCCTCCTTGATCATGCGCTCGATCTCCTCCTCGGTCAGGCCGCTTTGCGCCTGGATGGTGATCTTCTGCTCCTTGCCGGTGGCCTTGTCCCTGGCAGAGACGTGGACAATGCCGTTGGCGTCGATGTCGAAGGTCACCTCGATCTGCGGCACGCCGCGCGGCGCAGGCGGAATGTCCTCGAGGTTGAACTGCCCGAGCAGCTTGTTGTCCGCAGCCATCTCCCGCTCACCCTGGAAGACGCGGATCGTGACGGCGGTCTGGTTGTCCTCGGCCGTCGAGAAGATCTGCGACTTCTTCGTCGGAATGGTGGTGTTGCGGTCGATGATGCGGGTGAACACGCCACCGAGCGTCTCGATGCCGAGCGAGAGCGGCGTAACGTCGAGCAGCACGACATCCTTGACGTCGCCCTGAAGCACGCCGCCCTGGATGGCGGCACCCAGCGCCACCACCTCGTCGGGGTTGACCCCCTTGTGCGGTTCCTTGCCGAAGAATTCGGACACGGTCTCTTGCACCTTGGGCATGCGGGTCTGGCCGCCGACGAGGATGATCTCGTCCACCTTGTCCTTGGTGATGCCGGCGTCCTTGAGCGCGTCCTTGACCGGGCCCAGCGTCTTCTTGACGAGATCCTCGACAAGGCTTTCGAGCTTGGCCCGCGTCAGCTTGGTGACGAGATGCAGCGGCTGCCCGGTATCCTTGTCCATGGTGATGAAGGGCAGGTTGATCTCCGTCTGCTGCGCGGAGGAGAGCTCGATCTTGGCCTTCTCGGCCGCCTCCTTCAGACGCTGGAGCGCCATCTTGTCGAGGGTGAGATCGACGCCATGCTCCTTCTTGAACTCGTCGGCGAGCCACTTGACGATGCGCATGTCGAAGTCCTCGCCGCCGAGGAAGGTGTCGCCATTGGTCGATTTCACCTCGAACAGCCCGTCGTCGATCTCGAGGATGGTGATGTCGAAGGTGCCGCCGCCGAGGTCATAGACGGCCACGGTCTCCTGGTCCTTCTTGTCGAGACCGTAGGCGAGGGCCGCGGCGGTCGGCTCGTTGATGATCCGCTCCACCTCGAGACCGGCGATCTTGCCGGCATCCTTGGTCGCCTGGCGCTGGGCGTCGTTGAAATAGGCCGGCACGGTGATGACGGCCTTCTTCACTTCTTCGCCGAGATAGGCTTCGGCCGTCTCCTTCATCTTCTGGAGGATGTAGGCGGAGATCTGCGCCGGCGAATACTTCTTGCCCCGCACCTCGACCCAGGCATCGCCGTTGCCGCCATCGACGATCTTGTAGGGCAGGTGCTTCATCGCCTCCTGCACCACCGGATCGTCGATCTTGCGGCCGATCAGGCGCTTGACGGCGAAGATGGTGTTTTCGGCGTTGGTCACGGCCTGCCGCTTGGCGGGCTGGCCGACGAGAACCTCACCCGATTCCGTGAAGGCGACGACCGACGGCGTCGTGCGCTGGCCCTCGGCATTCTCGATCACCTTGGGCTGGGACCCTTCCATCACGGCCACGACGGAGTTGGTCGTCCCGAGGTCGATACCGATGATCTTGCTCATTTGCTTTCATCCCTTTCTTGCGGCGATGTTGCGAGAGGCCCTTCGATGGCGCCTCGTCAACCTGGGCCGGCGGTGTCTGCCCGAGGCAACCACTCACCGGCCCGTGATTTCGGAAGTGATATAGGTTTGCCCCGATGACGCTGCAAGTTGGCGCGGGCGCAAAAAATGCACATATCCGGTTCGAGAGGGACGGATGAACGACCGGGCAGGGGGCGGAAATGACCGGGCCGGAGGCGATCGACATCGGCGGGGTGAAGATCTGGAAGGCGGCGCTCGATCGCAGCATGCAGGAAAGGCTGATGGAATGCGTCGGGGAAATCGCCGCGGCCGCGCCCTTCTTCCACCCCGAAACCCGCTGGGGGCGGAAGATGTCGGTGCGGATGACCTCGGCCGGCGCTTTCGGCTGGGTGTCCGACCGGCGCGGCTATCGCTACGAGCGACGCCATCCGGCCGGCATGCCCTGGCCAGACATGCCCTCTCTCTTCCTCGAACTGTGGGATCGGTTCGCCGCCTTTCCGCGCCCGCCGGAGAGCTGCCTCGTCAATCACTATGCCGCCGGGGCGCGCATGGGGCTGCATCAGGATCGCGACGAGGCCGATCTTGCCGCGCCCGTCCTCTCGATCTCGCTCGGCGACGATGCCCTCTTTCGCATCGGCACGGAGCGCCGGGGCGGACCGACACGCTCGATCTGGCTCTCCTCGGGCGATGTGGTGCTGCTGGCAGGCGCAGGACGGCTGGTTCATCACGGCATAGACCGTATCCGCCCCGGCACCTCGCGGCTTGTTCCCTGGGGTGGGCGCATCAACCTGACGATGCGGGTCGTCACCTGAAAAAGGGTGGAGATGTGGCCGGAATGCTGAGGTGATGGATGATGTCCGCCTTCCAGCTTCCTGCATCACAGAAGAAAATCGCTCGCGGTGAAGTCGAGGATCCCGTCGAAGGCAATCTCGAAATCGGCCAGCCCGTCGCCGTCCATGTCGGCCTGCAGCAGGGTGGTGTTGGTGGCTGTATCCTGCAGATAGTGCAGTTCCCCGGCCGTGCCGGAGAAGGGGGCGGTGCCTATGAGGGTGAAGGGCTGGTTGCCCGGTGTCGCGGGATCGGCATCGAGCCGCGAAATCTCCACACGGTCGATGCCGGGCACGAAATCGACGATGCGGTCACGGTGGCCTTCGCCGGGCCGTGAATCCGCCGCGCGGAAATAGATGAACCGGTCGCGTTGCCCCGCAGGGCCGCCCCCCCTGAGCACGTCGGCGCCGGCATTGCCGTAGAGCGCATCGACACCGCGGCCACCGTCGAGATAGTCGTTGCCGGCGCGGCCGTAGAGCCGGTCGGAATAGCGCCCGCCATGGAATTCGTTGTCCGAGGCATCGCCCCTGAGCTGATCGGCGTAGGGTCCGGCGGTGATGGCCTCGATATTGACGTAACGATCGCCGACCGCGTCGCCGAGATCGAATTTGTCGTTCTGCAGATCGACCATCACCCGCCACGTCGCCGAGGCGAAGGTGAGCATGTCATGACCGGCGCCGCCATCGATCAGGTCGGCGCCGGCTCCGCCGTCGATGATGTCATCCCCCGGCCCGGCGAAGATGACGTCGTCGCCGGCCCCGCCCGACAGCGTGTCGCTGCCGTGTCCGCCGCGGACCCAGTCGGCCCCGGGAGTGCCGTTCCGCGTGAGCGGTGTGGTGTCCTCGGCCGGCAGGGGCAGGCGGTTGAGGCCGAGAAGCCCGGTGCCGAAATCGCTGCGCGACAGGCTGCCGCCGCCAACCGAATGAATGCGGATGGTCTCGGCGCCGCGGCTGATCTCGATGCCGTCTGTGGTGGGGGTGAAGGTCAGCTGGAAGAGCGAACGCATGAAGGTCCAGCGCGAGAGATCGAGCTGGTCCACGGCCGGGTCGTAGTCGAGAATGGTGTCCGTGGCGCCGTCCTCGGCGAGGATGAAGGTGTCGGCGCCCGGCCCGCCGGCGAGGATGTCGGCACCGGGTCCGTCGAGAATGAGATCGTCTCCCGCCCCGCCCGCAAGCACGTCGTCTCCGGCGCCTCCCGCGAGGACGTCACCTGCGGCCGTGCCGGCGAAATGATCGGCGCCGGCGCCGCCGGTGAGGGTGGCTCCGGGGGCCTGCGGAGCGAGGGAGAGACGGGAGATGCCGTTGCCGCCAGCGGTGATGGCGGCGATCTCGACCCTGCCGTTGCCGACTGCGGCTTCGAGATCCTGGAGCGTGCCCCAGGAGCGGGTGACGGACTGGGTGAGCTGGAGCGTCTCGTCGGGGAGCAGCTGAAACACCGAGAAACCGCCCTCCGAACCGCCCGCAGCCACGAAATGATTCCCCCCGAACGAGAAGCTGGTCACAGC
>WFPA01000088.1 GCA_015487815.1 Albidovulum sp.
AGGGGGCCCTTTGGCGCAAGGGGGGCGCTTGGCGGGTCCGGTGCCCGTGCCGCGCCACGCCGAGAATGATGCTGCGCTGCGGCAGGTCCGGCAACCGCCCTGGAAGGGCTGAGAAAAAAGAAGGCCGAGCTTTCGCCCGGCCCAAGTCCAACAGGGAGGTAGAAGAAAGCGGAAACTGCGAGGGAGACGCTCACCGCTTGCTTCGCCGCCTATCTAGGCCGCTTTTTCCAACCCTGCAAGGGAAAACAGCTTGCGTGCGGCACAATGCCGTTATGCCGTTTCGGCATGGCTCGGCTGGCGGACAGCTAAGCCCTTAGCCATATTCACATATTTGAATTTGGACAGCTGGCGGCGAATTGTTGCTCCGGCGGCCGGGGAAGGTGATCGGCGCCTTTGCAGGCGCAGAAAGGGCGCCGCAGGGGCGAATCAGCTCGTGCGGTGGACATTCCTGCGCCCTGTCGAGGATGTGAGGGACGGGCGCGCCGAGAGGGCGGCGCTGCGGCCTGATCGGCCTGTCGCGCCGCCCGGCTCAGCCTTCGCGGCCGGCCGCTTCCCCCGTCAGCCGCTTGCGATGGGCCACCACCTCCTCGACCACGAAATCGCGGAAGGCGGCGACGCGCTTCGAATGGCGCAGCTCCTCCGGGTAGGCGAGATAGACCGGCACCTCGTTCGATTCGATTTCCGGCAGCACCCGCACGAGCTCGGGAAAGTCGACGGTGACGTAATCGGGCAGCACGCCGATGCCGAGATCGTTCCGCACCGCCTGAAGGATGCCGTAATAGTTGTTGATCGTCAGGTGCGAGCGGATCTCGCCGTGAAAGAGGCGCTCGAGCAGGGCCTTGCCGGCCGACACCTGGTTGGCGTTCCGGTTGTGGGCGATGAGCCGGTGACGGGCGAGCTCCTCGACCGTGCGCGGCGTGCCATGCTTCTCGAGATAGGCGCGCGAGGCGTAGAGCCGGATCCGCACCGACATCAGTCGCCGGCGGATGAGATCGGCCTGGGAGGGCTCCTTCATGCGGATGGCGACATCGGCCTCGCGCATCGGCAGATCGAGCACCCGCTCCTCGAGCACGAGGTCGATCTTGAGATCGGGGTAGTTGTCGAACAGCGTCGTCATCCGCGGCGCGAGCCACAGCGTGCCGAAGGCCATGGTCGTGGTGACGCGCAGCTCGCCGAACACCTCGTCCTCCGAATCGCGGATCCGGGCGGCAGCGGCGTCGAGCGTCTGGGCCATGTCGCGCGTCGCCTGATAGAGCAGCTCCCCCTGCTCGGTGAGAATCAGTCCGCGCGCATGGCGGTGAAACAGGGTGACTCCGAGGCTTTCCTCAAGGGCGCGGATCTGGCGGCTGACCGCCGATTGCGACAGGTGCAGCGTCTCGCCGGCATGGGTCAGCGAGCCGGCTTCGGCCACGGCATGAAAGATTCTGAGCTTGTCCCAGTCCATCGGCACGGATCTTGTCTCCCTGCGGCGTTCCCCGGGCAATGAAATTGCCTCCGGCCGCTTCTCGTGCGGTTGCGTCCGAAGGTGAATGTCGGCTGCGGCGCACGATTTCTCAACCCCCGATTCCCGCTTTGTATATCAGCATTTATGACCTATCATGGGGACAACCCCCGTAAGAGGGGCGATGTCGCCCATCCGGCCGGGGCGCAGAGGGGCGAGGGATGAAACAGCTCCCGCGAGCCGGAACGCCGGGCCGCGGCGCAAGGGATGCCATCCACAGGGAGGATGCCATGAAGCTCAGGGACATCACGCTCGATGCCCGCTACGATCTCGATCAGGACCGGGTGCTGCTCAACGGCACCCAGGCGCTGGTGCGTCTGATGCTGATGCAGAAGGCCCGTGACCGGGCGGCGGGGCTCCACACGGCGGGCTACGTCACCGGTTATCGCGGCTCTCCGCTCGGAGCGGTCGATCTGCAGATGGAGCGGGCACGGCGCCATCTCGAGGCCAACGACATCCTCTTCCAGCCCGGACTCAACGAGGATCTCGCCGCCACCGCCCTGTGGGGCACGCAACAGGTCAACCTGCGCGGTGAAGGGAAGTATGACGGCGTCTTCGGGCTCTGGTACGGCAAGGGCCCCGGCGTCGATCGTTCGGGCGACGTGATGCGCCACGCCAACATGGCCGGCACCGCCCCCCATGGCGGCGTGCTGATGGTGATGGGCGACGATCATACCGGCGAAAGCTCGACCGTGCTGCACCAGTCGGATTTCGCCATGATCGACGCCTACATGCCGGTGCTCTCGCCGGCCGGTGTGCAGGAGATCCTCGATCTGGGGCTCTTCGGCTATGCGCTCTCGCGCTATGCCGGCGTCTGGGTCGGCCTCAAGGCGATGAAGGACACGATCGAGGTCACCGAGGTGGTGGAGGCCGATCCGCTCCGGCTCGAATTCGTCACTCCCGCCGATTTCGAGATGCCGCCCGGCGGGCTCAACATCCGCCTGATCGACGATCGCATCCAGCAGGAGGCGCGGCTGTTCGACTACAAGCGCTTCGCCGCCGAGGCCTTTGCCCGCGCCAACCGGCTCGACCGGCGCATGCATGGCCGGCCCGGGGCGAAGATCGGTCTTGTCGCCGCCGGCAAGAACTGGCTCGATCTCGTCCATGCGATGGAGATGCTCGGGCTCGATGCGGCCGAATGCGAGCGGCTCGGCATCACCACCTACAAGGTCGGCATGGTCTGGCCGCTCGACATGGCGAGCTTCCACGAATGGGCCGAGGGACTCGATCTGATCGTGGTCGTCGAGGAGAAGCGCAAGCTGATCGAGGTGCAGGTCAAGGAGGCGATCTTCGACGACCGGCGCGGCCGCCGCGTCTGGGGCCACAAGGACGGCGAGGGCCGCGAACTCTTCCCCACCCGCTATGCTCTCGACCCGGTGACCATCGCCGAGAAGCTCGGCAACATCCTGATCGATGAGGGCCGCGACACCGACCGGATCCGCGCCGGGCTCGCCCGCGTCGCCGAGGCGAAAAAGGCCGCCAACGCGCCGCAGATCGCCACCCGCCTGCCCTGGTTCTGCTCGGGCTGCCCGCACAACACCTCGACGAAACTGCCCGAAGGGGCGCGGGCCTATGCCGGCATCGGCTGCCATTTCATGGTCCAGTGGATGAACCGCAACACGCTCGGCTTCACCCACATGGGCGGGGAGGGGGCCAACTGGATCGGCGAGGCGCCCTTCGTCAAGCGTCGCCATGTCTTCCAGAATCTCGGCGACGGCACCTACGATCATTCGGGGGTGCAGGCGATCCGTGCCGCGCTCGCCGCCGGGGTCAACATCACCTACAAGATCCTGTTCAACGACGCCGTCGCCATGACCGGCGGCCAGAAGCCCGAGGGCAACCTCACCCCCTGGCAGATCGCCCATGAGCTCCGGGCGATGGGGGTGAAGCATGTCGCTGTCGTCCATGACGAGAAGGAGCCGCAGGACCCGAAGGCCTACCCCTCCGACGTGACGATCCATCCGCGCGAGGAGCTGATCGCCGTCGAGGAGCGTTTCCAGGAGATCGAAGGCGTCTCGGCCATCATCTATGTGCAGACCTGCGCGGCCGAGAAGCGGCGCCGGCGCAAGCGCAGGGAATTCCCCGACCCGCCCGTGCGGGTCTTCATCAACCCCGATGTCTGCGAAGGCTGTGGTGATTGCGGCGTGCAGTCGAACTGCGTGTCGATCGTCCCGCGCGAGACGCCCTTCGGCCGCAAGCGGGCGATCGACCAGTCGAGCTGCAACAAGGATTATTCCTGCCTCAGGGGCTTCTGCCCGGCGCTCGTCACCGTCGAGGGCGGCGAGATCCGCACGGAGGCCGGCGAGGCCTTGCCCGAAGGGGCGCTCGCGAACCTGCCCGAGCCCGCCCTCCCGGCGATCGCCGGCACCCACAACCTCGTCATCACCGGCATCGGCGGCACCGGCATCGTGACTGTGGGGGCGCTTCTGGCCATGGCCGCCCATCTCGAGGGCAAGGCGGCCGGGGTGATGGAGATGGCCGGTCTCGCCCAGAAGGGCGGGGCGGTGCATGTCCATTGCCGGCTGGCGGAGCGGCCCGAGGACATCTCGGCGATCCGCGTCGCCCTCGGGGAGGCCGACGGGGTGATCGGTGGCGATCTCGTCGTCACCGGCGGCGCCGACACGCTGCGGCTGATGGGCCACGGCCGCACGAAGGTCGTGTGCAACGCGCACGAGATCGTCACCGGCGACTTCACCGCCAATCCGGAGCTGAAGATTCCGGTCGAGCGGCTCAGGCTCGCCATCGAGGCGCGCACCGGGGGTGAGAACGCCCGTTTCCTCGACGCCACCACCCTGGCGGCGCGGCTTCTGGGCGACGCGATCTTCGCCAATACCATCGTCCTCGGTGCCGCCTGGCAACAGGGGCTGGTGCCGCTTTCGCGCGAGGCGATCCGCCGGGCGATCGAACTCAACGGCGCGGCGGTGGCGGGCAATCTCGAGGCGTTCGAGATCGGCCGCTGGGCGGCGCTCAACCCCGAGGAAGCGGCCCGAATCGCCGGGACCGAAGAGGTACCCGCCGAAGAGACGCTCGAGGAGAAGATCGACCGGCGGGCGGATCATCTCGCCGCCTGGGCCGGCGGGCGGCGCGGCGCGGCGCTGGCGCGGCGCTATCGCGAGACGCTCGCGGGCATAAGGGACGAGGCGTTGCGCGAGGCCGTCGCTCTCGGCTGGCACAGGCTCCTCACCTGCAAGGACGAATGGGAGGTGGCGCGGCTTCATGCCGAAACGCTCGAGCGCCATCTGGCCGAGGAATTCACCGGCGCGCCGAAGCTCGCCTTCCACCTCGCACCGCCGCTTCTGGCGCGCAAGGGGCCCGACGGGCGTCCGCGCAAGATGCGTTTCGGCGGCTGGATGCTGCCGCTCTTCCGGCTGATGGCCGCCATGCGCGGGCTGCGCGGCAGCTGGATCGATCCGTTCCGCCTGTCGGCCGATCGCCGGCTCGAGCGGGAACTGCTCGCGACCTACGAGGCCGACATGGCCGAGATCCTGCCGCGCCTCGGACCGGAGGCGGACGAGAAGGCGCGCAAGGCGGCGGTCGAACTTTTCTCCCTGCCGCTCGGGATCCGCGGCTTCGGCCCGGTAAAGGAGGCGGCGGCCGAGAAGGCGGCGCGGCGGCGCGAAGCGCTGAGGGCCACCATTCTCGGCGACGGCACCGGCGGCGCCACCCCTCTGCGGCACGCGGCCGAATAGGGTCGGTTCCTGTGATCACATATGGAGCGGTTCCCGCTCCGTGGATGGGAGGCGCCGGCTCTCGGATCCTGTGATCACACACGGAGCGGTGCTTGCGCCTGCTGGCTGGCGGCCGCGCTCGGCTTTCGTAGTTACGGGCGGGCGATCGGCGCCAATGCCGGGCACTCGTGCCGATTTCACACCATGCCGGGGCATCGGAAACGGCTTGTGCCGCGGTTTGAGGTCATTGCGA
>WFPA01000089.1 GCA_015487815.1 Albidovulum sp.
TCGGACAGGGGCAGGTAATTGTCGATGCCGATGAAGTCGATCTCCGGGTCTGACCACAGCGGATCGAGGTGAAACAGCGCGTCTCCCGAGCCGTCAGCGGGCTGGTGCCCGAAATACTCGCTCCAGTCGGCAGCGTAGCTGATCTTCGTGCCCGAGCCGAGAATGGCGCGCACGTCGGCGGCCAGTTGCTTCATGGCGGTAACGGCCGGAAACCCGGTGGCACTGTCGCGGATGGTGGTGAGGCCGACAAGCTCCGAGCCGATCAGGAAGGCATCGACTCCACCCGCGGCGGCGCACAGATGCGCATAATGCAGGATCATCCGCCGGTAGCCCCAGTCAGTGCCACCGGTCCACGAAACCGTCTCGCCCGAAACCGCAAAGTCCGAGACTTGGGCATTGCCGAAGAAGGCGGCCACTTGGTCGGCCGCATCCGCCGTCTTGTCCACGGTGCCCGCAAAGCCCGCCGCCGGCGAGCAGGTAATGCGACCGCGCCAGGGGTGGGCCGGCTGGCCCACCGTCACCGCGTTGTCGGAATATGGATCGGGCAGGCTGTTCCCCTCGGGGATGTCCATCAGCAGGAACGGGTAGAAGGTCACGCGCAGACCGCGCGCCTTCATCTCCCGGATCGCCTGCACCACCGAGAAGTCGGCCGGAGTGCCGCCGTAATTGGCGCGGCCCTGCGCATCGGTGCTGATCAGGTGGGCACCGGCGCGATCCACGCCGTTCACGGACCAGCTCTTCGGCGTGGTCACCTTGCTCGCCGTCTCGACTCCGGGCCTGCTCTGGCAGTTGCCCGCGCGCAGATCGAGGCCGAACCAGCTCACCACGAGGCTGACGTTCCCGATGTTCGGGGCCGCCGCCTGCAGGTTGTCGAGCGCGGCCAGGATGTCGGGCTGGCCGGTCTGGTTGTTGACGTTCTCCGAGGCTGTCGAACCTCCCGTGCCGCGCGTGATCGGCTCTGTAGCATAGACGAACTCGCCGGAGCCGGGGATCATGGTGACCGACCGCACCATCCCTTCGGCGGTGCCCGGCTCAACCAGCGGGCGGAAGACCTCGAAGGAGAGCTGCGGGATGCGATTGCCGAAGGGTGTGAGGTCTAGCTCTTCGAACACCACATAGGCCGTGCCGCGATAGGCCGGGGCGTTGCCTGCACCCATCCTGGCCTCGATGAACGGATCGGGCTGCTGCGCCTCGTCGCCCGGATACAGCCGCCAGGTCGCATCCTTCAGATCGAGCGGCTTGCCATCGGCCCACACCCGCCCGATGCCGGAAATCGGCCCCTCGCAGAGCGCCACGGCGAAGGAGGCGGTGTAGGTGTAGGTCGTCGTCGTGACCTTCGGCCCACCGCCCTTGCCGCCGCCCGAGGTCGAGGTGCTGACGTGCTCGGTGAAGTCGGTGGCCCAGATGATGTTGCCGCCCAGCCTCATCCGGCCCCAGATGCGGGGGATCACGGCACCCTCGGTGGAGGTGGTGACGGCCAGGTTCTCAAGCCGCGCACCCTCGACCCGCTGGCCCGGCGTCAGCTGCGAGACGATCCAGCTGTCCACGAGTGAACCGGCAAAGGACCCCACCGCGCCGCCAATGGTGGCGGCCGACACGCCGAGAATGCCACCGCCAATGGATGCGCCCAGCGCGGAGCCGGCGGAAGCAAGCAGGATCGAGGCCATGGGTCAGGTCGTTCGGTGGTCGGGGACGGGAAAGCGGAAGGCGAAGGCGATGCGCCGGCGCCAGGGATCGGTCAGGGGTTCCTCGATCACGCCAGTGCGTTCGTAGGCGTGGATGAAATGAACGCCATGAATGGAGCGGTGAATATTCTGACGTCCATTCGTGAGAATCCCGGCGTGCTTCGCGATCGCCCCCTGCCGCATGCGGAACAGCACCACGTCGCCGGTGCGGGCCTCTGCGGGCGCAATCTCCACCATCGCCACCCGCGCAGCTTCCGCCAGAACCTCAACCGGCCCGGCTTCGCCCCAGTCGCGGGAATAGGGCGGCACCGGCATGGGTTCCGGGCCGATGACCTCGCGCCACACTCCGCGGATCAGGCCGAGGCAGTCGCAGCCCACGCCCTTGACCGAAGCCTGATCGTGATAGGGTGTGCCGAGCCAGCCCCGCGCGGCCTTCACGATACGCGTGGGCATGATCCTCGCGGCTCCCGTCACAACACCGCCCCCGCGTTGTCCTCGCCCTTTGCGGCATAGCGGATCACGGTGTCCTGACCCGGAATGTGGGGGAAGCCCCGGAAGTTGACCCCATTTGCGAAGCGGCCCGTGCAGGTCTCGAACAGCTTGTCGCAGCCTGCGGTGATGTCGAGGGTATCGCCCGCAGCGATCGCCAGAACCGGCGCTTCGAGTAGCGTGACGGTGACGTCGGTCGATCCCACCTCGTGCATCATCACTTCGGCGTCGCGCCCGGCATTGGCGCCGCCCGTCCAGGTGAGCGTGCCCAGCGCAAACCAGCCGTCGGCATAGGCCGAGAGCCCGGACACCGTGAAGCTCCGGTCTCCCGTGACCGTGACCACGGTGCCGCTGCCGGCATAGGCCGGGTCCGTCAGGTCCACTCCGCAGCGCACATCGCCGAGGCTCGCGTCGCAACTCGCCTGGAACGTCCGCCCGACGCTCTGGTTCAGGACGTGGGCGAGCGAGCGCATCTCGGCCACGAACTGCACCCGGCCACGCCGGACCTGGCCGATGGCCCCGCGTCGCATCAGCACCCGCTGGCTGGTGTCCTGCCAGTTCACCCGCCAGATCTCGACCTCGGCATTGTCCCAGCGCCCATCGAGAATGTCGGTCTCGGTGATCGTGGTCGAGGTCAGCACGCCCTCGGCATCCTGCGCATCGACCGAGAGGTCGGAACCGGTCCTGATCTCCGAGGCCGTGAAGCCGCTCTCCGGCTCAAACGTGGTGCCGTCAAACGTCAGCGGCACATCGTGGTCGGTGAACCCGAACACCTGCCCGTCGTTGCGGGTCAGGCGCCAGCACCAGGCCAGGGTCGTGGTGCCGGTGTCGAGGTGGGCCTGCAGGCCGGTCGGCAGGGTCTTCATCGGCAGGTCCCCGTCATGCGGTCGTCGAGATCGGCGATCCAGCGCGCCCAGGCAGGCGGCACGGTAGCGATCGTCGCGGCGGGCGGCCGGTCAAGGCGGGCTTCGCCATAGGCCAGGCAGCCCGCGTCACCAGCGCCCGTCGTTGCGGCGCAGCCGCTCAGCAGGATCAGAACCGCGCCGGTCGCGGACCGCCTTGCGCCCCGCTTCCAGCTTTCCCAGCGTCTCTTCATACGCATCGCGTTCGGCCTCCTTCCTGCCTTCGCGCTTTCCCTGCAACCGGCCCCAGAAATGGCCGAGAACCAGACCGAGACCGGCGCCCAGCGCCGCCAGCAGCCCCGCCAGGAGTTCACCGATCACCGCGAAACCCCCGTTCGATCCGGTCGCGCAGGCCGATCAGGCCGAGACCGAGGAAGATCAGCCCGGCGGGCGAGGCATCGCCTGTGCCGGCCATGAGCGCGACGAGGCGGGACAGCTCGCCAAGCGGACCGGTGGCAGGCAGGGCAACGGAGGCGATGCCGGTGAACATGGCGAGCAGCCCCGCCCACCATGTGATCGAGGTCGGTCGGATGTAGCGCATGGGGGTCAGCTCCGTTTGAACAGGTGGGAAAGGATTGCGGTGAGCCGGGCGAGAAGTCCGGTAGGCGGATCGGGTTTGGCGGGGGACGGTGGCGGTGCTGGTGAAGCGCGAAGCAGCGACAGCGCTTGCGTCTCGGTGAGCCGCCGAATGGGATGCGACAAGTCCACCCGTCCCTGCGCATCCACGCTCCAGACCGGGATCGGGCCCACGGGATAGCGTCCCTTGCGGAACAGGTCGCGTTCGGCCTCGCGGCGTGGAATGACAGATGCCGGCAGGCGCCAGTTCATGAACGCCTTCGTGGCCGCCGCCGGGTTGCCGGCATTGATGTGCTTCGTCAGAGAGGCCCGGGCGATGGCGCCGGTGTTGTAGTGAAACGAAACCAGGGCGTCGAACTGATGCGGCTTGAGCGGCACGGTCACGGCACGCCGGACCTCGGCTTCGTAGCGGGCCAGGTCGGCGCGGAACAGCCGGAACGCCTCGCGGATTGCCGCGTCCAGGTCTTCGGGCATCCCGCGCGGCATCGTGGCCGGATCGGGCGGACCGGCGGCAGCCGTGTGGCCGATTCCGAAGGTCCAGATGCCGGTGGAATCGCGGTAGGGCCCGGGCACGATCCCTTCGTGCCGGGCAAGGGCCAGCAGGCCCCGGTCAGTCATCTGCATGTTCATCGCCGGACCTCGATCAGGGGAATGGAGGTGATGGAGCCGAGGCGCTCGATGTCGAGGATGACGTCGAGCGTGTCGGTGTCGAAGCGCACCGGTACGTCGAACTCGAAGCCTGCCGTGATGGCGGCACCTGATGCCGGGGCGGTTGTGAAGCTGACGATGCCGGTGGTGGTATCCACGGACCAGCCGGAGGATTGAACGGTCCCGTCGATCGCAACCAGTACCGTGCCCGCAACGGGCTTTGCGATGGTCCGCGTCCAGCTCTGCGAACCGGAACTGTAGACCTTCACCAGCTGAAAGTCGGTCGTGGCACCGTCCCCTGTGCCGATGGTCTGATCCGTCGCGGCGGGCGTCCCGGACGGCAGGCAGGACTTCCAGTCGGCCCAGTCCTTCCAGCGGAAGCCGTGGAGCCGCCCGTTGCGCGCCTCGAAGAAGGAGACCACCGCAGCCAGATCGTCCGCACGCCGGATGCCGTAAGCGACGTCGTAGCGCCGGCGGCTGTTGGCCCAGCTGGCGTTGCGCTCCTCGTCGCCCGAGGCAAGCTCGACGATCTGCGTCCGCCGTTCCGGTCCGCCGCGCGCGCCACGGCTGATGTCGTCGGGAAATCGGACCTCGTGAAACGCCATCGCCTACATCCCCCGTCTGCCCAGCGAAACCGCGCGGGCAATGTCGGCGGCAACCTGGGCGCGGGATTGCCGGAAGCTCTCGGCGTCCCGGGTCTGGATGGTGATGTTCGCCGGGGCTGCACCGACGCCCGCCGCCACCTCGCGGCGGCTCAGCACCCGTTCTCCGCGCTGCAGGATCGCCGGGACCTCGTCCGGTCGCAGGCCGGCCCACCCACCTGCATGCATGCGGGGCGCTCTGGCAAAGGCCAGGGCAGGAACCGCCCGTGCGGGCCCGTCAGAGCCCACAACACCGCCAGCATGGAGCACCGGGGCCAGCACCCCTCCCTGGCCGTCGAGCCCGCCCAGCGCGCCGGACAGCGCATTGGCAAGCGGCCCGAGGATGAAACGCCGCGCCGACAGCTTCGCCATGTCGGCCAAGATCGAGGTGATCAGCGACCGGAAGTCCAGCTTGCCCGTGCGTACGAACTCGTCGATCGCCTGTTCGGCGCTCGAGAATGCGCTCACCAGCGTGTCGCCGAGCCCCTTGCCGAGGTCCATGGCCTTTGTCGCGTAATCCTTGAGCGACGAGGTCGCCGTCTCCCAGGCGGACTTCGCCACCTCGGCCGCCGTCTTCGCGGCGCCACCAGCCCGGGCAACACTTGTGGCCAGCCGGGAGGCGGCATCGCTGCTGCGGTCCAGCGCGTCCGCACCATCCTCGCCCGCCCCCTTCATCGCCTGGCGCAGGGCGGCCATGGACTTGAGCGGCCGGGTGATGTTGCCAGCCAGGATATCCGCCTGATCACCCAGGTTGCCGGCATAGAAGCGGAACTCGTCCGCCGTCTTGCGCAGCTGGTCCACGGCCTGGCCGGCAAACGCGGCGTCCAGCCCGATATCCATCGCCAGCCTGTCCATGCCGGGGATCTTGAACAGCGCCCCGGAGATCACCTTGAGGAACCGCGCCCATTTGTCCTGCATCGCCGCCAGCGCGTCGAACCAGGCGGCCTTGAGGCGATTGCCGACGGCGCGCATGCGCAGCACGATGCTCCAGGCGCCGTCGCCGATGCGGGTCCAGACCTCGGCGGCCACGTCCTTGAGCAGCCCGAGTGCGGCGCCGAACCCGCCCGCTTCCTTCACGAGGCGCCCGAACCAGTAGATCAGTTCGCCCGCACCGACGATCAGCGCCCCGATCCCGGTGCGGATGATGGCGGCGCGCAGGACGTTCATCGAAAA
>WFPA01000090.1 GCA_015487815.1 Albidovulum sp.
GCCCTGGCGTATCAGCCTTTTGGCGTCGCCGCCTGCCCGGCGCGGGCATGGCGACTGCCCCGCTCGAGATCGCTGTTGTTCTCGACGATGTCGCGCCAGATGCCGGCTTCGGCCTCCTCGTCGCCGATCCGGCCAAGGAGGTCGCGCCGCATGTAGAAGGTCAGCTCGGCGACCGCCCGCATCACCGCGTCCTCCTCGCTGGCCGAATAGCTGCCGTCGCGCGCGCCCTTCTCGATCTCGTCGAGCACGCGGTTGAAATGATGCAGCACCTCGGCCCCCGCCACCATCGACAGCTTGTGGGTGAGCATCCTGAGCGTCGCCATGTCCTCGCGCTCGAGCCGCGGCTTGCGGATCATGCAGCCGACATGCTCGATGATGTCTGAATAGATCTTCGCCCTGAGATCGAGAAGAAGTACCCGCCCTTCCTTCCTCAGCTCGAGTTCGGTCTGCTGGTTGATGAGCAGGGCGGTGATGAGCACGGTGACCACCGCGCCGATGAAGACCAGGATGATCTCCTGCGCGAAGGGGAACTGGTCGGAAATGTCGTAATAGTAGCGGAAGACGAGATAGCCCGCCGCCATCGTCAGAAGGACGAGAAGGAAGAGAACGGGGCGATTGTCGAACAGACGGGCGAGGCGGGCGCGGCTCATGGGAATTCTCCTCTCGTGGCGGCATCGTGACCGGCGTCGCCGGCGCGAGACGGGAAGCGGAGGTCGGGCGACCGGTCGTCTCCTCCCTCAGCCATCCGCCGCCCCTTCCGGGCCCGACTGCCCCCGCCGGCCGAGCAGCGCGGCCTCGATCCGGTCGATGTCACGCAGATGAACGTCGCGCTGCGGGAAGGGGATCTCGATTCCCTCCTCGGCCAGCCGCCTGTAGATGGCAAAGTTGAGATCGCTCTTCGTCGAGAGCATGTAGTTCACGTCGCGCAGGAACAGCCGCAGCTCGAAATTGAGCGCGCTGTCGCCGAATCCGAGAAACAGCACCTGCGGCGCCGGGCGTCTGAGCGCCATCGGGTGGGCCCGGGCGATCTCGAGCAGGATCTTCTTCAGCTTCTCGACATCGGTGCCATAGGCAACCCCGACCGGCACCTTCAGCCGGCCGATGGGCGAACGCAGAGTCCAGTTGATCACCGTGCCGGAAATCAGTTCGGAATTGGGCAGGATCACCGTCGCCCGGTCGAAGGTGTCGATCTGGGTCGCACGCACGGCGATGCGCTTGACATAGCCCGAGACCCCGCCGACCTCGATCCAGTCGCCTTCCTTGATGGGGCGCTCGATCAGGAGGATGATCCCCGAGACGAAATTCGACACGATCGCCTGCAGTCCGAAGCCGATACCGACCGAGAGCGCACCGGCGACGATGGCGAGATTGGACAGGTCGAGCCCCGTGGCCGAGATGGCGATGAGCGCCGAGAGGAAGAGGCCGAGATAGCCGGTCCCGGTGATGATGGCCGACTGGGCGCCCTGGTCGAGCCGGGTGTTGGGCAGCACCGAGTTGCGCAGCACCCCCTGGAACAGGCGCGTGAGGGTGTAGCCGATGAGAAAGACGAAGAGGAAGGTGAAGAAGTCGGCCGGAGTGATGCGGGTCTGGCCGACGGTGAACCCCTCGCTCAACCGCTGCCAGATCTCGAGCAGGTCGGTCGAGCGCGCGCCCCAGACGAGGGCCAGCGCCGGCACCGCGGCGAGATAGAGCGCGAGGCTCACCAGCGCCGAGACGAGCTTGCCCGCTTCGGCTTCCGCCGCACCGCCGAGGCGCAGGATCAGGACGTAAAGATCGGTCACGAGCCGCTGGAGCACGATCACCCCGCCGAGCACCGCCAGCGTCTCGATCGCGGGGTAGAGGATGCCGCTTGCCGCGTTGTGCCAGCCGAAGAGAGCCAGTGCCGGCGCTGCCAGCCCCACCACCATCGCCAGATTGCCGAGCAGGCGGAAGAGGATGTAGCGCACCGGGATCTGCGGCCCCTCGGCACCCTCCTCGATCTCCTCCGCCTCCTCGGCGCCGACCGGACGGGGCCGGATCGCGACAAGGAGACGCCCGAGCCTGAAGAGGAACAGCCCTGCCAGCACGATCAACGGGAAATCGAGGATGACGGCGGTATCCTCGTCGAGGATCGGCGAGACAGCGACCCTGACGATGAGGAAATGCAGCCCCCCCACCACCACCAACCCGAAGGCGATGCGCCGCATCCGCAAAAGCGGCTGGGATTCGAGATCGGCCGAGAAGAACCCATCCTCGGCGAGGAGACGCCGCACGAGCCACACCCCGCCGATGATGATGGCACCGACGGGCAGGATGGCATTGCGCAGGAGTAGAAGATGGATGCCGGAAAAATTCGCGAGATCGACGCCAAGCCTCAGGAACCACAACCCGGCAAGGGGAAGGGCGAGATCGAGGAGGGCCGTTGCCAGATCGCGCAGGATCCCCGCAAGTGAACGGGGATTGTCGGCCCGGGGCAGGAAACGCTCGACCCAGGGTGCTGCCCTGAGGAGCAGGACCAGCGCCGCCACCCAGGAAAGGAGCAGCCCGGCGAGCCGCGCTCCCCAGTCTATGGTGCGGGCCGGCCCGAAAAGATCCTGCGTGAGCTCGCGGCCGAGCCCGCCCGCGAATTCCTGCAGCTTGCGCCCCGCCTCCAGCCACAGCACCGGATCGATCGGCACCGGACCGCGGGAAAGGAAGGTCTGGCGCTGGCGTGCCCGGATCAGCGCATCGAGCGCCTCGAGAAGCTTCTCGACCTCCGCCAGCGCCGCATCCGCCTGGCGCAGGGGGCCCTCGACGGCCTGCAGCTCCGCCGTCAGCTTGTCGCGAAGCTGGGAGACATCCGGCGGCTCGGGTGGTTTCCCCTCCCCGGGCGGCGGGCCGAGCGCGTCGAGCTGGGCGCGAATCGCCTCGGCCTTTGCCTTCTGCTTGTCGCGGAAGGCCTGAAGCCTGTCTCTTTCGGCGACGAGGGTCGCTCGCAGCGCTTCGAGCGCATCGACCGAAGCGGCGCCGGTATCGATGACTTCCTGCGCCCGTTTCGAGAGCGAATCCCATGCGGCGAAGTCATAGCTGCCTTCCTCGCCCGTGCCCTGCCCGATCGAAGCATCCGGGGCGGTGGCGCTCTTCGTCGTGCCCGTCTGCATCTCCTGAGCGGCCACGAACGGGGCACCCGGTGCCGCGAGCAGGCCAAGGACGACCGCAATTGTCGCGAGAATGCACCATGCGCCCCCCGCAACACCGCCTCTCCCGCCCCCGGCAGGCCGCTTCCCTTGCCTCCGCGTCATCACCCGCATCCTGTCATTCCGCCTTCCCCGTCACCCTTCACCCGTCCCCGGCGCCATCCTTGCCGACGAAGACATCCGGCAACGCCCGCGGGGCGCGGTCGAGCCAGGCCGGCACCGGCAGCCCCTTCTCGCGCAGGAAGGCCGGGTTGAACAGCTTCGACTGGTAGCGGGTGCCGTAGTCGGCGAGGATGGTGACGATGGTGTGGCCCGGCCCCATCTCGCGGGCCATGCGGATCGCCCCGGCGACGTTGACCCCCGAAGAACCGCCCACACACAGCCCCTCGTGCTCAAGCAGGTCGAAGACGATCGGCAGCGCCTCCGCATCGGGGATGCGGTAGGCCATGTCGACTTCGAGTCCTTCGAGATTCCTCGTGATCCGCCCCTGGCCGATCCCCTCGGTGATCGAGGAGCCCTCGGCCCTGAGCTCGCCGGTGGTGTAGTAGCTGTAGAGCGCCGCGCCTTCGGGGTCGGCGAGACCGATCTTGATATCGGGTTTGCGCGCGCGCAGCCCCATGGCCGTGCCGGCGAGCGTGCCGCCGGTGCCCACGGCGCAGATGAAGCCGTCGATCCGCCCGCCGGTCTGCTCCCAGATCTCGGGGGCGGTGCTCTCGATATGGGCCTGGCGGTTGGCGACATTGTCGAACTGGTTGGCCCAGACCGCACCGTTGGGCTCGGTCCGGGCGAGCTCGGCGGCGAGGCGCTCGGAATAGCGCACATAGTTGTTGGGGTCGCGATAGGGCACCGCCGGCACCTCCACCAGCTCGGCGCCGGCCAGCCGCAGCATGTCCTTCTTCTCGCGGCTCTGGGTCTCGGGAATCACGATCACCGTGCGAAAGCCCATCGAATTGCCGACAAGCGCCAGCCCGATACCGGTGTTGCCGGCCGTGCCCTCGACGATGGTGCCGCCGGGGCGCAGCGCGCCGCGGGCGACGGCGTCGCGGATGATCCACAGTGCCGCCCGGTCCTTGACCGACTGGCCCGGGTTCATGAACTCGGCCTTTGCCCAGATCTCGCAGCCGGTCGCCTCGGAGGCGCGGCGCAGGCGGATGAGAGGGGTGTTGCCGATCGCTTCCTCGAGATTGCGGCAGCGCTTCATGTCATTCTCCGAATTGCCCTGTTCCACGACGGAAAGCCGCGGCCGACGCCGCATCGGGTCCAGTCAATCACGCCCCCATTCCGCCCGCAAGCGCTCCCTGCTGGCCGCGAGCCAGAGCGCCGAGAGGATGAGTGGCCCGTCCGCCGCCTCCCCGCTCCCGATCATCGCCACGAGATCGGCGAGCGGCAGCACATGGGCACGAATGTCCTCCTGCTCCTCGGCAAGGCCGTGAAGTCCGCCATCCCCGGCCGGCCCCAGATCCGCCTCGGCCACGAAGGAGACGAGATATTCCGCCAACACCCCCGGACTGGGATAGTAGCCTGCGATCCGTTTCATCCGCCCGAGACGGATGCCCGCCTCCTCCAGCGCCTCGCGGCGGGCGACCTCCTCCCAGCTCTCCGGCCCGTCCCGCCGCCCGGCCACCGGCTCGATCAGCCACGGGTTCGCATCCTCGCGGGCGAAGGGTGCGGCCCGGAACTGCTCGACAACCAGCACCGTGTCGTGATCGGGGTCCCAGGGCAGCACCGTGACTGAATCGCCAGTGTGGAAGGTCAGCCGGTCGAAGGGGGGTGTCAGGGTGCCGTCGAAGCGGCGGTGGCGCATCCGCCGCCGCTCGAGCGTGAAGATGCCGCTTTCGATGCGGTGGATGTCGAGCGTCTCGACGTCCCCCGGCCCCGCCACCCGGCGCACCGTTGCCGGCAGGGCACTGCGCCGGCCCTCGAGACGGGCCAGCGCCCGGCACTCGGCCCATTTCCACAGCCCGTGGGCCTCGTCGGCCGGTCGGCGACCGAACCATTCCATGAATTCGACCAGCGTCTCCGCCATGAGCCCGCCATCGACGGTCCGCCAGGCCGCGAAATCCCAGGGCAGCCCGGTCTCGGCCCCGTCGGTGGGGTGGAACATGGCAGCCGCAACCTGCCGCCCCCCCGCGAGGGTGACGGTGACGCGCTCGAGGCGGTAGTCATCGCCGTCCTCGAAGAAGACGAGGCGCGCCAGATCGCCCGCCGTCGCCCCCTCGATCACCACACCCTCGGCCACCTCCCCGGGGGCGGGAACGATCATCGGGTAGCTTTCGCCGGCCACATGGCGCACCGCCCAGCCGGCAAGGCGGGCGGTGTGCACCATGGCAGCGGGCACGGGCCGCCCGAGCACGCGCTCACGCACACACGGATCGCGCAAGGTGCCGTAGAAGAAGAAACGCCCCTCGGCGGCGCGCAGCACCTCGTGCATGTCCTGCATGGAGGCAGCCTGATCCGCTCTTCCCCTCATTGCAACCGCCGGGAAATCATCTCGACGATCAGCCCGCCGATCACGCCGCCGAGGACCAGAAGGGCGATGACGTCGAGGCGCAGCGTGTAGCCGGCGAATTTCCACATGAGAGCGAAGATGTCGGTCAGCGCCAGGAGCACATCGGAGCCATAGCGCTTGTCGAGGGCCTTGTCGATCATCTTCGCGCCGGCATGGAAGGCCAGCGAGGAGATCCAGAGCAGGAAGGAGGTCTGGAGCCCGAAGGAGATCGCTCCTGCACGATTCACCCGCAATCCCGCTGCCCGGATCGAGAACGGTCCGGCGAACTTCCACCCGATGACAAAGCCGATCGCCGCGGTGACGGTCGGCATGTCCTCGGCCGGCAGCTCAGGCGGCAGCCCGTCGAGAACGAGCCGGCCGGCCACATAACCGAGCACGGCCCAGAGGATGGCGGCGACCAGACGCCCCATTGTCAGCATGAAGACCCCCTCCCCCTTTTCGCGTCCGCACCCCGACGCCGCCCGCATCGGCAACCGGCCACCCCCGCGTGCCGCACCGCGATGCCTGTCGGCAGGCCGGTGCCGCATGCGCCGCATGGGCGGGTCGCTCCGGGGGCACTTTCACGGCGGCCGGCGCCTCAGTCAACCACCTGCGGGTGGAGGCAGAAGGGCAATGGTCGGGGCGGGATCCGGGGCGGGCTCTGCCAGTCACACGGGCCGCGAAGGGCAGGACGAGCGATGGTCTGCGCGAAGACCGGCCGCCGCGGCATCTGCCGGCAAGCCCGGTCTCGCGGGCCGCCCATCCCCGCCGCGCGCTCCCTCAGGCGTTCACGTCCACCACAACACGGCCGCGGACCCTGCCCTTGAGAATGTCAGCGCCTAGCCGCGGCACCTCTTCGAGCGTCGCCGGCACGATCATCTCCTCGAGCTTTTCCATCGGCAGATCCTGCCGGAGTCGCTCCCAGGCCCGCTTGCGCTTCTCGATCGGGGCGAACACCGAATCGATGCCGAGGAGATTCACCCCGCGCAGCAGGAAGGGGATGACCGTGGTCTCGAGCTTCGCCCCGCCCGCAAGCCCGACCGCTGCGGCCGAGGCGCCGTATCGAAGCTGCGCGAGGGTGCGCGCCAGCACAGTGCCGCCCACCGCATCGACCGAGCCGGCCCAAGTCTCCTTCTCGAGCGGCTTCTTCGACGGCTCGTTGAGCTCCTCGCGCGGCACGATGATGCTGGCGCCGAGATGGCGCAAATAGTCGCCCGCCTCTTCGGGCCGGCCGGTGAGGGCCGCGACCTCGTAGCCGCGATTGGCCAGCACCGCCGTGGCC
>WFPA01000091.1 GCA_015487815.1 Albidovulum sp.
TCGACGATCCGAAGCTTCTCGGCCGTCGACCAGCGCCGCCTGCGGCCACCATCGGTGATGATTTCAATATCGGACATGAGCATATACCTAAGCCTGTGCTTAAGCCTCCTGGTTCAGGCTCAGCTGTCCGGTCGAAATGGGGGCCAGTTCACCTCGCCCGCGCGTTCCGCTGGAAGCGCATACTGGAATCCGGTGAATTCACCACCATCAACGAACTTGCCGAACACGAAGGCATCGCGCCGTCCTACATGACCCGCGTCCTGCGGCTGACATTACTCGCGCCCGACATCGTCGAGGCGATTCTCGACGGGCAGCAGGGGCCCGAGGTGACGCTGGGGCGGTTGTTGGAGGGGGTTCCGGTCGAGTGGGAGGGGCAAACTCGAAAATTTTGTGACCATTCGGCTTCCTGAGTATTCGCACCGAATGGATTGGGCCATGCGCCGTGATTTTCGCCCTTGTCCATCTCTCTCATCAAGCTGCAGGGTTCCGTAAGAGAGATGACAACCCGCCATGGTGCGAAGATGCCTCCGCCCGGACAGCGCATGCCCAATGCGACTTCCATGAAGCAAAGGACAAATACTGAATACAGACGAGCTCGAAGGCGGAAGATGGTGGAATGAGAACTAGCCCTGGCGCTCCTCGGGCCGGCACCATTCTCTCAGCATGTCGCCATACGTAAACATTGACACGAAAGGTGCCCGAATGTG
The DNA here is from genome assembly GCA_015487815.1 of Albidovulum sp. Taxonomy (GTDB): domain Bacteria; phylum Pseudomonadota; class Alphaproteobacteria; order Rhodobacterales; family Rhodobacteraceae; genus WFPA01. Next base: position 708 of record WFPA01000091.1, read on the forward strand.
ATTGTTGGGTGAAAGACTTTGGAAGGCACAATGCCGAAAACGATTTCTGCAACCTGCCGGATTGTCACGCCGATGTTTCTCGGCGGGGCGGAGCAGGAAGCGAGTTGCATTCGAGGAAGCGCGCTCAAAGGGGCGCTCGCCTTCTGGTGGCGGGCCTTCTATTTTGCCGGGTTCGTCGAAAAGGCCAGCGGGAATGTGAGCGAGGCGCTCGAAAACATGCGCGCGCAGGAGAAAGAGTTGTTCGGCTCGTCCGACGGCGGGCAGGGGCGCTTATTGCTGCGCATTTCACATGGAGAACTGAACAAGACAGCAAAGGGTGGCCGGCTTCAGGGCGATGACATGGGCGCGCGCTATCTGGGCTACGGCCTGATGGCGGCGTTTGGCCATAATGCCGGGCAATTGTCGCGCAGCTGCATCAATGCAGGGCAAGTGTTTTCCATCCGGATCATTTTCCGCCGCAACGTGACGGATAAAGACATCACCGAAATCGAAACCGCCCTGAAACTGTTCGGCCTCTTGGGCGGGCTCGGCTCGCGGGTACGCCGCGGCTGGGGCTCGGTGGCGCTGGAGCGGCTGGAAGGCGCGGTGGAGTGGCAGGCGCCAAAGTCGCGGGAGGAATATGGGGCGGCGCTGAAGACGCTTTTTGCCGGACATCCCGGCGCGGCCCTGCCCGGCACCGACTGGCCGCTGACGGCCTTTGCCGGGGAAAGCAGCATTCATGTGGGCAGCACAGTGCAGACCAGCCCGCTCGATGCGCTGAACGATCTGGGAGACGGCTTCCTGCGCTACCGCGGCTGGCGCAACGGGGACCAGAACTTTCGCGATGACCATGACTGGTTCAGGAAGGAAAACGCCAACCCGCGATCGGCCAAGGCCCCGCCACAGCGCACGGCTTTCGGCCTGCCGCATAACTATTCGAAGCAGGTCGGCGTCACGGGTCCGGGCGATCTGGACCGGCGCGCGAGCCCGCTGATGTTTCATGTCCATCAGGCAGGCACCGAGGCCTTTTATGTCACCACCTGCCTGCCCACACAATTCAGCCCCAACGGGCAGGTCGGGCTCGTCAGAAATGGCCAGAAAACCCCGATCAGCTACGACTTCCCCGCCAATGGCCTGCCTGTCATCAAGGCGTTTCTGGAGGGAAAGAAGCCGGACGGCTCGGCCCCTGAAAAAGCCTATTTCACCGCCGAACAGGTGCTGCCATGAGCGCACCGGGCGAGCATCTTCTGCATTTCACCCTCGGCCCGGTGCAGGGCTTCGTGGCCGAGGCGCGGCGGCTGCGCGATTTCTGGGCCGGATCGTTTCTGCTCTCCTGGCTTTCCGGGCAGGCGATGCGGGCGGTGATCGAGGCGGGCGGCACGATTGTCTTTCCGCA
>WFPA01000092.1 GCA_015487815.1 Albidovulum sp.
CACCGATCCATCGAAACCTGACGGCACGCCACGCAAGCTGATGGATACGAGCCGGCTGTTCGCCATGGGGTGGCGGCCGCGCATCTCGCTCGAAGAAGGTATCCGCCGCACCATCGCGGAGGTAATTGATGTTTATGGATGACAGGCAGCGACCAAACGGGTGGCATATCGTTTCCTATCCCAGAAGTGGAAACCATATCGTTCGCGCTTTGCTGGAATATGCGAGTGGGCGTCCGACAATGGGCTGCCCCGGCACAAGGCACGATCCGCCGATCTCTGATCGCCAGCCAAATCGCAAAAAAGGGCTTATAAGAATCACAAATTCCGAACCGATAGGGTGGAAAGCCCATTACCCCAGAGAACTTTTCCTCAATCAAAAAAATAGCAGTGGATGCGGGGTTGATATTCGTTATTCGGTCGCCGGAGAACGCCATTACTTCCCAGCTATTTAACAGTCTCCGAAGAAATATATACGTTACAGGTCGTAATGTAGTAAAGGGTGTTTTTCTGGAAATAGACAAATGGCTTTCCCTGTATCATATTTTCCTTGGTTGGGAAGGAGAGAAAGTGGTGGTTCCTTTCGAAAAACTCGTGTCTTCTGATGCTTCGGAAAGGAGAGAAGCCGCGGCGGGGTTGTTGTCTCGCACGCTCAGCGCCCCGGCTCCAGATAATGAGACTCTGAATGAGATATATAATATTGCAAAAGAAAGCCAGAGATCGAAGACAAGACATGATGACCGGCTCGCAAGAAGGATACGCACTCAGGTCCAGAAATGGGATCTGGACTATAAGGGCATGCTTGAAAAACTCGAAACTGTTTAGGAAACGGTGCTCTCTGTCGGTGTGACGCCCCCTTGACCTTGATCAAGGAAGGCATGGGCGATGCTGGTCATCCTCGGCGGGAAGCAAGGAGGACCGAGGATGACTCACGTGCCCCACGAACTTTCGGAGGAGTTTCCGAACAAGATCGAGATCATGGCCCGTCTGCGTGACGAGAACGGTCACTTCGCCCGGCTTTATGACGAATATCACGACGTGAACCGGGCGATCCACCGGGCCGAAACCCTTGTCGAGCCGATTGCGCCGGATGCGGAAGAGGAGTTGCGCCGTCGTCGCCTCCGGCTCAAGGACGAGATCTGGGCGATGATCCGGGCTGCCGAATGCGCCGAAAGTGCAGGCGGCTGAGCGGTGATGTGAGGCAGCTTCTGGCGGGTGCTGACGGAGGCTATGCCGTGTTCAGCCGCTCGTTGCGCCGCAAGGCCAGCATGGCGGCAAGCGCAAACGTGCAGGCCAGGGCTGCCGACAGCATGATCGGCAGCGGCGTGTCGTCATAGGCAAGGCCCGTCGGAATGGCGATCAGGACCGAAAGACCGGTCGAGAGGGCGCTCACGACCGTAGAGGCGGTTCCGGCGACATGGCCGAGCGGCTCGAGCGCCAGGGCGTTGAGATTGCCGCCCGCCAGCCCGACCATGAAGAAGACCGACAGTGCCCAGACCATGTAGAGCGCGAAGGCAAGGGGCAGGTCGGGTGTGCCAAGGAGAAAGGCGACGAGGACGACGAGTGAGATCCCCCATTGCGTCGTCAGCGCGGCGGTGGCGACCTTGCGCATGCCGTGGCGCATGACCAGCCGGGAATTGATGAGCCCCGACGTCCCGGCGCCGAGCGCGAGCAGGGCGAACCAGAGCGGAAAGGCCGCACCCTTGCCGAAAGCCTCGCCGATGATCTGCTGGGCTGTCGAGATCACCGAAAACAGCATGCCGAAGACCATGGTCGCGGCAAGGATGGCCAGCAGGGAGGCCGGTGTGGTCAGCACCTCGCGCATCGCCGCGAGGATCGGGCCGGGACGGAAGGGCCGTCGCCGCTCCGAAGGCAGGGTTTCGGGCTGACGGAGCGTGACCCAGGCCGTGGAAAGAAAGGCAAAGAGCACGAAGAGAAAGAAGATCGCCCGCCAGCCTGCCAGCGCCATCACCGCGGCGCCGACGAGCGGCGCGAGGGCCGGCACCAGCACGAAGACCGTCATCACGAAGGACATGATCCGGGCCATCTCGCGCCCGCCATGAAGATCGCGCACCATGGCAAGACCGACGACCCGCGGCCCGGAGGCGCCGAGGCCCTGGAGAAAGCGGGCAAGGAGAAGGGCCTCGAGCGAGCCGGCGCGCCAGCCGAGGAGCGAGGCAAGCATGTAGAGAAGACCACCCGCGACGATCACCGGCTTGCGGCCGAGACTGTCGGATAGCGGTCCCGAAACGAGCGTTCCCACTCCCATGCCGAGAACGAAGCTCGTCACGACGAGCTGCACCCTGTTGACGTCGGTGGGGGAGAGTTCCGCCCTGATCGCCGGCAGGGCCGGGAGCATGGCGTCGATCGAAAGGGCCATGATGGCAAACAGTGTCGCCATCATCGCCACGAATTCCACCGTCGAGGGGCGGCGAGGACGCGATGGAGGAAGGGGCGCCGTCTTGTCGGTCATCGCTGGCTGCCTTCTCCGGCTCCAAGGGAGGCGGTGGCGGATCTTCCCGTTCCCAGTGCCGCCAGCCGCCGCCGGTCGATCTTGCCGTTGGCGGAGCGGGGCAAGGCGTCGAGGAACACCACCTGACGCGGTCGCTTGTAGGCGGCGAGATGTTCCGTTGCAAGGGCAATGATCTCGTCCTCCCGAACCGGGGCACCCGCCTTCGGCACGCAGAAGGCGGCAATGATGCGCACGCCGGGCTTCACCTCCAGCTCGGTCACGGCGGCCTCGGCAAGGCCGGGATGGGTGGCGAGCACTTCCTCGATCTCGCGAGGAAAGACGCGGTAGCCACCGGCGTTCATCATGTCGTCGGCCCGCCCGTGATGGCGGAAGGCACCGGCATCATCGACCGAGGCGAGATCCCCGGTCAGGAACCACTCGCCATGAAAGCGGGCGCGGGTTTCGTCCTCGGCCCCGAAATAGCCGAGAAAGAGCCCCGGATCGCGGTTCGAGACGGCGAGCATGCCGACCTCGCGCCGCGGCAGGAGGCGGGAAAGGGCATCCGGGTCGAGGATCGCCACCCGCCGGCCGCGCTGGGCGAAGCCGACGGCGCCGCGGGGTGCCGGCCGTCCGGGGCTGCCGGAAATGAAGGTGGAAATCTCGCTCATGCCGAGGGCCTCGTGAAGGTCGGTCCCCATCGTTTCGTGCCACGCCTCCCGCAGCGCCGGCAGCAGGGTTTCACCTGCGGCAAGGCCGTGACGCAGGCTCGGGATCGGGCGGGGATCCTTCAGCATCTTGCGGTAGACGCCGGGCACCGCGGCAAGGATCGTCGCCCGGTGCCGCGCGGCAAGGGACGCCAGCGCTTCGGGCGGTGTGCCGGGGGCGGGAATGAGGGCGGTTGCCCCGACCGACCAGGGGTCCATCAGACCGGTGCCGAGGGTGAAGGTCCAGTTGAAGGCGCCCGCATGCAACAGCCGGTCGCTCGGGCGCAGGGCATACCAGTCACGATGCATCATCTTCCGGGCCAGGATGGCACGATGGGCATGGACGACCGCCCGCGGCCGGCCGGTGCTGCCCGAGGTGAAGACGATATAGGCCGGCGCGTCGGCCTCGGTCGGTGCCGGGGAAGGGGAGGAGCCGTCCTCGGCCGGGAGGGCTTCCGCAGAAAGGACGGGCATGTCGAGCCGCGGCAGCGGCAGATCGGGATCGACGAGGGCGAGTGCCGGCGACAGGCTGTCGGCGATGGCGGCGACTTCGCGGGCGGTGAGCTGGGCCGAGAGCGGCACCGGCACCATGCCAGCCCGGACCGCGCCGAGAAAGGCGATGGGAAAGCGCACCGAATTGCCCAGACGCAGCAGGATGCGGCTGCCGGGTGTCAGGCGGCGGCGGAAGAAGGTATCGGCGGCGGTGACGGCGGCGATGATCTCGCCATGGTGCCAGCTCTGCACCGTGCCGTCAGGCGCGATGATCTCGAGCGCCACATGACCGGGGCGGTGCGCCATGCCGGCAAGGACATGAGCGGCAAGATTGAAGCGTGGCGGCACTTCCGGCGGTGGCGCTTCGTCGATCAGCGAGAGCGGCTCTTCCATGATGCCGGCATAGGGAAGAGGAATCGTCCATGCAAGGGAGCGAAGAGGATGCCGCCATCAGCGATCTGCCGGCTTCGTGTTCCGATACTGATCGCGAAGGGTGCGGCAAGGGCGCCGGGCTCGCGCGGATGCGGCCCCATGTCGAAGACGGGAAGGCGGCCACAAACAGGCCACAAAAAAGACGCCTGCCGAAGCAGGCGTCAAGTTGTTGAGGCAGGTTTCATACAGGCAAGAAACCTATCGAGCAGTGAGTCTCTTATAGTCCGTCCGGGACCCTGCGCCAAGATGAATCTGGCGCCGGCAGGGCCGGGCGGCTATCCTCGAGCCAGCCGCAAGGGGCGGATCGGAAAGGGGAGGACATGGGAAAGACGCCTTTTCTCAGGATGTTGAGTGCGATTGTCCTGATATGGGCAACAATGATTGCCGGAGCGGCGGGAGTTCTGTCCGCGCCGCAATACGGGATTGCCATGTATGGCGCCCCGGCCCTTCCGCCCCGATTCGAGGCCTTCCCCTACGTGAACCCCGCCGCGCCCCGGGGAGGGCGAATCGTTCTGGGCGAGATCGGCGGCTTCGATTCGCTCAACCCCTTCATTCTCAAGGGGCGGGCCCCCTGGGCGGCGCGGATGCTGGTGGCCGAGACGCTGATGGCGCGAAACTGGGACGAGCCGTTCTCGCTCTACGGCCTCCTGGCCGAGAGCATCGAGACACCGCCCGACCGCAGCTGGGTCGAATTCACCCTGCGGCCGGAGGCGCGTTTTTCCGACGGCAGCCCGGTGACGGTGGCGGATGTCATGTGGTCCTTCGAGACCCTTGGGACGCAGGGTCACCCGCGTTATCGCACGGCTTGGGCCAAGGTGGCGAAGATGGAGCAGACCGGCCCCCGGTCGTTGCGCCTGACCTTCAAGGTTCCCGATCGCGAGCTGCCGCTGATCTTCGGGCTGCGGCCGATTCTCAGGAAGGCCGACTGGCAGGGGCGCGACTTCGCCGAGAGCAGCCTTGTCCCCTTCATCGGTTCGGGGCCCTATGTGATCGCCGATTTCGAGCCGGGCCGGTTCATCAGCTTTCGCCGCAACCCCGGCTGGTGGGGGCGCGATCTGCCGGTCAACCGGGGAAAGTTCAATTTCGATGAAATCCGTTACGAATATTTCGCCGACGGCACGGCCGCGTTCGAGGCCTTCAAGGCCGGCATCATCGACGTGTGGCGCGAGCCCAATGCCGGCCGCTGGCTGCGCGATTATGGTTTTCCCGCCGTCGAGCGCGGCGAGGTCGTGAAATCCGAAGTTCCCCATCAGCGCCCGTCGGGCATGCGCGGTTTCGTGATGAACGAGCGTCGTTCCCTTTTCGCCGACTGGCGGGTGCGGCAGGCGATGATCGAGGCCTTCAATTTCGACTTCATCAATCAGACGCTCAACGGCGGGATCGAGCCGCGCATCACGTCCTGGTATTCCAATTCGGTTCTCGGCATGCGGTCGGGGCCTGCGCGCGGCGCCGTGCGCGAACGGCTCCTGCCGTGGCGCGATTCGCTGCCCCCGGGTGCTCTCGAAGGCTATGTGCTGCCCTCGAGCAAGGGCGATCGACGCAACCGGCGCGGTCTGCGGCGCGCGCGCCGGCTGCTGGAGCAGGCGGGCTGGCATGTCGAGAAGGGCGTTCTGCGAAACCGCGAGGGTGCGCCTTTCCGCTTCGAGCTGCTCCTGCGGCAGGGTGACAGCGAGAATATCGCCGTTGCCACCATCTACGCCCGCGACCTCGCCCGGCTCGGTATCGAGATGCGGATCGCCCTCGTGGACAGCGCCCAGTATCGCGAACGGCTCGACAGTTACGATTTCGACATGACCGCCTACCGCCGTTACCTCTCGCTCTCGCCGGGCAACGAGCAGCGGCTCTATTTCGGTTCCGAAGGCCGTTCACGCCCCGGTACGCGCAACTACATGGGCCTTGCCAGCCCGGCTGTGGACGGGCTGATCGACCGGCTTCTGGCCGAGAAGACGCGGGAGGGTTTCATCGCCACCGTCCGCGCGCTCGATCGGGTGCTGACGGCGGGCCGTCACGTGATTCCATTCTGGTTTTCCCGCGTCTCGCGCATCGCCCACAGGGCTGATCTGCATTACCCTGCGCGCACTCCCATATATGGGGACTGGATCGGCTTTCTCCCCGACATCTGGTGGAAAGATCCGCCGTGACGGTCAATGGCGGATTTTCTGTGATTTCCCTCTTGCGCTGGGGTTATTGATGTCCTAGATGGTGCTTCGCCGGCGGGGCTGGGGGGTTGGTTCTCTGGTTTTGCTGGCTGGGTTAAGCGGCCTTCGGGTTATTCCTGTTGGTGGGATTTCTTGAAGGTTTGCGTTGGTTTCCCA
>WFPA01000093.1 GCA_015487815.1 Albidovulum sp.
CCAACATCGTGCTGATGGGGATGGGCGAGCCGCTCTACAATTTCGAGAACGTCCGCGACGCGATGAAGATCGCCATGGACCATGAGGGCATCTCGCTCTCGCGGCGGCGCATCACCCTTTCGACCTCGGGTGTGGTGCCGATGATCGAGCGGGCGGGCGCCGAGATCGGCTGCATGCTCGCCATTTCCTTTCACGCCACCACCGACGAGGTGCGCGACCGGCTGGTGCCGATCAACAGGAAATGGAACATCGCCACCCTCCTCGATGCGCTGCGGAAATATCCAAAACTTTCCAACTCCGAGCGCATCACCTTCGAATATGTCATGCTCAAAGGCGTCAACGACAGCAACGAGGATGCCCGCCGCCTCGTGAAGCTGATCGCCGGCATCCCGGCCAAGATCAATCTCATCCCCTTCAACCCCTGGCCCGGCGCGCCCTATGAGCGCTCCGACTGGGACCGCATCCGCGCCTTCGCGAATATCATCTACCAAGCCGGCTACGCCTCGCCGATCCGCACGCCGCGGGGCGAGGACATCATGGCCGCCTGCGGGCAGCTCAAATCGGCCACCGAGCGGGCCCGCAAGCGCAAGGCCGAGATCGAGGCCGAGGCCGGGCTTGCGGGAGAATAGGCCGGGGCCGCGCAGTACGAGGAAGGACCCATGCCGCACGACCATCATGGACATGCCCATGTCGATTTAGGAACCGGCGACCGGCGGCTCATCTTCGCCATCGCGCTCAATGTCGCGCTGACCTTCGTGCAGATCGCGGCCGGCATCCTCTCGGGTTCGCTGGCGATGATCGCCGATGCGGTGCACAATCTCTCGGATGCCGCCTCGCTGGTGATCGCCTGGGGCGCGCGGCGCATCGGCCGCCGGCCGGCCGATCTCGCCATGACCTTCGGCTACAGGCGGGCCGAGAGCGTGGCGGCGCTGGTCAACTATGTCACGCTGATGGCGATCGGCTTCTATCTCGTGGGTGAGGCGATCCAGCGGTTTTTCGAGCCCCAGCCGGTAGCGGGGGTGCCGGTGATGATCGTGGCGGGCATTGCCCTGGTGATCGATGTCGGCACCGTCCTTCTCATCGGGCGCATGGCCGAAGGTTCGGCCAACATGCGCGCCGCCTTCCTGCACAACGTCGCCGATGCGCTCGGCTCGGTGGCGGTGCTGGCGGTGGGTTTCCTCGTCTGGCGCTTCGGCTGGACCATCGCCGACCCGATCGCCACCCTCGGCATTGCCGGCTATGTGCTCTGGCACACCTTTGCCGAGGTCGGGCCGACCATCCGCCTGCTGATGCTCGGCGCGCCGCCGGGGCTCGATGCCGATGCCGTGCGGGAAGCGATGATGGCCGAGGACGGGGTGGCCAATGTCCACCATCTGCACCTCTTCGAGATGGAGGAGGGCCGGCCGGCGCTGACGGCGACCGTCACCCTCGCCGAAGGGCGCTGGGCGGAAGGCGATGCCATCAAGGTGGCGCTCAAGCAGCGCCTCGCACAGGAATTCGGCATCGACCATGCCACCCTCGAGATCGAATGTGCCCGCCACGCGCCCCGGCAGGTGCGGCCGATCGGCCATGCCGAGCCTGCGGCGAACCCCGCCCCGGCCATTGCCGAGCCCTGCCGATAGGAGTGCCGAAGATGCAGCGACGCAACTTCATCGGGCTGATCGTTGGTGGTGTGGTCTTGTTGCCGGGCATGCTCCGGGCCGGGCCGCCCCGGTCGAATGGCGGATCAGCCGAGGCCGGGCCGAAGATCACCCGGCTGGTGATCGTCAAGCACAGGCGGCGGCTCTATCTGCTTTCGGGCAGGAAGGTCGTGCGGCGCTACAGCATCGATCTCGGCTTCGCGCCCAAGGGGGACAAGAAGTTCGAAGGGGACGGGCGCACCCCGGAAGGCCATTACGTGATCGACCGCAAGAACCCCAATTCCCGCTACCATCTCTCGCTCGGCATTTCCTATCCGAACGCACGCGACCGGGCCGAGGCGGCGCGGCTCGGCAAGAGCCCGGGCGGGGACATCTTCATCCATGGCCGGCCCTTCCTCGTCCGGCTGCTGAAGGGGCGGCGCGACTGGACGGCGGGTTGCATCGCCGTCTCGAACCGGGAGATCGAGGAAATCTACCGTCTGGTCGAGATCGGCACGCCGATCGACATCTACCCCTGAGAGCCGGGCTTCGCGCCGCTTTCTCAGCTTGAAGGAACGGGCTTGCCGTCGCGCGTGTCTTCGGCCGGGGGCGGCGGCACCGGCGCCGGTACCAGAGGCGGCAGGTCGGGGTTGCCGAGCACCAGCGTCCACCAGATCTTGCGGTTCGGTTCCTGATACCAGCCTATGCCCATTTCCCGCGCCTTCGGGTCGAGCAGGACATCCCGGGTGAATTCGTCCTCGAGCCAGGCGGCGACGGTCTCTTCCGCATGTTCGAAGGTTTCGGAAACGAGCTCGCCGGTGAACCGCCCCTTGTAGCCGGCACGGGCCACGCGCTGCAGAGGGGAAGAACCGTCGGAGCCGAAATGCCACGGTCGCTGCTGCCGGGCCATGTCCTCGGAATGGGCCATGGCGGCGGCGGTCAGTTCGGGCGAGATCGCAAGCGGCGCCAGCCCGCGGCCCTCGCGCACGGTGTTGACCGCGGCAAGCACCTTCTTCGGAATGCGTTTGGCTTCGAAATAGCCGATTTTCTTCGCCTTGGGCAGCGGCGGGCCATCGGTGCCGAGCGAGCGGGTCGATTCGACGGTGCATGCCCCGAGGGCGAAGAGTGTCATCAATGCGGCGACTAGCCGGATCATGCGATCTGTCCTCATCTTCAGCGGCCGCACGATGGCCCCGGAAAGCGCGCGGTGCAACCCCTTGCAGGCGCTGGCGGGCCGCGGTCGGTCGAAACTCGCCCGAAAAGGCCGCAGACAGAGCGATTTTGCCAATCAAGAACGCGTGAATTGAACAGCCCCCCTCATGGACCTATGTCTTTCTTGACCGAACCCGAGGACAGGAGCACAGCCATGAGCAACTCTTCTTCCCGTCTGACCCGACGCCGCTTCACCATCGGCCTTGGCGTCGGCATGGTAGCGGCCGGAGGGTTGGCAACGCCGCTCAGGGCCGAAGATCCGCAACCTGCCATCAAGCTCCCGAACACGGTGCAGATGGAAAAGACGGTGGGAGAGGCGGTACGGCACAACATCGCCGGCTTCCGCGCCCTTGACTGGCAACCCTATTTCTCCGATCTCAGGAACGGCGCGATCCTCGTCGATGTCGAATCGCGGGCGCTGCATTTCTGGTCCGAGGACGAAAGCATCTACAAGCTCTACCCCTGCTCGGTGCCGATGAGCGAGGAGCTCACCCGCAAGGGCCGCACCAAGGTGGTGCGCAAGGTGGTGGGGCCGAGCTGGCGACCGACCCCCTCGATGAAGCGGCGCAACCCCGAATGGCCGGACTACATTCCGCCGGGGCCGAAGAACCCGCTCGGCACGCATGCGCTTTACCTGTCGTGGCGCTACTACCGCATCCACGGCACCCATGACACGCGAAAGATCGGCCGGCGTTCATCCAATGGGTGCATCGGCCTTTACAACAGCCACATCGCCGATCTGTTCAAGCTGGCGAAGGTAGGCACGCAGGTGTTGATCATTTGACACGGTTGAGCGAAAAAATCCGGCGCCCGGGCGAAAGTGGCAGTTGCAATCATGCCGATCGGGCGCTTAAGTGTGATCACACGAACACGAGATGTGCCCATTCGGCATGAATTCCAGGAGGAAGACAGATGAAGAAAATCATTCTCGCCGCTGCGTTCTCGCTTGGCGCGACCGCTGCCATGGCCGGCAATGTGGCCGAGCCGGTGATGGAGCCCGAAGTGATCCAGCAGGACACCTCCTCGTCCTCCAGCGGCCTCATTGTGCCGATCATCGTGCTTCTGGCGG
>WFPA01000094.1 GCA_015487815.1 Albidovulum sp.
CCGAAGGCCGATTTCTTCCAGCCGCCGAAGGTGTGATAGGCCAGGGGCACCGGGATCGGCACGTTGATGCCGACCATGCCGATATTGACCCGGGTGGCGAAGTCGCGGGCGGTGTCGCCGTCGCGGGTGAAGATGGCGACGCCGTTGCCGTATTCGTGATCCATCGCCAGCTTGAGGGCCTCCTCGTAGCTGCCGGCGCGCACGGTCGAGAGCACCGGGCCGAAGATCTCGGTCTTGTAGATCGTCATGTCGGGGGTGACGTGATCGAACAGATGCGGCCCGACCCAGAAGCCGTTCTCGTAGCCCTGAAGGGTGAAGTCGCGGTTGTCCACCACCAGCTTGGCGCCTTCCTCGATGCCCTTCTCGATCAGCCCGAGCACGCGCTGCTGGGCCTCGCGGGTGACGAGCGGGCCGTAATCGACATCCTCGCCCATGGTGTAGGGGCCGACGCGCAGCTTCTCGATCCGCGGCACCAGCTTCTCGATCAGCCGCTCGGCCGTCTCCTCGCCCACCGGCACCGCCACCGAGATCGCCATGCAGCGCTCGCCGGCGGCGCCATAGCCCGCCCCGACCAGCGCGTCGGCCGCCTGGTCCATGTCGGCGTCGGGCATGATGATCATGTGGTTCTTGGCCCCGCCGAAGCACTGGGCGCGCTTGCCGGCGGCCGCCGCGCGCGAATAGACGTAATGGGCGATCGGCGTCGAGCCGACGAAGCCCACCGCCTGGATGGTCTCGTTGTCGAGGATCGCGTCCACGGCCTCCTTGTCGCCGTTGACCACCTGGAACACGCCGTCGGGCAGGCCGGCCTCCTTGAGGAGTTCGGCCAGCATCATCGGCACCGAGGGGTCGCGCTCGGAGGGCTTGAGGATGTAGGCGTTGCCGGCGGCAAGCGCCGGGCCGAACTTCCACATCGGGATCATCGCCGGGAAGTTGAAGGGGGTGATGCCGGCGACCACGCCGAGGGGCTGGCGCATCGAATACATGTCGATGCCGGGGCCGACATTGTCGGAGAACTCGCCCTTGAGGAAGTGCGGCGCGCCGAGGGCGAACTCGATCACCTCGAGGCCGCGCTGCACGTCACCGCGGGCGTCGGGCAGGGTCTTGCCGTGCTCGCGCGAGAGCGCCTCGGCCAGCTTGTCCATGTCGCGGTTGAGAAGGCGGATGAACTCCATCAGCACCCGCGCGCGCCGCTGCGGGTTGGTGGCGGCCCAGGCGGGCTGGGCCTCGGCGGCCTTGGCCACTGCCTCGTCGAGCTCCTCCTTCGAGGCGAGGGCGACCTGGGCGGTCACCTCGCCGGTCGCCGGGTTGTAGACATCGGCGAAGCGGCCCGACGTGCCGGGCACTTCGGCGCCGTTGATCCAGTGTCCGATCTTGCGCATGAGATCCTCCCTTTCCTCCGCCGCGGCGCAGGCAGCCCCCGGCCGCAGCCTTTTTGCATGACGCCACCCTATCGGTGCATTTGTGCCGAATGAAGCGCGAAGGGCTCAAACGCATCTTGCAAAAATGCAATGTTGCGGCTTTGCTGGGACGAGCGCGCGGAGGGAGCCATGAACTGGGATGATCTGCGGATGTTCCTTGCCGTCGCCCGCGGCGAGAGCCTCGCGCAGGCGGGGCGGATGCTGCGGGTTGATGCCGCCACGGTCGGCCGGCGGATATCGCGGCTCGAGCGCGCGCTCGGCGTGCGGCTCTTCCTGCGCTCGCAGCAGGGCTATGCGCTGACCGAGGCGGGGGAGCGGCTCTTCGACCGGGCGGTGGCGGCGGAACGGGCGATGGAAGGGGCGGTGGCGGGCCTCAAGGCCGGCGAGGAAGGGCTGACGGGCACGGTCCGCATCGGCGCCCCCGACGGCTGCGCCAACTATGTGCTGCCGCGCATCACCCGCCGCATCGCCGCCGCCAATCCCGGCCTCACCATCCAGATCCTCGCCCTGCCGCGGGTCTTCAACCTCTCGCGGCGCGAGGCCGACATGGCGATCACCGTCTCCCCGCCCGAGGCCGGCCGGCTGGTGGTGCAGAAGATCACCCCCTATCATCTCCATCTCGTCGCTTCCGAGGTGTGGCTGGCCGCCCATGGGCCGGTCGGCAGCCGCGCCGATCTCGCCGGTCACCGGGTGGTGGGCTACATCCCCGACATGATCTTCGACCGCGAACTCGACTATCTCGACGTCATCGGCCCCGACATCCGCCCCGATCTCGCCTCGAACTCGGTGCCGGTGCAGCTCGCCTGGCTGAGCGAGGGAGGCGGGATCGGCATTGCCCACGATTTCGCGCTGCCCTGCTTCCCCCGCCTGCGGCGCATCCTGCCCGACGAGATCGCCCTCGAGCGCCATTTCTACCTCGTGCGCCATGCCGACGACCGGCTGTCGGAGCGCGACAACCGCCTCGCCGCCCTCATCGCCGACGGCATCCGCGCCGAGATCGCCCGGCTCGAGGCCCTCGTGGCGCAAAG
>WFPA01000095.1 GCA_015487815.1 Albidovulum sp.
AGCGCGAGCGAAACACCCGATCCCATCCCGAACTCGGAAGTTAAGCGCCGCCGCGCCGATGGTACTGCGTCTCAAGACGTGGGAGAGTAGGTCGCCGCCAGGCTCGAAAAGGAACGAAATCAAACCACTCGCTCTCTTCACGACAACACAACACACTCACACCGCGGGGTGGAGCAGCCAGGTAGCTCGTCAGGCTCATAACCTGAAGGTCGCAGGTTCAAATCCTGCCCCCGCAACCAAAAATCCGCGTAAAACCAAATAGTTATAACACGACAAAAACAGTCGTATATAAGCGTTGGCGGTTTACATCAACGCCACCTCAACGTTTGGTGCGTCCTCTGGATTTAAGGCGGGAAAGATTGTATGTTGGCAGCTTCCTGACGGAATATTCCAGTTCCATCAAATGCTTGCGATGTTTATTGGCTGTCTATCTATGAGTTGGGAATGGTATGCCGCCTGCGATTTGCGAATGCCACGAGCGACAGCATCACGGGCATTTCGACAATCTCACGCCGCGACGGTCGCGAGGGCCGCACCGGATTCGATGCCGAATAGGCTGATCGCTACCACCACCGTCAGTTCGAAGAAATTCGAGGTGCCGAATAGGGCGCAGGGCCCGGCGATATCATGCGGCAGTTTCCAATTTCTTGCCCAACCCCAAGACAGAATGAAAATGCCGTAGGATTGAATGAGCAGCGGTATCGCGACAATAAAATGGCGATCGGGCGATTGACAATCACGTCTCCCTGGAAGGCGAACAACAGCGCGATCATCGCCACTAAGCCCGCCGCCGATCATGGCTTGATGCTGTCGCGGAACGCTTCGACCTTCTCCTGCCCATCCTGTCTGAGTAACCGGTGTCGTGTATAGACGCCGGCGACGAGTGGGATTGCCACATAGAGTCCCGCAGACAGGACTAGGGTCGTCCAGGGCACGGTAACATCGGTCAGGCCAATAAGAAAGCAACGATGGGTACGTAGGCAAAGATCGGAGCGGTATTGTTCATCGTGACCTGGACCAGAGCATAGGTCGGGTTACCGCGCGTGCGATGTGACCAGACAAACACCATTGCGGTTCATGGCGCCGCTCCCAACAGAATCAACCCGGCATATAGGAATCGGCCTCGGATGTTGTGAAAAGGCCGACGTAGAGCCAGCGAAAGAAAAGCAGTCCTGGTGCGGCTATCGAAAACGGCTTGATCAGCCAGGTGACTGCAAGGGTGATGACCAGCCGCGCGACTGGCGTCCTATGCGCCCGAAGGAAGGGAAATCGATCCCACAATCATCGGAAAGACCATGGCCTAGATCAGCACTCCGAGGA
This sequence comes from Albidovulum sp., assembly GCA_015487815.1. GTDB lineage: Bacteria > Pseudomonadota > Alphaproteobacteria > Rhodobacterales > Rhodobacteraceae > WFPA01. The sequence continues at coordinate 1,321 of WFPA01000095.1, forward strand.
CAATGTTGACCGAGGCATCTTCGAACCGTGAAGTCATCGCGAACAGATCCGGCAACAGCTGGCCCAGCACCGTTCCCAACATGATGACCGCCGCAACCTAAAGGGTCAGCCAGCGCTCGAATATCCCCAGACCGCCCCAGGCGCGCCTGGCGCTTCGTCAACCACTCCGATCGCGACTGGATCTGGCAGCGGGGCAGGTGGGCACCGCTCCGGCGGCCATATCTAGCCACGCCCCCGCCGCCGGCAGATCGAGGCGTGTTTCAGCCGCCATATGCGTAACCGCGTTCACTGCTTCCCGGCCCGTCGGTTGAGGACGCACCGCAGGCGCCCCGATCGCGGATCAGGCCTCCGCTCCGCCAATCTCTAGCCCTGACGCCCCCTTCGACACATTCCCTTTACGAAAACCTCCCCACCCTTTCCGGCAAGACACCGCACCCCCTCTCGAAAGAATCTTCGCCGCAGGAGGTTGTGAACGGCATTAGTAAATGCAATATAGCGCATATGCGGATTGACGCATAAGATTGCACCTGAAGAACCAGCGGAGGGGGCTGGAGCTATGGACCAGACGTCATGCCAGTGCGCCACCGACCCTGCGCCGGCCCCGGCGCCCAACATGCTGCTCACCCAGCTCTTGCAGGCCCTGGCCGACCCGGTGCGCCTCGGGGCGCTCAGGATCGTCTGGCCCGGGGGCGAGCATTGCGTCTGCGAGCTGATGAGCCGGCTCCAGGTGACGCAGAGCCGCATGTCGCGCCACATGAAGACCCTGAAACTCGCCGGGCTGGTGGTCGATCGGCGCGATGCCCAATGGGTGCGCTATCGCCGCAACCCCGCCCTCTCGCCGGAACTTGCCGCCATCGTCGATGCCGTGCTCGCGGCCGACGCGGCGCTGACCGACAATGAAGAAAGGATTGTCGCATGAATGCCGAAACCTCCGCCGCCTGCTGCGAAGGCGGCAGCTGCACCGCACCCCGGGCCACGCGCCGGGCCGACAGGCCCTGGATGTGGCATCTGGGCGTCATCCTCGCCATTGCCGCCTGGTTTGCCATCTATCGCCAGTTGCCGGCCGTCTCGGAATGGCTGACGGCGCAACTGCCGGTCGATCGCGCCAGCCATGCCGGCGAGGCGATCGCCTTCTTCCTCTATGACACTCCCAAGGTGCTGATGCTGCTGACGCTGATCGTCTTTGTGATGGGGGTGGTGCGCAGCTTCTTCAGCCCCGAGAAGACCCGCGCCCTCCTTTCGGGCAAGCGCGAAGGAGTCGGCAACGTGCTGGCCGCCTTCCTCGGCATCCTCACCCCCTTCTGCTCCTGCTCGGCGGTGCCGCTCTTCGTCGGCTTCGTCTCGGCCGGGGTGCCGCTGGGGGTGACCTTCTCGTTCCTCATCGCCGCGCCGATGGTCAACGAGGTGGCGGTGTTCCTGCTCTGGGGGCTCGTCGGGGCGAAGGTGGCGCTGATCTACCTGAGCTTCGGCCTGCTGATCGCCATCCTCGCCGGCTGGGTGATCGGCCGCTTCCACCTCGAGGGCTGGCTGCAGGACTGGGTGCGCAACATCCGTACCGGCGCGGCCGCCCTCGAACTGCCCGACGAGAAGCTGAGCATGCTTGACCGCTACAGGCTCGGCCTCGAGGCGGTGAAGGAGATCGTCGGCAAGGTGTGGATGTGGATCATCGCAGGGATCACCTTGGGCGCCGTCATCCACGGCTATGTGCCGGAAGAGACGATGGCCCGGCTGATGGGGGCCGATGCCTGGTGGTCGGTGCCGGCGGCGGTGCTGGTCGGCATCCCGATGTATTCGGGCGCCTCGGGCATGATCCCGGTGGTCGAGGCGCTTCTCGGCAAGGGCGCGGCGCTCGGCACGGTGCTGGCCTTCATGATGAGCGTCATCGCCCTGTCGGCGCCGGAAATGCTGATCCTCAAGAAGGTGCTGACCTGGCGGCTGATCGCGGTGTTCATCGCCGTCGTCGCCAGCGGCATCCTCGCGGTCGGCTTCCTCTTCAACGCCATCTTCTGAGGAGGCCGCCATGACAACCCGCATCACCCTGTTCGGCACCGGCTGCGCCAGGTGCAAGGCCACGGCGCGGATGATCGAGGAGATGATGGCCCGCGAGGGGCTCGACGCCGAGCTCGTCAAGGTCGAGGACATGGCCGAGATCATGGCCCAGGGCATCCTCTCCACCCCGGGCATCGCGGTGAACGGCACCATGCGGGCCGTGGGCCGGGTGCCGCGGCGCGAGGAAATCCGCCGCTGGAGCGACGAGGCCGCGGCCATGGGCTGAGGGCGGCGCCGCGCCCCGCCTGTGCGGCAGAATTCTTGTCACCCAGTCCATGCCCCCTGATCCATGAAAGGAAACCCCATGAAGAACGTCATCGTCTACGGACCCGGCTGCAAGCGCTGCGAGACCACCGCCGCGATGGTGGAGGAGGGGGCGAAGAAGCTGGGCATCGAGGTGAACGTCACCAAGGAAATCGATTACGCTAGGATCGCCATGGCCGGCGTGGTCTCGACCCCGGGCATCGCCATCGACGGCAAGCTGGTCCATGCCGGCGGCCTGCCCGACCCGGCGAAGCTCGAGCGCTGGCTCGCCGAGAGCTGAAGCGCGGGGCGCTCGGCGCAGCCTATGTGGTGCCCGGTCACGGTCACGCGACGACGATGGGACGGGCGCGCGCCGATACCTATGACTGCCTGATAAACCTGCGCGCCCGCATCGGTCGGCTGCTCGAGGAGGACCGCCCGATCTTTGATGCGCCCAAGGTGGACCAGTCATCCTTTTCCTATCTCAAGCTGTTCGAGGCGCTGGCCGGTAAGAACGCCTAGGCGGCCTACGAACAGATGGAGTGGGAGTAGGAACCAGCAAGAGGCCCTGCCCCGCCGCATGGTGGAGCAGGGCTCGGGGACCTTCCCGGAGCTTCCTGCCGCCGGGCGGCGCGCTTGCTGATGACAACCTGCCCAAAGCCGGAAAGCCCAAAAGCGACGGGCGGCCCGAAGGCCGCCCGTCTTGCCGTCAGCTTTCAGGAGGAACTGAAAGTCAGGCGCTGTATTCCTTCGACTTGAAGGAGATGCCCTGGGCGTCACGCGGCGCATCCGACAGCTTGCGGATGTTGGCCCAGCAGTGCTTGTAGTCCGGCAGCACCAGCTCGTTGACGCCGGGGTTGACGATGTTCCCCTGCGCACCGCGCGGGCTGGCGAAGACCATGAACACTTGGCCGCGCTTGGCCGTCGGCGTCGGATAGGCCATCGCCTGGGTCGCCCCGTTCTCATTGTAGAGCTCGACCAGGTCCCCGGCCTTGAGGCTGAGCTCGGCCATGTCGGCCGGGTTCATCTCGACGAACGGGTAGGGATAACGATCCATGACGAAATCGTTTTCCTGATCAAGGAACCAGTTCTGCCAGAAGATGTTGGCCCGGCCGTTGTTGACCCAGAACTTGTAGCTCTTCTGCTCCTCGGCCTTGCCCGGCGCCTGCCATCCGCGCCACGCGCCGCCGCAGAACAGGGCCTTGCCGTCCTTGCGGCCATGACGGGTGAACTTGCCGTCACTGTAGAGCCGCTTGGTGCCGATGAGCTTGCCGTCCTTGTAGCCGACAACGGGCTCCTGCACGCCATTGTTGCCCATGGCCCGCAGGCGGTCGTAGGTGACCTCGGGGTTGCCCTGATGGTAGCCGTCCATGAAGGCGTCTTCCTCGGTCTTCCAGTCGTAGCCCTTGAACTTGTCCGCATACTTGTCGTGACCCATCTCGCGCAGCACGCGTTCCATGTGCTGGGCGATACCGGCCGCGATCAGGCAGTCGGGCTTGGCCTGGCCCGGTGGATCCATGTACTTTTCGGAGAGCCGCAGACGACGCTCACCGTTCATCGAGGTGAGGTTCATCTCGTTCGACTCCGCCGCCGGCAGGATCACATGGGCGTTCTGGCCGATCTGGCTGTGGATGATGTCCACATCGACGATGAACAGGCCGCCCTTGTTGACCGCATCGACGATCGCGTTGACCAGTTCTTCACGCGACTTGCCGGCCGCGGCATCGATCGCGTCCTTCACCATGTCGGCGCGCTTCTTGTAGACGCGCTTGAACTCGGTGATGTTGAGCGTGGTCTTGTAGTGGTCGCAGGCCCACACATGGTGCACCTTGCCGCCACCGTTGATCAGGAGATGATCGACATAGGTGGGCGGACGGCCGACATGGGCATCGGACGGCCGGTAGTAGCCCTCCTGGTGACCACCCATCCGGCAGCACCCGCCCCCCGGACGGCCGATATTGCCGGTCGCGAGCGAGATGTTCACGATCGCGCCGACGGTGCGGTAGTTGTCGTTGCCCCAGATGACGCCCTTCTCGTAACCGATGACGCACTTGCGCCGCGAGCCGTCGTCATGGGGCTTGGCCATCCACTCGGCGGCCTTGACGATGTCCGCCGCCGGCACGCCGCAGATCTTGGCCGCCTCGTCCACCGAGATGCGGCACTTCTCCAGCGCCATCTCGAAGGAGCCGAGCGGCGCCGGGAACTTCTCGTTCTCCTCCTGGGCGACACCGTTCCGGAAGGTCGACTTCTCGATGAAGTCCTTGTCGACCCAGCCCTTGTCGGCGATGTAGGTGAAGATCGCGTTGGCAAGCGCAAGGTCGGTGCCTTCGTTGATCGCCAGATGGAGCACGTTGTCCTTGCCGGCGATCTCCTCGCTGGTGTGGACGGTGAGCGAACGCCGCGGATCGACCACGACCATGCGCGCCCCGTTCTCCAGCCCCTTGCGGATGTGGTTGAAGTAGAGGTTGGTCTGGCACTCGACCGGGTTGGTCCCCCACATCACGATGGTGTCGGTGATGTGGTAGTCCTCATAGGCGTAGTTGAGTTCGCCCACGCCCATGTCGCGGCTCGAATGGACCTCGGAGTTGTAGGCCGGGCGGTTGTGGATCCGGCAGTTCTTCACCTTCATCGAGCCGAAGTAGAGCTTGCCGGTGCCCCAGGTGTTCTCGTAGCCGCCGGCCGATCCGCCATGGTCGAACATCGACACCACGAGATCGTCCTCGGAGCCTTCGGTGATCACCCGGGCGGTGACGCGGGCGACGAGGTCGAGCGCGTCATCCCAGCTGGTAGGCTGCCAGGTGCCGTAGCGCCACACCAGCGGGTCGGTCAGGCGCTGCTGCTGGGTGCCGGTGACCTCGGACGGCCGGTTCTCGGCCATGCGCGCGCCCCGCACCGAAGCGAGCCCCGAGTTTACCACGCAGTCCTTGTCGGGCACCACGACCAGATGCACGTCCTCACCGTTCTGCTTGACGATGTTGTACATCGACGGCGCCACCCAGGTGCCTTCGGCGCCCTGCTGCTGGGAAAGGTCAACCCCGAAGGCGTTTTCCTTGAGCGTGCCCTGCTTGTTGCGCGGCCAGGTGTAGGCCTTGTAGCCGCAACCGACGATACAGTAGTGGCAGGTCACGTTGTGGACCTTCGCATCCTTGGGCGGGATGGGAAGGCGATCGATCTGTCTCTTGTAGGCCATGTTGCTTCCCCCCTTACGACAGCACGTTGGACGGCCGACCATAGATCAGGTCGGTGCAGCCCTCGGCGTAGATGTCGCCCTTTTCATCGACGCGCAGGATGAACTGCGGCACGGACTGGGTGGCGTGACCCCAGATTTCCTGGCCGCCGGCCTCGGCATCGAAGCGCGAGAAGTGGCCCGGGCAGTTCAGCGTCTTGTCCTCGCCATTGTAGGACATGACGTAGCCCATATGCGGGCAGAGCACCGAATAGGCGACGATGTCGCCATCGGGGCCGACACCGCCCTCGACAGGCGTGCCGAGCTTGATCAGCACCCCGGGGCTGTCGGCATCGGGATACTCGATATCCATCGGTTCGTTGACCTTGAGGTCGGCGATGTTGGCCAGCCGGTTGGAGGGATACTCCACCTGCGCCGGCGCGGGTGCGGCCTTGGCCGCCGGAGCGGGCAGCACGGTCGCCGCCGCCGCACCGGCAACCCCGAGCGCACCGCCGCGCAGGAATTGCCGCCGGCCGACATCGACCAGTTTCTTGCATCTCATCTTGCGTCCTCCCTTTGACATGTTCGGGCAGGTGCAAGATAGCAGAGCCTTCCGACCTTGCGGGGCGTGGACTTGCCGAAACGGAGGCAGGCAAAAGATTGAAATAAAAAGCCTTTTATGAACCGTTCAGTTTTCCGAACAAGGCCGCCTCGCCGCCCGCCACCTTGTCGGAATGCGCAGATTCCACCCCTCGTGAATGTCGCAGGAGCGCGCTCTCCCCAAGGTTGCCGCCGGCAGGTTTCCCGGTGCCGCAAGCCGGGGCAAGGCGTCCCCTCAGCCCTGATCCTCGCGCGCGAGGCCGTAGCGCTGCATCTTCTCCCACAAGGTGGTGCGGGAGACCTTGAGCAGCTGCGCCGCCTTGCCGACCCGCCCGCCGCAACGGGCAAGCGCCAGCGCGATCTGCCGCCGCTCGGCCGCCGCCCGGGCCTCGGCAAGGGTGCCGATCTCCGTCTCGGCGCCGACATTCTCGGGGAAGATGTCGATCGGGCCGAGAAGCGGGCCGGCCGCGGCGGCGACGCCATGGGAGAGCCGGGCCCTCAGCTCGCGCCCGCCGCCCGGCCAGTCATGGGCACGCACCGCCTCCTCGGCCAGCTGCCCGATTCCCTCGAGCGGCACCGCGCGGCGGGCATTTAGCCGCGGAAACAGCCGGTGCATCAGCCAAACCGCGTCCTCGGGTCTGCTACCAAGGGGCGGAATCGGGATCTCGATCGGATCGAGCCGATAGACGAGCTCGGCCCGGCCACCGCCCTGCGCGAGGATCTCGCCGCAAGGCAGGGCGCTGCTCATGACGAGGCGGCCGGCGAAGCCGCGTTCGAGCCGTCCGAGAAGCACCAGCGCCTCATCGGGTTCGAGAAACTCGACGCCATGGACATGGAGCACCCCTTCGCCGACCTCGGCCAGCGCCCCATGGGGGGCGAGAAGCGCCGCCCGCGAGGCCGGGTCGCGCACGAGATTGACCTCGACGAAGGGCGCCGCCCGCCGCTCGGACATCTCGTGGATCCGCCGCGCCACGGGCCCCTTTCCCGTGCCGGGGCCACCGGTGACGAGCACCGCCCCGTCCTCCGCGGCGGCGCGCGCGATCAGCGCCTCGATGCGCCGCGCGGCCGGCGAGATGCCGAGAAGGCGCGGCATCTCCTCGTCCCCTGCCCGATCGGCCAGGAGCATCTGCACCCGTTCGAGCAGCTGGCCGATCTCGAAGGGCTTGGTGATGTAGTCGGCGGCGCCGGCCCGCATCAGCCGCACCGCCTGTTCGATCTCGCCATGGCCGGTGATGAAGAGAAAGGGCGGCGGCTGGCTGGTTTCGGCGAGGCGGAGAAAGAGTTCCTCGCCGGTGCCGTCGGGCAGGCGGATGTCGCAGAGCACCGCGTCGATTGGCTTCTCGGGGCTGCGCAGCGCACCGATGGCCCGCACCACCTGACGCAGCCAGGTCACGTCCGCCCCCTCGAGCTCGAGCCGCTGGACGAGCGAGCTGCCCATGAATTCGTCATCCTCGACGAGGGCGATGCGAAACCCTTTCAGCATCTCACCCCTCCCCTGCCGGCTGCGCGCGGGAAGCCGCCCAGGCCCCCTCTTCCGCCGCCCGGAACGGCAGGATCACCCGGATGCGGCTGCCGCGCACCACATCGTCGATCTCCACATGGCCGCCGAGGCGGGCGACGAGATCGTGCACCATCCTCAGCCCGACCCCGCCCCCCTGCGGCACCGGCCCGGCACCGAGAAGCCGCCGCCGCGCCTCGGGGCCGAGGCCGGGGCCGTCATCCTCGACCGTGATCTCGAGGCCGGCTTCCGTCTCCTGCACCGCGAAGCCGACATGGCCACCCGGCTCCGCCGCCTGGGCCGCGTTGAGCAGGAGATTGATCGCGATCTGCCGCACCGGCGCCGCCGGCAGCGTGCCCGAAAGCGCATGGCCGAGCCCGACCCGCCAGTCGAGCCGCTGGCGCCGGTGGCGGATCTCGGGTTCGATCAGAAGCTGGAGATCCTCGAAATCCTCCCGCGCCAGCGGCTGAGCGCGGCGGTCGAGCCGGTTCATCTCCAGCGTCGCCTTGGTTACGTCGCGCAGATGGCGCAGCCCCCGTTCGATCAGCGTCGCCGACTGGCGCACCACCTCGGGTCGGTCGGCATAGCGGTTGATGGTGTCGGCCGCGTTCAGTAGTCCGCCAAGGGGATTGTTGATTTCATGGGCCAGCGACGAGGCCAATCGCCCGAGGCTGACGAAACGCTCGCGCTCGGCAAGGCGGCGTTCGACCTCGGCCTTCTCGGCCATGCTCCGCGCCATGGCGTTGTAGGTATGGACCAGCCGCGCCATCTCGCTGTCGCCGGCCGGGATCTCCTCGGGCGGGATCGGCCGCGGCGTCCCCTCGCTTTCCTGCATCCGCTCCACGAGGCGGGTGATCGGCAGCAGCATCCGCCGCGTCGCCATGTAACCCACAAGGGCGAGGAACAGGGTGACGATCCCGTTGCCGAAGAGCAGGAGCCGCCGGGCATGGGCTCGCTCCTCGAGCAGGTCGGAAATGTCGAGCTCGGTGACCACCTGGCCGACGGTGCGGCCCTGATAGACCAGCGGCGCGATCAGCCGGATGCGGCTCTCCCCCGTCCCCGGCTCCAGCTGGTCGGGCCGCTGGGCGCCCTGCGCCAGCTTTGCGATCGGACTGTCCACCGGGGCGCGGCGCGGATCGGTCGCCGCCAGCACCCGGCCGCGCGTGTCGGCCACGGCCGAGAACACGGTGCGCCGGCCGTTGGAAGCGCCGGCGGCGCGCTCGAGCGTATCGTAGACCTCCCAGATATCCTTTCTCAGTACGTGGGGGCCGAGGGCGACGGACAGCGCTTCGACATGCTGGCGCGCAAGCTCCCGGATGCGCGCCACTTGCTGCCGGTCGAGGGCAGAAAGCACCAGCTGCGAAGCCACCGCCGCCACCGCAATCATCAGCACCGAGACCAGCACCGGTACCCGCACCGCCAGTGACAGCCGCCGCCAGGCACCGAGCAGGCCGCCTCCCGCCACCTGCGATCTCCCCGTCTCCGGCTCCGGATGTGCCCGCATCACCCCTGCGCCCTGCGGAAGATCACCATGCGGCGGCGAATGCCGTCATAAAGGGTGGGCGTGGCCGGCGTCATCCCGTCGAGCCTGAGCAGTTTCAGCGCAGCGCGCCCCTCCTCGGTGGCATCGAAGCGGAGCACCACTTCGGTGAAGCGGCGGATCACCGGGTCGTCCACCGCCCCCTTGCGGCAGCAGACCGGCGGGAAGCCGAGCCATTCGGAGCGGCGGATCACCCGGGTGCCGGCCGTGAGCGCCGGTTCGACCTCGCGCAGTACCTCCCAGACATAGCCATCGACGCTTCCCGAACGCACCAGCCCCGCCGCCACCGCCCGCACCACGTTGCGATGGCCGTAGGTGAAGATGAAGCGGCGGAAGAAATCCTCGGGGCGTGTGCCCATCAGCGCCAGATCCGAGGCGGTGACGAGAAAGCCGGAATTGGAATCGGGGTCGGAAAAGGCATGCATGCCACCGGCCAGATCGGGCAGATCGGTCGCGTCGTCATCCTGTCCGACGATGAGATAGGAGCGGTAGAGCGGCTTGCCGTTCCACACCGGCACCCCCACCACCGACAGCCGGTCCTCATGCTGCAGATAGGGATAGCCGCACAGCCAGGCGGCATCGAGCGCGCCTTCGAGGAGCATTTCGGTGACTTCCTTGTAGGTGCGTCGCTGTTCCATCTCGACCGGCATGCCGAGGCCACGCATGATCGCCTTCTGCAGTGCGGCCAGCACCACGGCGTCGTTGTCGAGAAAGACCGGCGTCAGCCCGAGGCGGAATGGCCTGGCCGCCATGGCAGGCAACACTCCTGAAGTTACGGCCAGGGCCGCGGCACCAAGAAAATATCGCCTGGTTGTCTCCATTTCCGGTACCTGATTTCGCGCCTAGAAGTAACAGTATCCGCAGGGGGCTTTTTGATCAACGGGCACAGGCAAGACCCTCGGTTTTTTGGGCAACCCAAACTCTATTTCGCTTTATGTTACTCTCCCTGCACTCGGTCCAATCCACGACCGCCCCGTTATTCCGCGCTCCGCCGGTTGCCGGTCACATTAAGGTCCAGCGGAAAGGTCCAGCGCACGCAAGATGCCGATGGTCACACCGTATTTCGTGGCGCCGCCCGCGTCGGCCGGATCGTTCACGAAGCCACCCTCGCGCGCAACGATCTCGCGGGCAATCTTGTCCACGTTCATGTTCATTCTCCAATTCCGAAGATCTTCAGCTTCACCGCCACGCCTGCGATCAGCGCGAGCAGCATGCCGGTGGTGATCAGCCGCACGGTGGTCTGCCAGGCGGTGCGCCGCGCCATGCGCAAGCTCGCCAGAAGCGTGCGCAGGTCGCGGATGTCGATGGCTGCCTCGGGACCTTCGAGTCCGACATCGGCGAGGGCCTTGCGCGCGCCCTTTTCGGCGGCGCGGGCGAGGATGGCCTCGAAGTCCTCTTCGGGTATGCGGACGAAGCCCGCATCCTTGGACGGAGGGGTCATGGTCGTTTCCTTGTGGTGGTTGGAGATCAGGCGACTGGCGCGGTTGGCAGCAGATACTGGATGGCAATGCGCACATCCCCACCGGTGAAACTCCCGCCATTGGCGGTAAGCACGATCGGCGTAGGGGCATAGAAGGCCTGCGGGCCGATGACGCCGACATTGGTGCTCCCGGCCACCACACCGAGTGAGCCGCCGAACTTGACAGGCTCGCCGGCGAAGCCGCAGTCGTAGGACGTCGCGCCGAGGACCGCTGCAACAGTTCGTGTTGAAACCGCCAGCACAATGGCCCGGTCGGGAATGGCGATGGTCGAGGTGACCGAGGCGCCGGAGAGCCCCGAGAGCAGCTCTTCGTCCACATGCAGCCCGATCGACGATCCGCTCGGCCCCCGGGCCACCTCGACGGCCGGACCACGCACCAGCAGACCCAAGGCCGCATCGAGCGTCAGCCACACCCCGCCCATTCGCACGACCAGCACCCCCTCGTCCTCCACCCACACGCGCCATCCATCCCTGGGCGGCATCCGCACCCATGCCCTACCCGTGAACAGCACCACGTCGCCGTCCCACCCGGCCCAGGCGCCGGTGGCGCCGGCAGCAACGATGTAGCGGTCGCCCTCGACGGGGCTCGCGGGCGACGCAGCCAGATCCCGGTCCTTCACCGAGATCTGCACCAGCCCGTCAAGGCGAGCCAGCACCTCATTGACGGTGACATGTTTCTGGGCCTGGCGGCGGAGAGCAGCGGCAGGGCGAGGTTGGGGGTGGTCATCAGACGGCCTCCGTGACGGTGAGGGTGGTGGCAAGCGGCACGCCGCGGCCCAGCGCGCCGATCTGGGTGATGCGGACATCAAGGCTGGCGACAGGGCCACCGAAATCGGCGGTCTGCATGCTGGCGGAGTACGTGAAGGTCGGTGCTGTCAGTCCCGTGACGCTGCGCAGCACGGCACCAGCGCTCAGGATCTCCAGATCATAGGCTTCGGAGGCCTCCGACATCGGCACCTCCGCCAGCACCCAGCTGTCGGCCGAGAGTGCCCGGTCGCGGCGAAGCCAGCGGATCGCGAGATCGCCGTTCGCCTCACGCCGCATGCGCGCCTGCGCCGGGGCAAAGGGCATCAGCCCGCGCCCCGAGGGCGTGAAGCTGAGCGCCTGCATGATGGCATCGGAGGGCGCGGCAGTGCCCGGGCCGACGCGCCAGTTCCAGGGGATGCCGAGATCGGTTTCCGCGATCGAGAGCGGCTGAACGGCGGTATCGAGGATGACCACCCGGGCACCGGCCGGCGCCGGGTTGCCGATGTTGTCCTCGGTGCCCCGCTGCCCGCGCAGCAGACGGGTGAGGCGGTAGCGCCCCGCTGAGACCAGCTCCGCGTTCCCGAACTGGACGATCTCCCAAGTACCGCTCGCGCTTTCCACGGCCAGCACGTTGGCGCCGTTCAGAAGCTCGGTATCGGTCACCGAAGCCAGCGTTCCCGAGGACAGGTCCACCAAAAGTTCGTTGCCCGCATCAAAGCGGCCCACGGGCCCGGCCGGCAGATCGGCGGCCAGCGTGCCCATGCGCGCCGGCGCGCCGATGGTGTCGAGCATCTGGAAGCCCGCATCCGTGGCACTCCGCCAGACCGCGGCGGTGCCGTACCAGGGCCTCGCGAACACCGCCGCGTACGGGCGATGCGCCGGCACGCTGTCACTGAGCTGCGGCAGGTCCATCAGTGCGACCTCGGCCGGCCCGAAGACGTTGGGAGTGGCCAGCTGCGGCGTTCGGCCCTTGCCGGGGGGCAGGTCGTAAATGACGGCATCGGTGCGGATCGCTACGATCGCGCGCGCACCCGCATCGGCGATGCGGGTAAGGCGGTAATCCACTTTCCGCCCGTCATGCTCCAGCGCAATCACGTCGCCCGCGTCGAGCGCCAGCATTGACGGGGGCAGCCGGGCGGTCAGAGTCTCGCGCCCCACCCAGGCCTCCATCAGCGCGCGGCGACAGCGTCGGCCGGCTTCTTCGAGGGAGACTGCCAGCGGGAAGGTCTCGGAAGATACCCGCGCGGCCTGTACGGTGGTCCGGCGCGCCTCCACCGTCGCCGCGTCATACTCCTCGTCGGCCCGCACCAGCTGCCACTTGAGCGCCTGGGACAGCTCGGTCTCCTGCCCGCGGGTCAGCTCCATGACTTCCGCCTGGCCATTGCCGACCAACTGGTCCGGCGTAATGGTCATGGCTGCCGCCCGGCCACGGGTGCGGAACACGATCTTCCCACCGCTTTCCACTGCATCGAAGCCGAAGTGCCGGGCCAGCACCGAGATCGAGGCACGCGGGCTTACCAGTGCCGCCACGGTGAAGCCCGGCACGATGTCGGAAAGCTCGGAGACATAGATCAGGCTCGCGTCCAGCCCCGCCGCCCGGCACAGATCGCGTACCAGCGCGCCCAATGACACCTGCCCGAGGCGTCCGCCCATCCAGTGCCCCAGCCGCCAGTTGGCGGCGTCCGACCAGACATCCGCACGGGCCGGGAAATCCGGGTATGGCCGGGCGTCCCAGGTCCAGAGCGCGGCCTCGGCAATGTCGATCATCGGTTGGCCATAGACGCTGCTTGTCGGATTATTGGCCGCATCGCCCCAGTAGCCCAGCGTGGCGACGACATAGGCCCGCTGCACCGCCTCGTCCGGCCAGCCGCGGGAGAAGTGCGGCAGGGCGCTTTCCGAGGATTTCGGGTCGTAGAAGACATTGGGCTGGTTGGTGCCGCGATCGACGGCGGGGCAGCCGAACTCGGTGAAGCGGATGGGCTTCGATTGCGGCACCCAGCCGGTGGTGGATTGGTCCCAGGGCAATACCTCCACCCCGTAGACCACGATGTCCGCGCCCACCGTGGCCGAGCGCGGCCCGATGCGGAAGCCCGCCGAGCCCGACAGCCCCGCCGTCACGTCCATGGTGATCTTCCACAGCTCCGGCGACACTTCCACCTGGCTGGTGGCGTTGATGATGTGCGCCCCGGGCGCGGTGCCCTCCCAGCCGCCGATGGCCCCAAAATACGAGGCATGATCGGCGCCCGCGCCCAGCGCGAGATAGAGGGCGAAGTCGCCGGAGGTGCCGGGGGCGACGTAAGCCATGATCACCACCCGTTCGCCCGCCGACAGGGTTCGATACCCCGGCGTGGCGCCGTGCCAGGTGGCCCCGTCAGAGGCCACGAGCGCCGGGGTTGTGAAGGGCCCGAACGTGCCGGTGGTTGCGGTAATCGCTACCGTGGAGAGGTTGGGATCGTAGCTGGCCGGATCAGCCGCATTCTGGAACCAGCCCACGCGCACCCCGCCCAGCCGGTCGTGGTGGAGGTTCCGCCACCACCCCCGCATGTCCTTGGGGCGGAACAGCCAGGGCTCGTTGTAGAAGCCATCGCTGATCGGCGTTCTGACTTGGGCCTGCCGGTCAGTGCTTGAGGCATAGAACCACTCATACCCTCCCCCGCCCTCGATGTTCGATTGCAGGTAATCGATGTCCCGCACGGAGGCCCAACCGGCCTGCGCGTCCAGATGGTCCGTGCCGTCACGCCAGTCCGAAAGCGGCAGGTAATTGTCGATGCCGATGAAGTCGATGTTGGCATCAGCCCAGAGGGGATCGAGGTGGAACAGCGCGTCTCCCGAGCCGTCCTCCGGCTGGTGGCCGAAATACTCCGACCAGTCTGCGGCGTAGCTGATCTTCGTGCCCGAGCCGAGAATGGCGCGCACATCCGCCGCCAGCTGCCGGAGCGCCGCCACCGCTGGAAACCCGGTGGCGCTGTCGCGGATCGTGGTGAGGCCGACAAGTTCCGAGCCGATCAGGAAGGCGTCGACGCCGCCCGCGGCCGCGCATAGATGCGCGTAGTGCAGGATCATCCGTCGGTAGCCCCAGTCATTGCCGCCGGTCCATGACACCGTCTCGCCAGAGACCGAGAAGTCCGAGATCTGCGCATTGCCGAAGAAGGCGGAAACCTGCGTGGCCGCGTCGGCGGTCTTGTCCACGGTGCCCGCAAAGCCGACCGCCGGCGAACAGGTGATGCGCCCGCGCCAGGGATGGGCCGGCTGGCCCGGCGTCACCGCGTTATCGGAATACGGATCGGGCAGCGTATTCCCGTCGGGAATGTCCATCAGCAGGAAGGGGTAGAAGGTGACCCGCATCCCTCTGGCCTTCATCTCCCTGATTGCCTGCACCACCGAGAAATCCGCCGGCGTGCCGCCGTAGTTTACCCGGCCTTGTGCATCGGTGCTGATCAGGTGGGCATCGGCGCGGTCCACGCCGTTCACGGACCAGCTCTTCGGCGTGGTGGTCTTGGTCGCGGTTTCCACGCCGGGCCTGATCTGGCAGTTCCCGGCCCGCAGGTCGAGGCCGAACCAGCTGACCACCAGTGAGACGTTCCCGATATTGGGCGCCGCGGCCTGCAGGTTGTCGAGCGATGCCAGGATGTCCGGCCTGCCGGTCTGGTTGTTCACGTTCTCGGGCGCCGTGTTGCCGCCCGTGCCCCGGGTGATCGGCTCTGTGGCGTAGACGAACTCGCCCGAGCCGGGAATCATGGTCACCGACCTGACCATGCCCTCGACGGTGTCTGCTTCCACCAGCGGGCGAAACACCTCGAACGAGAGCTGCGGAATGCGGTTGCCGAAGGGCGTGAGGTCGAGTTCCTCGAATACTACATAGGCCGTGCCGCGATAGGCGGGCGCGTTCCCCGTGCCCATCTTCGCCTCGATGAAGGGGTCCGGGTCCTGAGTCTCGTCGCCCTTGTAGAGACGCCATGTGATGCCGGTCATGTCGAGCGGCTTGCCGTCCGCCCAGACCCGACCCAGCCCCGAGATCGGCCCCTCACAGAGCGCAACGGCAAAGGATACCGTGTAGGTGTAGCTCGTCGTCGTCACCTTCGGCCCACCGCCCTTGCCGCCGCCAGAGGTGGACGTGCTCACATGCTCGGTGAAGTCGGTCGCCCAGATGATGTTGCCGCCGAGCCGCATCCGGCCCCAGACGCGCGGGATCACCGCGCCTTCAGTCGAAGTGGTTACGGCGAGATTGTCCAGCCGCGCCCCTTCGATGCGCTGGCCCGGGGTCAGCTGCGAGACGACCCAGCTGTCCACGAGCGATCCCGCGAACGAGCCGACGGCACCGCCGAGGGTGGCGGCGGAGACGCCAAGGATCGCCCCGCCGATGGATGCGCCCAGCGCGGAGCCGGCGGAGGCAAGAAGGATCGAGGCCATGGGTCAGCTCACGGGAAAGCGGAAGGCGAAGGCGATGCGCCGGTACCAGGGATCGGTCAGGGGTTCCTCGATCACGCCGGTGCGCTCGTAGGCGTGGATGAAGTGAACGCCATGAATGGAGCGGTGAATATTCGGGCGTCCATTCGTGAGAATCCCGGCGTGCTTGGCGATCGCGCCTTGGCGCATGCGGAACAGCACGACGTCGCCGGTGCGGGCTTCGGTTATGGCGATCTCCGCCATCGCCGCCCGCGCGGCCTCGGCCAGCACTTCATGCGGCCCCGCTTCGCCCCAGTCGCGCGAATAGGGCGGCACGGGCATGGGTTCCGGGCCCACCACCTCGCGCCAGACGCCCCGGATCAGGCCGAGGCAGTCGCAGCCCACACCCTTGACCGAAGCCTGGTCGTGATAGGGCGTGCCAAGCCAGCCCCGCGCCGCCTTCACGATGCGGGCCGGCATGATGCGGGCCGCGCTTGTCACAGCACCGCCCCCGCGTTGTCCTCGCCCCTGGCGGCATAGCGGATCACGGTGTCCTGGCCCGGGATATGCGGGAAGCCGCGGAAGTTGACCCCGTTTGCGAAGCGGCCCGTGCAGGTCTCGAAGGTCTTGTCGCAGCCTGCGGTGATAGTGAACGTGTCGCCTGCGGCAATGGCCAGAACCGGGGCCTCGAGCAGGGTGATGGTGACGTCTGTCGTGCCGACCTCATGCATCATCACTTCGGCGTCGCGCCCGGCATTGGCGCCGCCCGTCCATGTGAGGGTGCCCAGTGCGAACCAGCCGTCCGAGAACGCGGAAAGCCCGGATACCGTAAAGCTGCGGTCCCCCGTGACGGTCACGACGGTGCCGCTGCCAGCATGGGCCGGGTCCGTCAGGTCCACCCCACATCGGGTATCGCCCAAGCTTGCATCGCATGTCGCCTGAAACGTCCGCCCGACGGTCTGGTTGAGGACGTGGGCCAGCGAGCGCATCTCGGCGACGAACTGCACCCGGCCACGCCGGACCTGCCCGATGGCGCCCCGGCGCATCAGCACGCGCTGCGAGGTGTCCTGCCAGTTCACCCGCCAGATCTCGACCAGTGCATTGTCCCAGCGCCCGTCGAGAATGTCGGTCTCGGTGATGGTGGCCGACGTCAGCACGCCTTCCGCGTCCTGCGCATCGACCGACAAGTCGGAACCGGTCCTGATCTCCGAGGCCGTGAAGCCCGACTCGGGCTCGAACGTGGTGCCGTCGAACGTCAGCGGCAGGTCGTGGTCGGTAAAGCCGAACACCTGCCCGTCCGAACGCGTCAGGCGCCAGCACCAGGCAAGGGTCGTGGTGCCGGTGTCGAGGTGGGTTTGCAGGCCGGTCGGCAGGGTCTTCATCGGCAGGTTCCCGTCATGCGATCGTCGAGATCGGCGATCCAGCGCGCCCAGGCGGGCGGCACGGTGGCGATTGTCGCGACGGGCGGCCGGTCAAGGCGGGCTTCGCCATAGGCCAGGCAGCCCGCGTCACCAGCGCCCATCGTTGCGGCGCAGCCGCTCAGCAGGATCGAGATCGCGCCCGTCGCGGATCGTCTTGCGCCCAGCTTCCAGCTTGCCCAGCGTCTCTTCATGTGCATCGCGTTCGGCCTCCTTCCTGCCTTCGCGCTTTCCCTGCAGCCGGCCCCAGAAATGGCCGAGAACCAGACCGAGACCGGCGCCCAGCGCCGCCAGCAGTCCCGCCAGGAGTTCACCGATCACCGCGGAACCCCCGTTCCAGCCGGTCGCGCAGGCCGATCAGGCCGAGGCCGAGGAAGATCAGCCCGGCGGGCGAGGCATCGCTGGTGCCGGCCATGAGCGCGACGAGGCGGGACAGTTCGCCCAGAGCGCCCGTTGCCGGCAGCGTGATGGAGGCGATGCCGGTGAGCACGGCGAGCAGCCCCGCCCACCATGTCAGCGAGGTCGGTCGGATGTAACGCATGGGGATCAGTTCCTTCTGAACAGGCGTGTGAGGATTGCGGCGAGCCGGGCGAACCAGGCGCCCGACGAAAACGCGTGAAGCGCTGCGAGCGGCTCCTGCTTCCTGGCCGCCACCAGGTCCGGCATCGGGGGTCGCAGGAGCGCCAGCGCCTCTTCCTCGTTCAGCCGCCGGATCGGTTGCGAAAAATCCACCCGTCCCTGCGCATCCACACCCCAGACCGGGATCTGACCCGCCGGATAGCGCCCCTCGCGGAACAGGTCGCGTTCCGCTTCGCGGCGCGGGATCACCGAGGCGGGCCGGCGCCAGTTCATGAACGCCTTCGCGGCCGCCGCCGGGGTGCCGGCGTTCAGATGCTTCGTCAGCGAGGCGCGCGCGATGCCGCCGGTGTTGTAGTGGAACGAGACCAGCGCATCGAACTCATGCGGCACAAGCGGCACGGTCACGGCACCGCGGACCTCGGCCTCGTAAGCGGCAAGGTCGGACCGGAACAGTCGAAACGCCTCGCGGATCGCGGCATCCAGATCGTCCGGCATCCCGCGCGCCTGGATGGCCGGATCGGGCGGCCCCGCGGCGGCGGTGTGGCCGATGCCGAAGGTCCAGGTGCCGGTGGAATCGCGGTAGGGCCCGGGCACGATCCCTTCATGACGGGCAAGGGCCAGCAGGCCCCGCTCGGTGACATGCATGCTCATCGCCTGACCTCGATCAGCGGAATGGAGGTGATGGAGCCGAGCCGCTCGACATCGAGCGTGACATCGAGCGTGTCGGTGTCGAACCGCACCGGCACGTCGAACTCGAAGCCTGCGGTGATAACGACGCCAGAAGCCGGGGCGATTGTGAAACTGACGATGCCGGTGGTGGTGTCGACCGACCATCCCGAGGTCGCTTCCGTGCCGTCGATGGCCACCATCACGGTCCCGTCGACCGGCTTCGTGATGGTCCGGGTCCAGCTCTGCGAGCCGGAACTGTAGACCTTGACCAACTGGAAGTCGGTCGTTGCGCCATCGCCTGTGCCGATGGTCTGATCCGTCGCTGCGGGCGTCCCGGACGGCAGGCAGGACTTCCAGTCGGCCCAGTCCTTCCAGCGGAAGCCGTGGAGACGGCCGTTGCGGGCCTCGAAGAAGGCGACCACCGCCGCCAGGTCATCGGCCCGCCGGATGCCGTAGGCGGCATCGTAGCGCCGCCGGCTGTTCGCCCAGCTGGCATTGCGTTCCTCGTCGCCCGAGGCAAGTTCGACGATCTGGGTACGCCGTTCCGGCCCACCCCGCGCGCCCCGGCTGATGTCGTCGGGGAAGCGGACTTCGTGGAAAGCCATGGCTCACATCCCCCTGCGGCCCAGCGACACCGCGCGGGCAATGTCGGCCGCCACCTGGGCGCGGGACTGGCGGAAGCTCTCGGCGTCCCGGGTGTTGATGTTGACGGTGATGTTCGGTGCGCCGCCGATACCTGCGGCTACCTCGCGGCGGCTCAGCACCCGCTCGCCCCTCTGCAGGATCGCAGGGACCTCGTCAGGACGGAGGCCGGCCCAGCCGCCCGAATGCATCCGGGGCGCACCGGCAAAGGCCAGGGCAGGAACCGGCCGTGCGGGCCCGCCGGCGCCGACGAGGCCGCCTTCGTGCATCACCGGCGCAAACACGCCGCCGAGATTGCCCAGCGCGCCCGACAGCGCATTGGCAAGCGGCCCGAGGATGAAACGGCGCGCCGACAGCTTCGCCATGTCGGCCAGGATCGAGGTGACCAGCGATCGGAAGTCCAGCTTGCCCGTGCGCACGAACTCGCCGATCGCCTGTTCGGCGCTCGAGAATGCGCTCACCAGCGTGTCGCCGAGCCCCTTGCCGAGATCCATGGCCCTCGTGGCGTAATCCTTGAGCGCGCTGGTCGCCGTCTCCCAAGCCGACTTCGCCACCTCGGCCGCCCGCGCAGCCGCGCCGCCAGCGTTGGCGACACTCGTGGCCAGCCGGGAAGCGGCATCGCTGGTGCGGGCCAGCGCATCGGCCCCGTCGTTGTCGGCCGCTTTCAACGCCGTCTTCAGTGCTTTGATCGACTTGAGCGGCGCAATCGCGGCCTTCGCGGCCTCCCGGGCCGAGGCCGCCAGCCCGTCGGCCTTGCCCCGCGCGGCGTCTGCGGCTGCGGCCATCTCGTAATAAGCCGATCCCGCCTCGATCGCCGCGCCGCCCAGCCTGAGCGCGACCGAGTCCATCCCCGGCACGTCGCGCAGACCACCCGCTACCTTGTGCAGGAAGTCGGCCCAGCCCTTCTGAAGCCGTGCAAGCATCCCGAGCCAGCCCGTCTGGATGGTGGTCCAGACGGAGGCCAGTGCCAGGCCGAGGGATCTGGCGCCCTGCTTCACCCGGTCCCAGACCTCGACGGCGACATCCTTCATCAGGCGCAGGGCCTCGCTGAACCCGCCGGCGCCCT
>WFPA01000096.1 GCA_015487815.1 Albidovulum sp.
AAGGCAGAGGCATGGCGTCGTCCGGCAGGATGGGCGCCTGTCCGTTTTCCGGCTGCCGCCGTCATGTTCCGACCTAGGATCCGGCTCCGGCCCCGGCCCGATGGCGTGGCCCGTTGCACCGCTCGGCCCGTGTTGCGTTGTCAGCTCCTGCGGCCCGGTGCCTCAGCAGCTCACGGGGAATGTTATTTGACCCTTCCCTCACCCTCCCTATTATGCCGGCAGTCGGATGCGGCCCCGTCGGGTCAACAGGAGAGGGACACACATGCTCGAGACGTTTTCCGCCACCGGGTTCGGGCTCAACGAACTCGGTCATTTTGCCCTGGTCCTCGCCTTCTTCGTGGCGCTGTGGCAGGCGGTGATCCCGCTCGTCGGCGCCAGCCGAGGCTGGTATGACTGGATGGCGAGTGCCGTGCCGGCGGCGGTGGTCCAGTTCGTGCTGATCGCCTTTTCCTTCGCCGTGCTGATGCGGGCCTTCATCCTGTCGGATTTCTCGCTGATCCTGGTCGCCAGCAATTCCCACACGGCGAAGCCGCTCCTCTACAAGATCACCGGCACCTGGGGCAATCATGAAGGCTCGATGCTGCTGTGGATCACCATCCTGTCGCTCTTCGGGATGATGGTCGCCCTCTTCGGACGCAACCTCAGACCGACCCTGAAGGCGCGGGTGCTGGCGGTGCAGGCGATGATCGGGGTCGCCTTCCTCGCCTTCATCCTCTTCACATCCAACCCGTTCCTGCGCACCGCGGTGCCGCCCTTCGACGGGCAGGGGCTGAACCCGCTCCTGCAGGATCCGGGCCTCGCCTTCCACCCGCCCTTCCTCTATCTCGGCTATGTCGGTCTCTCGACCTCCTTCTCCTTCGCCGTGGCGGCACTCCTCGAAGGGCGGGTCGATGCCGCCTGGGCGCGCTGGGTGCGGCCCTGGACGCTGATGGCGTGGATGTTCCTCACCATCGGCATCGCGCTGGGGTCCTGGTGGGCCTATTACGAGCTCGGCTGGGGCGGCTTCTGGTTCTGGGATCCGGTCGAGAACGCCTCCTTCATGCCCTGGCTGGTGGGCACGGCGCTTCTGCATTCGGCGATCGTCGTCGAGAAGCGCGAGGTGCTGAAAAGCTGGACGATCCTGCTTGCGATCCTCGCCTTCTCCTTCTCGCTGATCGGCACCTTCATCGTCCGCTCCGGCGTCATCACCTCGGTGCATGCCTTCGCCAACGACCCCGACCGCGGCGTGTTCATCCTCCTGATCCTCGCCGTCGCCATCGGCGGTTCGCTGACGCTCTATGCGGCGCGGGCCCATGTGCTCAGGGCCAGGGGCACCTTCGCCCTCGTCAGCCGAGAGTCGGCCCTCGTGGTCAACAACGTGCTGCTGATCGTGGCGGCCTTCGTGGTCTTCATCGGCACGATCTGGCCGCTCGTCATCGAGATGACCACCGGACGGAAGCTCTCGGTCGGGGCGCCCTTCTTCAACATGGCCTTCACCCCCTTCATGGTAGGGATCGCCATGCTGCTGCCGATCGGAGCGCTGCTGCCGTGGAAACGGGCCAGCATCGACGCGGCCATCGTGCCGCTGCGCGGCGTGCTGGCGCTGTCGCTGGCGCTCGGGGGGCTCACATGGTGGCTCCAGACCGGCGGCAGCCTCCTTGCGCCGATCGGCGTGGCGCTGGCGACCTGGGTCGTGCTTGGTGCGCTGGATGACCTTCTCGTGCGCGCCGGCTGGCCGCGTCAGCCCCTGGGGCAGGTGCTTCGGCGGCTCGGGCGGCTGCCGCGCGGCGACTGGGGGCGGGCCGTCGCCCATGCCGGGCTCGGGGTGACGATCTTCGCCGTCTCGACGGTGCTTGCCTGGCAGCAGGAGGACATCCGTGTCGTCAGGGAGGGCGAAACCTACGCCTTCGGCCCCTATCAGCTCCGGCTCGAAAAGGTCGAGGAAAACGTGCAGGGCCCGAACTACACCGCCACCCGCGGCACCTTCACCCTGATGGATCGCGAAGGCCGGGTGCTGGCGACACTGCAACCCGAGAAGCGGGTCTATCCGGTTTCGGGCATGCCGACCACCGAGGCCGCGATCGACAGCACCCTCGATCGTGATGTCTATGTCGTCATCGGCGACCGGCAGAAGGAAGGCGGCTGGTCGGTCTGGGCCTACATCAAGCCCTTCGCGCCCTGGCTGTGGATCGGCGGGCTCTTGATGGCCCTCGGCGGTCTCCTCAGCCTCAGCGACCGGCGGTTGCGCGTGGCTGCCGGGGCGGTCCGCAAGGCGCGGCTGGTGCCGGCCGAATAGGCAGGGAAGGGCGCCGGTCCGCATCAGGCCGTGACGTGCACATGCAACGAGAGGAAGAGGCTGCGATGACAGGATGGATCGAGTCCGGGAAGGGGCCGCGCCGCCGCTTCGGTGCCGGGGTGGTGATGCGCTGGCTCCTGCTGCTGGCGGTCGGGTTCCTGCTCCTTGCGCCACGCGAGGCGGGTGCAGTGCGCCCCGACGAGATGCTCTCCGATCCGGCGCTCGAGGCACGGGCGCGCGAGATCAGCAAGGGTCTGCGCTGCCTCGTCTGCCGCAACGAGAACATCGACGATTCGAATGCCGATCTCGCGCGCGATCTGCGCCTGCTGGTGCGCGAGCGGCTCAAGGCCGGCGACAGCGACGAGGAGGTGGTGCAATACATCGTCGACCGATACGGTGAATACGTCCTTCTCAAGCCGCCCGTGAATGGTGCCACGATCTGGCTGTGGATCGCCGGTCCGGCGCTCCTCGTGATCGGGCTCGTCATCGCCTTCCTCTATGCCCGTCGCCGCGCGCGTGCTCCCGAGCCGGCCGCGCCTCTCAGCGCCGAGGAGGAAGCCCGACTGGCCCGCCTCCTCGAGGAGGGCGAGGGTACGCGGAAAGGCTGAGGTCGCGACGGCCCCGCACCGGCCACTGCCCCCCTGCAAAAGAACCGTTGCCGGCGGCAGATGCCGGCGGTGCCCTTGCCCGACATCCGGGCTGGACGCGGCTGTATGCAGCTGTCGGCGGGGAGGGATGACGCGGCGGAGATCTTTTCTTTCGCAACGATCCCGTTATCGTCGGGCGGCAAACGGAAGGGCGCGAATCGCCCCGGCGAGGAGGGAGAGATGAGCGAGGACACCGCCACCATCTACGAG